>NZ_AP027130.1:1860000-2170000 GCF_027925145.1 Thermodesulfomicrobium sp. WS
ATCTTGCATGGGTGGAATGTTGTTTTCCGCCCGACACGCAATGGAACAGGCACCGCATCCCGTACATTTGTCGAGATCGATGACCATGCCCCACTTCACTTTGAATTCCATATGTTGCATTGCTGCTATCCTCTTCTCTTTTCCAGGGTGCAGAAAAGTGACGCCTTAGGCCTTGCGCACGCCCACCGGTGCAGTGGCAAACCGGGTAAAGCCCGCCACGTCCGCTTGCGTGCCCAGGATCTGAAACACATTGGCGCCTTTGCCTCTGGAAAAAGCATCCCATGCGGTATGGCCGAGGCCCAGCGGCGCCATCACCGCGCCGTCCACAACGCCTTCAAAGATGCGCACCCGCGCGCGACACTCACCGCCCGCCCCGGAAAGGGTGACGGCGTCGCCGGCACGCACCCCAAGCTTGGAGGCCGTAGCGGCGTTCATGGCCACCACCATGTCTTTGCCCTGGAGTTCCCGCGGGCTGATGGCATTGGTGCCAAAGGGCGGAGTGGCGACCTTGGGACTGCCGATCTTCAAATTGGCTACCGGCACCAGGGTCAGGTCCGCGGCAGTGGCCGCAGAGGCCGGCGCCTGGACTTTGGCCAGATCCAGCTGCTGTACGGCGAATTCCGTCCCCAACCAGACCGAGCCCGTGGCCGCGGCTTCGAAATCCAGCCCCAGGGCCTCGGCCTTGGCCTTGAGCACATCCTCAAAGGAGGCAAAGCCCAGATCGGCGCCCAGCTTGGATGCCACCCCCAGGGCCACGTCCGCGGCGGCCTTGGTGGCGAAGAGCGGCTGTTTCAGGATGGGCGCGGCCATGGTGTAATTGGCCTGTCCCGAACCATAGGGAGTGTAGGCGTCGTCGTAGCGCTCATAGGTGAGGCTATCGGGCAAGATCAGATCCGCCTGCGCCGCAGTCTCGTCCATGAAGGAGCTGAAGGACACCACAAACCCGGCTTTATCCAAGGCGGTCTGTGCGGTCTTCAGATCCGGCAGCGCGTAGGCGGGGTTGGCGGCATGCACCAAAAGCACTTTGGGCGCCGGCGCGTTCCCCGCAGCCACGGCGGCCAGATAGCCCACCACGTCGCGGCCCATCATGGCCTTCTTGTCCGGGGCGGCGGCCACGACCTTGGGACCCCACGGCAGCACCATGACACCACCCGGCATGTTGATGCGGTCGAGCAGCACATTGACCGCCAAAGCGGCCGCGGCGTCGGACACCGCCAGCCCTTGGGCCGCGGTCGTGCCCGGCACCACCAGGGGCTTGCCTGCGGCAAGCAGTTCCTTGGCCAGGCCCAGCAGTGTTTCCGCCGCCACGCCGCTGCGCGTGGCCACCGCGTCCGGGGTAAAGCCCGCAGCCTGTTTGCGGAACTCCGCCAGCCCCGCCACTTTGGACGGCGAACGGCGCTCCAGGATCATATTGGCCAGGCCCATGGCCACAACGCCCTCAGTGCCCGGCGTACACGGAATCCAGGCATCGGCCACCGCAGCGGTCGCGGTCATGGCCGGACCCACGTACACCACGCGCACGGCCCGCTCCCGGCCATCGGCAAAGGCCTTGGCGTTGCGCAGGGTCGTCCCCCACGCGCCCAGGGCGTCGGCACCCAAAAGGAGCACATAGTCCGCTCCTTCCAAGTCATAGCCCACCAGACCGTCGCCGCCCAAAAGCTTCAAGGCCGCGGCAGCGGCAGCGCCCTCGCTGGGCATGAAATAGGCCTGCTGCGAACCCAAGGCCGCCACAAGGCCAGCCAGGACTTCGGCCGCCGTGCCGGTGTCATCCCCGCTCACCAAGGCCACGTCCTTGCCTGCGGACTTGAGCTGCTCGGCCAAAAGTGCCTCGGCTTCTTCCCACGAGATGTCCTCGAAGGAATTACCCACGCGCTTTTTGGGGCTGCGCACCCGAGACGGGCTATAGAGGAGCTGCACGCTGGCCGCGCCCAAGGGGCAGATCCCGCCGCGGCTCAGCGGATGCTCGGGGTTGCCGTACGCCGCCACCGGATGGCCGGCCACCAGCTTCACCTGCACGCCATAGGCATCCGTACCCAGTTTGCACAAGGAGGGAAGGAGTGTCTCCTCGCCGTACTTCAAACGAGGGATCCAAGGCCAGTTCTGCGACCAGATGGACACGTCATCCAAGGTTTTCCACACCACCGGAGTGGCAAGGCTGCCCACAACGCCGCCTGCCACCAGAGAAATAAAACTTCTTCTATCAAGTCCCATGTCCCACTCCTCTATTTATGGCATACGAAGCAGGCGTTACTGGCGCCATTTTGGGCATGACACCGCTCACATTCCCACATCTTCATGGTGTTCTTGCTGTATCCAGAGATGCGGTTTTCATAGTACACCGGAGGATTCTTCATGTTGGCCACATCCAAGTGACACTTGGTACACTCGATATCCTTGTGCGCGATGTGGGAAAAATAGACATTGTCCGGCTGGTACTGGTATACGAGCCACTCCACTTCCTTGCCCTGCTGCACGTACTCGGTGACGAAACGCTGCTCTTCCGGATCCTCTCCTTGCACGTCCGAATGGCAATCCGCACAGGCCGCTGTGGTCGGGAGCCCAGCGTAGGAGCCGTTTTCCCGGTACGTGTGACATTGGTCACATGTCATGGCCTGACCTTCCACGTGCACCACATGGTCGAAGCGGATGGGCTGGGTCTTTTGACTGTACAAGACCTTGGGGAATGCCCACCACCCCAGGACCAGCGACGCCACCACACCCACGAGAAACGGCAGAACGACGCTGCTTTTCGAGTTTGCCACGGTCCTCTCCTCCTACCGCGTTGAAATGTTGAAAAAACAACAAAAAATAATGCCGAGCTCTACGCACGAGCCTTTGGCCCTGTCAAGACTTTATGAAAAAAATCACGAGACCAGACACCATATAACCTGCTCGGATAATTGCAATTATCCTTCCCATACCTCCGTATCCCACCAGAGTTCCCTTTCCACCAACAGGGGAAGCATGCGGTCTTTTTGCGAGACGATGGGGGCAAACGATGGCCAGGGGATGGCCAGGTCCGGATCATCCCAGCGGATACCGGCCTCGGCGTTGGGAGCGTAGTAGGCGTCCACCTTGTAGGCCACCTCGGTGTCGTCTTCCATGGTCATGTAGCCGTGGGCCAAGCCTTTGGGCACAAAGAGCTGCCAACGGGATGCGGCATCGAGCTCAAAAGATTCCCAGCGCCGAAAGGTCGGCGAATCCTCACGCAGATCCACCACCACGTCGAAGATTCGCCCCCGCACTACCCGCACCAGCTTGGCCTGGGCATGGGGCGGGACCTGAAAATGCAGTCCCCGCACCGTGCCGGCGCGAAGCGACCAGGCGGTGTTGTCCTGCACGAAACGGGCGGCAACCCCTGCAGCACTCCATACGTCTTCGCGATAGGTCTCGCAAAAGGCCCCCCGCTCGTCCTCAAAGCGCCGCGGCCGCACCAGCACTACCCCGGGAATGGACGTCGTCCGTGTCTCCATCGCCGCACCTCCATCGAAAACGGTAGCGTCCGCTACCTCAAGGCGCAGGCCGAGGCAACCCAAAACCCCAATGCGTGGAGTCCGATTTCCCGATGTCGTGGACACCGCGCCGCGTATTCCGCTAGAAGCACGCCGCATGAACCCAAAGGCGGGAGAACCCACCATGCTCCACGCCAGGAGCCCAAGTGCACCGGACGCCCACGGCCCACTGCAACGGCCATAGCCGCACCCCGCGACAACGCAGGGCGCCCCCAAAGATGCCGCAGGCTCAGGTTTTGAGCCCGAGGAGGTGGTAGGGGACTCGCCATGAATCTCTCCAAGGAGCCCGTTATGCTATTTGCATGTTTTGACGAGATGTTCCAAGGCGCCACAGGCTGCCGACCATATCCTTATCAAAGCCATCTGGCCCAGCGCGCATCATGGCCCGACTTACTCGAAGCGCCCACCGGCGCCGGCAAGACCGAAGCTATCGTGCTCGCCTGGCTGTGGCGCCGGCGCTTTGCAGAGAGCCAAACGCGCCAGCAAACGCCGCGCCGGCTGGTCTATTGCCTGCCGATGCGCGTGCTGGTGGAGCAAACCGAAGCGCGCGTGCGACGTTGGATGGACAATTTGAAACTGGCCGAGGAAATTGGGGTCCATGTGCTGATGGGCGGCGAAACGGACAACGACTGGGATTTATATCCTGAGCGCGAGGCCGTGCTCATCGGCACGCAGGATATGCTGCTCTCGCGCGCCCTCAACCGCGGCTACGCGCTGGGCCGCGCCCATTGGCCCCTGCCGTATGGCCTCCTCAACAATGATTGCCTGTGGGTGTTCGACGAAGTGCAGCTCATGGGCAGCGGCCTGGCCACCAGCGCACAGCTGGCCGCCTTCCGCGAGAAGTTTGGCGTGTGGGGCCAGAGCCCTACGCTGTGGGTCTCCGCCACCCTGCGCCCGGAATGGCTGGCGACAGTGGACTTCCGCCCCAAGGTGGCCAGCCTGGATCTGCATGGACTGATGCATGACGAGTGGCAAGACGCAACGAGCGATCTTGCCCGGCGCTTGAATGCCTGCAAGGCATTGAGCAAAGCCCGCAACATGGCCGATGACCCAAAGAAGCTGGCCGAGGAAATCCACAGCGCGCACCAGAATGGTCAATTGACACTGGTGGTGGTGAACACCGTGAAGAAAGCAGCGGCGCTGTACGAGGCGCTCAGGGCGGCAACTCGGCCAACGCCGCGCAAAGGCAAAAAGACCGCCGAGCAACCGCCATCTGAGCCTGCGCCGGATCTGCTCCTGTTGCACTCACGCTTCCGTCCCCCCGAACGAAAGGCCAAACTGCAACAACTGTTGGAGATGGAAAAGAGCGGCGGCATTGTCATCGCTACGCAGGTGGTGGAAGCCGGCGTGGACATTTCGGCGCGCACACTGTTCACTGAACTCTCGCCGTGGGCCTCGTTCGTCCAGCGGGTGGGGCGGTGCAACCGCAAGGGCGAGTTCGAGCAGGCGGAGGTTTTCTGGGTGGATGTGGACACCGGGAAGAAAGGCGGCGCCGCGCCCTACACGCCCGAAGAACTGGAGGCCGCCCGCAAGGAGCTCAAGGCGCTGAGCGAGGTTGGCCCACGTGCCCTGCACGACTATCTAGCCGAGCTGCCGGAGAAGCGGCTGACGGCCCTGTATCCCTACGCCGCCGAACACGTCATCCGCCGCCGCACCGTCGAGGAACTGTTCGACACGACACCCGATCTGACCGGCGCTGATATCGATATCTCGCTCTATATCCGCGAGAATGATGAACACGATGTGCAGGTGTTCTGGCGGGACTGGGAGGGTGACACCCCCAATCGCCCAGAGCCACAGCCAGAGCCAGGCCGCGATGAACTCTGCCCCACACCGCTCAACAAGGAAACACGCGACTGGTTGAGCAAAAACGGCTGGCGCTGGGACTTCCTCGAGGATCGCTGGACGCGCGCCGAGCGGATCACCCCCGGCCAGATTTACCTGCTCCATGCAAGCGTTGGTGGCTACTCTGCCGAGAAAGGCTTCGACATAAGCCTTGCCGCCCCCGTCACGCCGCTGGGTAGCGTAGGCCAGAAGCCAGAAGGCAACGAGAGCGATCCCTGGTCTACCGAGCGCAAAATCTGGCAGACCATCGCGGCGCACACCAATCAGGTGGTGGAGGAGATGGACGCCATCGTTCAGGCCTTGGGCAACCTGCTGACAGCAGAAGAAATGCGCCAACTGCGCCACGCCGCTCGCTGGCACGATTGGGGCAAGGCCTACTACGTCTTTCAAAACGCGCTTACCGCCACTGCCCAACCGGATTTTGACTTGCCAGATGCACTGCACTGCTGGGGCAAGTCCGCGCGTCGTAGCGCACCCTACGAACACCCCCATTTCCGCCATGAACTTGCCAGTGCGCTGGCCATGTTGGCCCAGGGCCATCCTGATCTCGCCTGGTATCTCGTCGCCGCTCATCATGGGAAGGTGCGCGTCTCCATTCGCTCGCTGCCCGGCGAAAAGCCCGCGCCCGACGGCAAACGCTTTGCGCGCGGCGTGTGGGAGGGCGACCGGATGCCGCCCGTGAAGCTGGGTGGCGGCGTGACCGCGCCTGAAGTCACCTTCTCGCTCGCCCCGATGGAACTCGGTCTCAGCGAGGACGGCCGGCCCAGTTGGGCCGAGCGCGTACTGCAACTGCTGGAAAATTACGGCCCGTTCCGTCTGGCTTACCTCGAAGCGCTGTTGTGCGCCGCCGACCGCCGCGCCAGTGCCAAAGCCCACCCGGAGGTCTCCTAATGACTAACAAAATTCGCTTGCCCGGCTGCCGACCTGAGCCATTGATGTCGTACCTCAAAGCGCTGGGCGTATTCCGCCTGGTGGCCGAGCAGGCCGATCCAGCCGCCCGTGCCGCCTGGGAGGGAGATACCTTCGTCCTGCACACATCACTGGGCGAGGCGGAGCTGTTGGCTTTCTTTCAGCAACGCTACACGCCCACGCCGATTGTGGCGCCATGGGCAGGTGGCAGCGGCTTTTTCGAAAAGGATAACAAGCAGGCTGTAGAAGCAATTTCGAAGAGTAAATCGCCTCGTCTCGCCCCTTACCGGCAAATCATCGCCCAGGTGCGCAGCATCTTGAAGGAGCTGAAACAGACCAGCAAGCCACAAAATGAAGCGAAAGATCGCCTGCTCCGGCGCTATCGCCGCGAACTGCCGGATGAGTTCGTAGCCTGGATGGATAGCGCGATTGTTCTCCAAAACGAGGGGCAGAAGTTCCCTCCCATTCTTGGCAGCGGCGGCAACGATGGCCGTCTTGATTTCACCCAAAACCTGATGCAACGCTTGGTGGAAATCGGTTTTGCCGGTGAAGCGCTGGCGCCCGAGTCAAAAGTCTGGCTCAGAAATGCACTGTTTGGCGAGCCGGCCAGAGATTTGATGTCGGCTGCCGTCGGACAATTTGACCCCGGGCGCGCAGGCGGCCCCAACGCCGGACAAGGCATGGAGGGCATTTCTCAGGTCAACCCCTGGGAGTACGTGCTCATGCTGGAGGGGGCGCTGCTGATGGCCGGCTCGGTCACACGTCGGTTGGATGCCCACGCCGGGGAGAAGGGCTCTTTTCCGTTCACCGTGAATATGACCGCAGTCGGCAACGGCTCTCTCAACCCAGGTGAAGACTCACGCGGTGAAGTCTGGCTCCCTCTCTGGAACAACCCGGCGCAACTCAACGAAGTCCGTCAAGTCTTTGCCGAAGGGCGCGCGCAGATCGGCAAGCGCCAGGCGCGCAACGCTGTGGACTTTGCCCGTGCCGTCGCCGGGCTGGGCGTTGACCGGGGTCTATCTGGATTTGCTCGCTATGGCTTTCTCAAGCGGAGCGGCAAGGCGTATCTCGCAGTGTCACTGGGAGGCTTTGACACGCATGTCCAAGCGGAACACACCGGCTTGCTTGTGGAGCTCGATGACTGGCTCGACCGCTTCCGGCGCGCCTGCGCCGGCGACAACGTCCAGCCGCGCTTCAGCGCTGCCCTGCGCCGCCTCGACGAAGCCATCTTCGATTACTGCCGCTTCGGCGGCGCGATGCGCTTCGGCGAAATTGTGCGCGCGTTGGGGCAATGCGAGCACGCCCTGGCCCTGAATGCGCAGAAACCCGGCATCATCGGCCAGAGCAAGTACGCGGTCAGCCCTGTTCCATTGCTTTCCAAAACATGGCTGACTGCGGCGCAGGAAGACTCGCCAGAGTTCCGCATCGCGCTGGCCCTGGCGGCCATGCGCGCCACCGGCGGCGTAGGCGCGCTGCGCACCAACCTCGAAGTCGTCTCGCCTACCAAATGGGGTTGGACGTGGGCCGAGCCACAAGATCGCTATGCCACCGTGTGGGGCGGCACTGACCTGCCACGCAACTTGCAAGCCGTGCTGGAACGCCGTTTGATGGACGCAACCCGTTTGGGGTTGAAGGGTTTGCCGCTCGAATCGCGCTTCTCGGCCGACGCAGACGACATCACGGCCTTCCTCGCCGGTCAGGTGGACGACGATCGCCTGACGGAATGGCTGTGGGGGCTGATGTTGATTGATGTGCAGAACGCCAGTTGGGAAGACCTCACCCTCACCCGGTCGGCCCCAACACCACAACCCATCCCACGCGCTTACGCACTGCTCAAGTTGTTGTTCCTGCCGGAATATCACGCACTGAGGACAGAGGGCGATAAACCTGTCAAACCGGAACCGAGCACCCTCACGCACCTGCGCGCCGGCCGCCTGAACGCCGCTTGCGAAACGGCTGCGCGGCGCCTGCGCGCTTCCGGCTATGTGCCCATGCCCGGCCCCATGTCGGGGCGCGGCGCGCGGCAGATGGACTATACCCTGCCCGGCCCGATGCTGGCGCGCTTGCCGGCAGCGCTCAGCATTCCAATTTCCCAACCACAGCGGCTCGCGTCACTGGTTTTGCGTGCCGCTGTGGCAAAGGACGTCTTCGAAGAGGCAACGTGGTAATTTCAACCCGCAGCTTGGAGGCAACCCCTTCGAGCTGCCGAAAAAGGAGACACGCATATGACACTCGATTTTTCTCCGCTCAAAAACGAAACCCGTCTGCTCATGCAAGCCAGTCTCAAGCCCCTCCAGGGCGAGCGCTTCCAGCCCACCGGCTTCCCGGATTTGGGCGCGGCGCGCTACACCCTGGCCGACGGCACCGAGATGCTCCTCGTCGAATCGGCCCAATCGGTGGCGAACCGCATGGAAACTGCCGGATGGAATGACGCTGCCAACGACCTTGTCGCCTGTCTCCAGGGCCTGCCATACATCAAAGTGCTCGACACCAGCGGGCAATTCCTTACCGCCTCTGTCTTGGAAGCGCATCGTCTGAACTCACCGTACATTCTCGAAAGCAATGATACCACCGTTTTCGATCTCTTGAAAAGGGAGACCGGTGATAGCGATAGGCCAGTGAACATTGCTGGTCTGGCAAAAGTCGTTTGCAAATACGACATCAACGCTGTGTTGCACGGCGTGTTCATTGCCAAAAGCAACCTCGCCGGTGGGCGTCTGCGCCTCACGCGCGCGCTCTCCGGCTTCATCGAAGCGCGCAATGTGCGTCCGGCCGAGAGCGGCGGTGTGAAAAACGACCAAGTCAATCCGTCGGGCGATACCCGACAGGGTTTTGGTAATGTACCTTTCCACCGCACCGAGTTCGTGGCCGAAGACATCACCGCTTACTTCAACCTCGACCTGGCGCTCCTGCGTGGCTATGGGCTGCCCGAAGAAGCTATAAACTTGCTGATTGCGCTAGCGCTCTTCAAAGTGCAGAGCTTTTTGGTGCGCGGCCTGAGATTGCGCACCGCCTGCGATCTCGAAGTCAAAACACCCCTGCAAGTGACACGCCCGGACGGCTACACCCTGCCCACACTGGCCGAGCTGGAGTCGGCCTTGCCTGGTCTGATCGCTACGTGCGCCGCAAAGGGGCTGTTCGCCGATCCCGCCGTGACCACGGTGCGATACGAACCCAAGCAAACGAGTTCCAAAGGCAAGAAGAACAAACAGGAAGAAGGAGAGGAAGCAGAGGGGGTATAGTACGTCCCCCTGCGGCATTGGCGAACACCACTGCACCCACCCCTGAAAAAGGATCGATCATCATGGCAGTCACGCTTGCGCTCTCCTTTCCCAACGGACGCTATCACGCCACCGGCTGGAGGCGGCACGTCAACGAGGCCACTCCCGACTGGCCACCAGCGCCATGGCGTCTGCTGCGCGCCTTCGTCGCGGTGTGGAAGCGTACCTTGGCGAGCGATACGTTGGTAAACGCGCACCTCCCTACCGCGCTGGCCAAACTCACCGCGCCGCCTCTCTACAAACTGCCGCCGGCCACCCTCGGCCACACCCGGCACTACCTGACCCAGAAAATAAAAGGCGATGCAGACCTCGTCTTCGACGGATTCATCGCCCTCACCACCGATGCCAAATTGGGAATATCCTGGCCCGAAGCGGACCTCACGCCTGCCGAACAGGAGGCGCTGGGGCGCGTGCTGAGCCGGCTGAACTACCTGGGCCGCGCCGAAACCTGGTGTGTGGCGCGGCTCGCCAACTGGGATGCGTTAAACGGCATGCCCTGCGCCTGGGTAGATGCAGAGACCGGCGAAATTCATGGCCCCACCGCCGGACGCACCGAAGCCGTACGCGTGCTCTGCCTCGACCCGCACAACTGGAATCAATGGAGCTACGGCCGCAAAGCGCACCAACCCGATCCCCAATGGAATCTGTTGGCCGAGACCGCCGACCTGCACGCCGAAGGCTGGTCTGACCCTCCCGGCTCGCGCTGGGTGACCTACCTGCGGCCAGCGAACGCCCTGACGCCGCCACCCCCGGCCCACCAGCGCCGAGTGCGCGCAGAAAACCGCCCATGCTTGCTGCGCTTCGCCCTTGACGGCCCGGTTCTCCCGCGCGTCACCGAGACGGTGTATGTGGCCGAACTGGCGCGCCGGCGCGTGCAAGGCATCTTCGGTAAGTTGTTCGATGGCGCGGCCTCAGACCTCTTCTCCGGCAAACAGACCAATGGAACACCCGCCACCGAACATCACCATGCGTTCTTCCTGCCTGTCGATGAGGATGGCGATGGCAAACTGGAACACCTCATCCTGTATGCTGCCAAAGGGTTCGGTCCTCATGAACTGCGCGCGCTGGACGCATGGCGCAAAACACGTGGCCCCGGCGGCATAGAGATGCATGTCGTCTGGCTGGGTGCACAGGAGAAGGCCCCCGCCGCCCGGCGCTGGCGCTCGGCCACGCCCTTCATTGTCACACGGCATTACAAAAAATATGGCTCCAAGCGGGATACATTTCCCCGAGAACAGCTCCCGGAAATGAACTTACGCGAGGAGCTCGAACGGAGAGGCTTGCCAGCCCCGGTGCGCATCGAAACCGTAGAGGCTCTCTCCCTGAACGGACGCACACTCCCCTGGCGAAACTTTCGCCAGCAGCGCGTGCTAGGTAATGGCCGGCGTGGCAACGACTTCGGCAAGGGCTTCGAGATTGAGTTTGCCGAACCGGTGCCCGGGCCACTGGCCCTGGGCTACGCCTGCCACTTCGGCCTCGGCCTGTTTGTGCCCGCAGACTAGGGGGCCCGCCATGTCCGACGACGTGCGTCCTGGAGCGCCAGGACTCATCCCGGCGCGCATGCTCAACGAGTTCGTCTACTGCCCCCGTCTGGCCTATCTGGAATGGGTGCAGGGCGAGTGGGCGGATTCGGCGGATACGGTGGAAGGAAAGGGAGTGCACAGCCGCGTGGATGCGGCTCCGGGCAACCTCCCAAAGGCCGATGCCGAAAACCAAAGCATCCATGCCCGCTCGGTGTGGCTTTCCTCGGAATCTCTGGGCATCACCGCCCGGCTGGATATCGTCGAGGCCGAAGGGCACGAAGCGACACCGGTGGACTACAAACGCGGCAAGCGCCCCCATACGGCCCGAGGGGCCTACGACGCAGAACGGGTACAGCTCTGCGCGCAAGGGCTGTTGCTGCGCGAACACGGCTACCAATGTGCAGCGGGGATCCTGTATTATGCCGCCTCCCGGGAGCGGGTACGCATCCCTCTGGATGACGAACTCATCGCCTTGACCCAAGCCGCCATCGCTGGCCTTCGTCAAATGGCCCAGTCCACGACTATCCCTCCGCCGCTGGAAGACAGTCCCAAATGTCCGCGCTGCTCACTGGCAGGCATCTGTCTTCCCGACGAAACGCGGTTCTTGGGAGGAAACGGTCTTATCCCCCGACCTATTGCCGCCGCAGACCCAGCGGCCCTGCCGCTCTATGTCCAATCCCCCCGGGCGTGGCTCCGTAAGGACGGCGAACGCATCATCGTGGAAGAAGACAAAACGCCGGTGGCCGAAGCCCGGCTGGGAGAAGTCTCGCAAGTGGTCCTCTTTGGCACCGCGCAGCTGTCCTCTCCGCTCCTCCACGAGCTTTTACGCCGAGAGATCCCCGTCTCATGGCATACCTACGGTGGATGGTTCGTGGGGCACACCACAGGTCTCGGGCACCGCAACGTGGAAACTCGCACCGCACAATACCGGGCCAGCTTCGACGCCTCAACCTGTCTGCGCCTTGCTCGAGGTTGGATTGCCTCCAAGATCGCCAATTGCCGCACCTTGCTGCGCCGCAACTGGCGATCCGAGACCTCGACTTCTGCGCAAGTATTGCGGACCCTCCAAGACCTCATGCGCAAGGTCCGCCGAACGACTTCCCTGCAAGAACTCTTAGGGATGGAAGGGACAGCAGCCCGGCTCTATTTCCAGCACTTCACCTGCATGCTGCGGCCAGAAACCTTGGTCGCGCCATTCGACTTCATGGGCCGAAACCGCAGGCCGCCTCGGGACCCCGTCAATGCCCTCCTGTCCTTTGCCTACGCCATGCTCACACGCCAATGGCACATCACGCTCTCAGCCGTCGGTCTGGACCCCTACCGAGGCTTCTACCACCAACCCCGCTTCGGTCGCCCCGCCCTAGCCTTGGATATGATGGAACCCTTCCGCCCGCTCATCGCAGATTCATCCGTACTCATGGCCCTCAACAACGGCGAGGTACACCCAACGGACTTTATTGTTTCTGCCCATGGATGTGCCCTCACGGACAATGGCCGCAAACGATTCATCGCCACCTTGGAACGCCGTATGCAACAAGAAGTGACGCACCCCATCTTCGGATACCGCATCAGCTACCGACGTCTTCTGGAGGTGCAGGCCCGCCTTCTCATCCGTTTTCTGACAGGCGAAATTCCGCAATATCCAAACTTTCTTACTCGATAGGCCATGGAACATCTCTTCATTGTCACCTATGATATCACCAATCCCAGGCGCTGGCGCCGTGTGTTCCGCATTATGAATGGGTTTGGGCAGTGGCTCCAGCTCTCCGTATTTCAATGTCGGCTCGATCGTCGGCGGGAAGTAGAGCTCCGAGCGGCCCTGCAAACAGCCATCCGCCAACAGGAGGACCACGTGCTCATCATCGACCTCGGGCCTGCGGAACGGATTCGCACCCAGATCAGCAGCCTAGGCAAGGAGTTCACCCCCATTGAGCGCAAGCCGATTATCGTATAGCGTTGCGCCGGATCTCTGCGAGCACCGCAATGCCACGCCACAGCCACGACAGCGCTCGAAACACAATGTTCTTTGAAAAAAGAAAAGTTGTCGCATGAATGAAGAGATCAGCCCTTGCCTGTTTCCCGGTTTCTTCCCTAGAAGGGCGCAGCACTCGCCAATAGGTGCTCCATCCGAAGCCCAGCAAAGGCTCTCGAAAGAGCCGCATTTCCGAGGCACACGCCTCGGCCCCATTGAAGCATGGTCGCGGGCGCGGCCAAGGCGGATCTGCTCGCGGCATTTCCGAGGCACACGCCTCGGCCCCATTGAAGCGGTTTATTTGGCAGTGCCGCTATACTAGGAGGTCGCTAGCATTTCCGAGGCACACGCCTCGGCCCCATTGAAGCAGCGTCAGGCTGCTCGCGGACATCGAGCAGCGCCTGGCATTTCCGAGGCACACGCCTCGGCCCCATTGAAGCCTGGTATCAGGCAGGGGTGGTCCCCTCCGGGCTGCATGCATTTCCGAGGCACACGCCTCGGCCCCATTGAAGCCTTTTCTTCGTTTTCGTCCCCCCACCACCTCCTTAGGCATTTCCGAGGCACACGCCTCGGCCCCATTGAAGCTCTCCACATGCCCGGGGATTACCGACCGCGCCCTCCGCATTTCCGAGGCACACGCCTCGGCCCCATTGAAGCAAATCCCTGGGCAACACAATCCAATCCCCGCGAGGGGTTGCATTTCCGAGGCACACGCCTCGGCCCCATTGAAGCCTTCCTTACCTGCTGAAACGTGGCAAGTTTCGGGCATAGCATTTCCGAGGCACACGCCTCGGCCCCATTGAAGCACAGGCTGACGCCAACAAGCTAGCAGAAAGCCGACGAGCATTTCCGAGGCACACGCCTCGGCCCCATTGAAGCCCGCATTCTTTCCCACCAGCGCCACCCCCCTCCCTCGCATTTCCGAGGCACACGCCTCGGCCCCATTGAAGCGTCGCGGCGTCCACGCCCCATTGCTCCATGGGGAGCGCATTTCCGAGGCACACGCCTCGGCCCCATTGAAGCACTTCTTCGGCGTCTTCAAGGTCATCAACGATAATCAAGCATTTCCGAGGCACACGCCTCGGCCCCATTGAAGCTGCCGCATCCTCCGCAGAAGTGACATGAGGCCAGGCGCATTTCCGAGGCACACGCCTCGGCCCCATTGAAGCGGTAAAAATCGCAGAATACGAATCTTTGGACGTTCAACGCATTTCCGAGGCACACGCCTCGGCCCCATTGAAGCTGTTGGTCACGGAAGAAAAGATAATACTTCCCCCCCCGCATTTCCGAGGCACACGCCTCGGCCCCATTGAAGCATTTGTTCAGAATGCGGGTATATTTGCCACATCTCAGAGCATTTCCGAGGCACACGCCTCGGCCCCATTGAAGCTCTTCCGCATCGTACCAAGGAAGACGGACAAACAGGCATTTCCGAGGCACACGCCTCGGCCCCATTGAAGCGGTGGGTTTGGTCAAGTTGTTTCCTTCCTCAGAGGGCATTTCCGAGGCACACGCCTCGGCCCCATTGAAGCATGCGATAAATGCAAGTTGCCAAACGCCAATCACAAGCGCATTTCCGAGGCACACGCCTCGGCCCCATTGAAGCGGGTTCTGCGAGCGATGTGGCGACTTGGTGCCAACGTGCATTTCCGAGGCACACGCCTCGGCCCCATTGAAGCTTGAACATCCTGCTTTTGTAATAGCGAGGATCTGGGCGCATTTCCGAGGCACACGCCTCGGCCCCATTGAAGCCTGCGGGAATGTACTATTCCCAATTGATTGTGGCTACGCATTTCCGAGGCACACGCCTCGGCCCCATTGAAGCTACGATTCGTGGTCTCTGCATGAATACGGGCTCGCTGCATTTCCGAGGCACACGCCTCGGCCCCATTGAAGCTGTTGGTCACGAAAAAAAAGATAATAACCCCCCCCTACCTGCATTTCCGAGGCACACGCCTCGGCCCCATTGAAGCTACGGAGGGAATGGCTTCCCAAACAGCTAGTAATGGTGGCGCTGCATTTCCGAGGCACACGCCTCGGCCCCATTGAAGCCGGTCGCGGCAAACTCGAGATGCCCAACCGGCATCGGGCATTTCCGAGGCACACGCCTCGGCCCCATTGAAGCGTGCCTTCCGCCGGCTCTCTGGCCGCATCAGCGGGCGCATTTCCGAGGCACACGCCTCGGCCCCATTGAAGCGGTGGCCTTCGCCCGGGCCTTGGTGGCAGCCGTCACGGCATTTCCGAGGCACACGCCTCGGCCCCATTGAAGCAGGCCATCCACCATCTGCCACACATTGCCCCACAGGCGCATTTCCGAGGCACACGCCTCGGCCCCATTGAAGCGACACGGCTCGCGCAAATCAAGATCGTCGCTGAGCAGTAGCATTTCCGAGGCACACGCCTCGGCCCCATTGAAGCACCGCAGTGGTGTCATTGTTGGACGCGCTGGGCGAGTGCATTTCCGAGGCACACGCCTCGGCCCCATTGAAGCGCGAGAAACGCGGGCTGCCCAACGGCGTGCATGATGCGCATTTCCGAGGCACACGCCTCGGCCCCATTGAAGCGGTCAGCTGTCGCGCCCCGGCCACCGGACTTTGCACCCCGCATTTCCGAGGCACACGCCTCGGCCCCATTGAAGCGCTGGTGCGGAGGCTATGGGTGCGGAGGCTGCGGGCGGCATTTCCGAGGCACACGCCTCGGCCCCATTGAAGCCCCGTGGGCAGCTGCGTGAGATGAGTGCCGCCGGTGCATTTCCGAGGCACACGCCTCGGCCCCATTGAAGCGTGTTATGGTGCAAGGCCCCGCCCTGTGCGGGGCCTTGCATTTCCGAGGCACACGCCTCGGCCCCATTGAAGCAAGTCCTACGCCATGCGCGACTGGGCGCGCTTTGCCGAGCATTTCCGAGGCACACGCCTCGGCCCCATTGAAGCTCACTCTCGTAGATGCGGCCCGCGAGAACGGACGCCACGGCATTTCCGAGGCACACGCCTCGGCCCCATTGAAGCGCCGCTGTGCTCGTCTCTTGTGCCAGCGCGGTCATCGCATTTCCGAGGCACACGCCTCGGCCCCATTGAAGCACGGACAATCAGTTTGTTGTTGTCCGGCACAGGGACTCGCATTTCCGAGGCACACGCCTCGGCCCCATTGAAGCGATAAAAAGACCACTAGCGCACGCTTGCCGCTGTATGGCATTTCCGAGGCACACGCCTCGGCCCCATTGAAGCGCTCAAACTAGCTTGCCAGGGGTTCCCCCTGGACCCCGCATTTCCGAGGCACACGCCTCGGCCCCATTGAAGCGTCTTGCGTCGCACGCACAAGTCTCACGCCGCGCGACGCATTTCCGAGGCACACGCCTCGGCCCCATTGAAGCAGGCGGGCCTGCTTCACGACCAGCAAGCGGTCAACCAGGGCATTTCCGAGGCACACGCCTCGGCCCCATTGAAGCACGCCGCGCAGGCGCAGCTTGCGAGCAGGCGGGTTAGGCATTTCCGAGGCACACGCCTCGGCCCCATTGAAGCCTATCCGCGTTTTTACAGACCTCGGCGGGACGAGCGGGCATTTCCGAGGCACACGCCTCGGCCCCATTGAAGCTCCTAACCTGGGGCTCACCCCCATTGCACACACGATGCATTTCCGAGGCACACGCCTCGGCCCCATTGAAGCACGTGCAGGACGGCTATATCGTGCCTTCCTATACGGGGCATTTCCGAGGCACACGCCTCGGCCCCATTGAAGCATGGAGCACCCCGGCGTGCGAGTAGTGTCGGAGCAGCGCATTTCCGAGGCACACGCCTCGGCCCCATTGAAGCAGTAGCCCGAAGACCGATCCCACCACCGATCCCGCGCATTTCCGAGGCACACGCCTCGGCCCCATTGAAGCTTTGGGATGGCGTTGCGGTTGGTCTTACCTGCGCAGCGCATTTCCGAGGCACACGCCTCGGCCCCATTGAAGCGGCTGCTCGCGACTCGATGCGCAGCAGCCCCAGGCGGCATTTCCGAGGCACACGCCTCGGCCCATGTAAACAGCCAATATTGATCGTGCTCCCAGACATGCTATGCTGAATCTATGATTGCCGTTGTCATTCTCGCCCCCGCCGCGCTGGCATGGGCCACGGACGCCAGCCTGATTGCCGGTATTCTCATCGGCCTTGTGCTCTCGCCATTGGCAGCCATGCCTCTGGGTTGGATCATCGGTCTTGTTCGGCCTTGATCTGCCGCGTCGTGTGGGGACGACCGGGCCAAAGAGCGCAGCGCGCCTGGGCGGCAAGCCGGGGTACACCGAGCCGCCCGCTGGCTGGGACGCCATTGACCCCAAGACCGGCGAGCAGGTCGGGATCGACAAGGGCTGGGGCTACATGCCGGGGGCGACGGCAAAGGAGACGGCCAGGGCCATAGAGCGCAAGGCGGCATCGCTGCCGGTAAGCGTGGCGGCGGCCCTGATGGAGGACATCGACATGGTCCGGGGCGGGCCGCTGCGCAGCGCCCTGGACGACGTGGTCGCCAGGGCGTTGAAAGACGCCACCGCCGGCATTGAATATGGGGCGCTGGTTGGCGACGACGGGATTGTCTGGACCAAGCGCGGCGACGTAACATATTGGGTTTACGCCGCAAGAGAGCGCAGAGCTGCGGGGGCGGGTGCTAGTCCACAACCATCCGGGCGGGTCGTCGCTGAGCTGCCCAGACCTAGAGCTGGCCGCAAAAAATGGTTTGCGCAGAATATATGCAGTCGCGAACGACAAAAGCATGGTGTACGCGGCGACAGTCGACGCCAGCAGCCTTCCGGCCCTGCCAGCGCTGCACAAAGCGTATGATGACCGGGTATTCTCCGTCGTTATCGAGCGCGTCGCGGCCGGCACGGTCCCGCGGCATGAGGTCGAGAAATACCATTTCCACATAGTGAACGCCTTGCTCCACCGCGCGCGCGTTATTGAGTACCGAGCGATTGGCCCCGTCCCAGAGTGGGCGATGGAGGTTGTCGATGAGTTGGACCCTAGTAGATCATGAGCTGACACCGTATTCTCCGATGGAGGAGATTGAGCGGTGGGAGCGCACCCTAGAGGCGGCAATATTGGAGCACCCGGACGACGAGGGGCTGCGCATCGCGCTCGACGACGTGCGCAGCATCAGGCAAATCAAGGAGCGCGTCCGTGAAGGTTGAGGTCGTTGATGACGCCGTCCTCGAGGCTATTGCCAGCATATCGCGCCGCCTGGAGGACATGCAACCGGCGCTCGACCTCGTCGACCAGGCCCTCGTGGAGGGCAGCCACGACCGCATCCTGGCCGGGCACAACTGGACCGGGGCGCGCTTCGCCCCCAACAGCCCGGCGACCATGGCCCGCAAGAAGGGGACAAAGCCGCTCGTCGGCAGCAAGAGCTTCGTCACGTCGCGGCTGCACTACGAAGCCGGGCGCGATTCGGTGGCCGTGGGCAGCTCTCGGCCAAGCAGGCCGGGGTAATGCCCCCAATTACTTGGGCACGATTTTCACCAAATCACGCCGCCTTGCGATCACCGCGTGGGCGTCGCGCACCTGGGCCGGTGAGACGTGGCCGTGCCGTTGGAGCAGCCGGTGACGGTTGCAGCGCTTCTTGAATTCCAGCAACTCCTGGCGAGGTTCTTCGACGGTGTCGAAGCTCCGCACCCATTCCCTCAGTTCATCAACCTCCAACGCGTCGATTTCCGAAGGCAAAAGACAAAAAGCAAGTGCCCGAAAATCCATGCAGCAACATGTTAACGTAATCTGCCATCGCTGCATGATTCAGTCATGTTCGGACGCATACTCATACTCCTTGCCTTGCTTTCCTCAATACGCGCTGCTGGTGTATGGCTCCGTCCCAAGGGACGCCGCCATCTTGGGAACTTTTCTCATCGGACCGCGGGTGTGGCCGGTTGCAGCGGTGGTGCCGGCCGTCATTTCCGTGTCACCGACTGCGTTACTTACCGCCACGAGCCTTGAACGTTGACACGCAGGCGTGATCGGTTACACCTTGATCAAGAGCTGGCGGCAAAATCTCCCGGCAGATGCTGAAGGTGCACCGGACACCGAAGGTTGGCGGGGACATTGACCCGCCGGGGTCGCAAAGCCCTCGTGGTGGGGAGGGGAGCCACCACGCCAGCCCCACGAGGCCGATCCGGCGCGGCCTCACTTCAACTTCAGCAGACAGCAAATTTCGGCATCCATTCCGCCTCCAGGCGGGACAACCGCCGGGAGTTCGTCACCCAACGCCCCGTGCCGGTCCGCGTTGCTCGATCACCAGGTGTTCCCCGCCCGTGCAGGGATGAACCGTCGCACCGCCGGGCCATATCGGGAAGAGTTTGAGACCCCACGTGTGCACGGCTGCGGTGGTGATGGGGCCGGGGTTCCAAACCGAGCCATCTCGGGAAAAATGGTAGCCCCCCACCGTGGCAAGCCCTCACCAAGGGATCAGGCTTTTGGGTCTATGGCCACGACTGTCCGGCAGATTCTCCCCGCTCCACAACGCACTGAGATGTAGTCGGTGCGCAGCCGGGAGCCAGACGAGGCGCAACAAAGCGCTCACGAAGCGGATGCGAGGCCAACCCCATACCGAGCCGCCAGCACCGCCACCTCTTCAGCCATGCGCTGACGCAGGCTCTGCGGGGCTTCCACGGTGACATGCCGACCATGACGCAGGATATCCATCATCAACTCACGCTCATCCGCATACGGTACGGTCAGACGCAGGCCGCCATCGGGCAGATCTTCCTGCTGCTGTTTGGGGTGCCACACCTCGGCACGCACCCAACGGGCGCGCTCGGCGGAAAAGCGCAGTACCGCTTGCGCAGTGGGCATGCCTGCAAAAATGCCGTACGCGCCGGTATAGTGGGCGTCCAATTGGGCGTCGCTGATCTCCTGCGCTTTTTGCGGCAAAAGGCGCACACGCCGCAGCGTATCCAGGGCAAAGCTCCGCAACGCCCCGCGCCAATGGCAGAAGGCGTCCAGGTACCAATTGTCACGGTAGTGCACCAGTCGCTGCGGAGACACGACACGGGTGTTGACCTCATCGCGCGCCCGGTTCCAGGCATCGATCTCGATGCGATGACGACGCATCAACGCAGCAGCGACGTGGGCAAAGAAGCGCGGCTCCACCCTGCGGCGTGCAATGGAGAGAATGCGCACGCGCCGCTCGATCTCCTGCACCGGATGACCACCAGCACCAAGGAGTTCCGCCAACCGCGATTGCAGGGGCGCGAGATGGTCGGCAAGGATGCCAGGCTCAATCTGCTCCAGAAGCCTATGTGCAGCAAGGAGCGCGTAGAGCTCACTTGCGGAAAACCATAGCCCAGGCAACTCGTAGACTGACCCATCCGGGGAGGAGGAATCGAAACGATAGCCCCCGGCATCGCGATCATAAACGATGGGGGCGCCGAACCGATCACGCAAGGACGCAAGATCGCGTTTGAAAGTGGCGCGGGAGATTTCGAGCTCATCCAGAAACACCTGCAACGGTACTGCTCGCCGCGAAAGCGAGAGCATGCGACAAATCGTGACGATACGGTCCGTGTTCACGCCGCGCTTCCCTCGTCTTGCATTCCGTCAGCTCCGACCAGCATGCATCGGGGCATGCAATCATTGTCCCTACCAAGCCTAAGTGCCAACTATGCCACCTCCCAGCCCACGATCTGGCGTTTGGCCGTGCTGAATTCCACCCCCACCTCCACGACCCGCGCTACTGCTGCCTTGCCCCGGTAGGCCGCGGCGTAGCCCTTTTCCTGGATCTGCCGCAGGGCCTCGCCTGTGGGGGTGTCGCCGTCGATGACCTTGAACTCGAAGATCCACACCACTGCCCCGGCGATCACCACCAGGTCCAACCGCCCCGGGGTGCAGATGCGCTCCGGGATGGTCATCACCCCAAGGCCCGCCAGGTGGCTATAGAACACGCTGGCAAAATAACCTTCGTACCGGGCCATGGGGTTTTTGCGGTACCAGTCCGCGGGAATGCCGGCAAAGAGGCTGCGCATGTGCTCGCCCAGGCCGTGGGCGTCGCCCTCCTTGAGCATGGTGGTGAGGGCAAAGCTCGGGGCGTGCGGAAGCTCGGGCACCAAGCCCCGCACCAGGGCGCGGTTGAGGGCCATGCGCACCTCGCGGTTGGGAAGACCCAGCTCGTACTCCACCCCGTCTTCGCTGCGGTGCACGCGGGTGATGGTGACGTAGCCCGTCTGCCAAAGCAGGGCCTCAGGGGCGATGGCCTCCACGTCAAAGGCCGAAAGCAGGGCGTCGTCGGCGTACAGGCGCTCGAGACGCGGGGTGAAGAACTGATGGCGCGTGAGCCACTCCACGAGAAACGTGGGGGTGGCGGTCTCGAACCACCAGGCGCGAAATTCCCGTTGGCGCAGGAGCAGCAGCACATCGAACGGGTTGTAGACACTCTCTTCGCTTCCCCAGCGGTAGCCGTTGTACCAGGCGCGCACGGCATCGCGATCAAGGGCGCGGTCTTCCTTGGCGGCAGCGGTAAACTCCGGGCCGAAGACCGCATCCAGATCGTCTTCGGTATAGCCGCAGATCGTCGCGTAGCGCTCATCCACGGTGATGTCGTTGAGGTTGTTGAGCCCGGAAAAGAGACTCACCTTGCTGAACTTGGACACCCCAGTCAAAAACACGAAGCGCAGGTCCGCATCCCGGCCCTTGAGCACCGAGTAGAGGTTGCGCAGGCCCTCGCGCATGGCCCGCGCCGTGTCCGGATCGGTGAGGTTGTCGAGAATGGGTTTGTCGTACTCGTCGATGAGCACCACGGTGCGCTCGCCCAAACGCTCGGCTGCGCCAGTGATGAGCTCGCCGAAGCTCCCCGGGATGTCCTCCAGGTCGCAAAGCGTCATGCCGAATCGCTGCGCATGTTCGTGCAGTTGGCGGCGGATGCTGCGATCAAGCTCTTCGCGGCGCTCAAGCCGCCCCTCGGCAAAGGAGAGCCGGATCACCGGATGGCGCTTCTCCCAATCCCAATGATTTTCCAAATAAAGGCCAGTGAAGAGCGCACGGTTTGCCGCAAAGGCCTCGGCCAGGGTATCGAGGAAGAGGGATTTGCCGAAGCGCCGCGGCCGGGAGAGGAAGTAGTAGCCGCCGTTCTCGGCCAGGTGCGCCACGAACGGCGTTTTGTCCACGTAATAGCAGTTTTCCTGGCGGATCTTGGCAAAAGTCTGGATGCCGATGGGCAGTTTCTTGCGCTCCATGGAAACCTCCATGCCGGAAAGGGAGACGTTTGTTGTGTACCCACGGGGGCACGGGAAGTCAAAACACCGCTCCCCAGCGATACGGATGGTTGAAAAAAGAGTTTCTCCGAATGTTCTCGTTGCCGAGAGAAAATGCGCTGCGGAAAGTGGCTCTCAAGACGGAAAGAGAAGGGGCGCCAAAGCGAAACCCCAACGATGCTGCGATCCATATCGAAAAATAAACGAAGGCGGACCGCACACCGTCCGCCTTCCTGATCTTGATGCACCACAAAGCGCCACACAACGCTCCCTAGGTCGCTCCCCAAGGCGGTGCGCTGTACCTTCGTCCCCTACTCCAGCCGGAACCGGCCCAAAAGCTCGCGCAAACGGGCCGCCAAAGAGTGCAGGTTCTCGGCGTTTTCCCGCACTTTGGCCGCACCGGCGCGCGTGGCAGCGGCAGTAGCGCTCACTTCCTGCACCCGCTGCGCAGCGTCGCGAAGCTCGCTCGACGACTGCGCCACATTGGTGTTGACCTCAGTGAGCCCCTGCGAGGCCTGCACTACGTTGTCGGCAATTTCCCGTGTGGCCACGCTCTGCTCCTCAATGGCCGTGGCAATGGTGGCAATGATGTCGCTCATTTGCTCAATGATCTCGGAAATACCATGGATCTGGTTCGCCGTATTCTGGGCCGTACTTTGGATCCCACTGATGCGTTGCTTGATCTCCTCGGTGGCACCTGCAGTCTGCCGGGCGAGTTCCTTGATCTCCGTGGCCACCACGGCAAACCCCTTGCCCGCCTCACCGGCCCGGGCCGCTTCGATGGTGGCATTGAGGGCAAGCAAATTGGTCTGCTCGGAAATCTCCGTGATCATGGCGGTCACCTTGCCGATTTCCTGCGCCGCATCTCCGAGGGCACTCATGGCCGACGTGGCGGCCCCCGCCTCGCTCACCGCCTTGACACTCACCCCGCGCGCCCGCTCGGCGTTGGTGGCGATCTCACCGATGGTGGCGCTCATTTCTTCCGCCGCGGTGGCCACCATGTTGGTGTTTTGGGTGGCCTGCTCCATGGCCGCCGCCACTGCGGCGAAACGCTCGGTGATGGCCTGCACGGCACTGGCCACAGCCGCGGTCTTGCTGGCCGTGGCCTCCACGCTGGCGCCCAATTGGTCGGCAATGGCCAGCAACTGGTCCGAAGCGCTGTCCACATTCTGCCCCGTGCCGACCACCTCCCGCAACAGCATCCGCAATTTCTGCAAGAACGTGTTGAACCAATGAGCCATGTCGCCGATTTCGTCCTGGGAGGACACGACCAGCTGACGAGTCAGATCTCCCTCGCCTTCGGCCACGTCCTGGAGCATGGCGGTTGCCCGACGCACCGGCACCGCCATGGAGCGGGCCAAAACGGCGGACAAAGCCAAAAACACGACAATCAACGCTCCGGCCGCCAGTGTTACGTTGCGCAGTACCGCCCAGAACGCACCCAAGGCCTCGGCGCGGGTCATGACGCCAATGAGCTTCCACTCTATCCCAGGAATGGTATGGACCTGAGCCAAATAGAGGTCGCCATCGATCTCCACCTCGGCGCTGCCCGAGTCCATGCGCCCCAAGGTCGCCCAGGCCGAGCCGACCTCATTGACATTTTTGAAATTGAACTCCTTGTGCCGGGGATGGGCGAGGATCACGCCGTCCTTTTGCACCAGCACCACATACCCGGTACGTCCCAAGGGCGATTTTTCCACCAAGCCCGTCAGTACCCCCAAGCCCACGTCGATGGCCATACACCCCACGATGGCCCCTTGGGCATTACGGATGGGATACATGTTGCTTACCACTGGCTCCCCGGTGGTGGACATGTAGGCATCGGAAATGGAAGGGGCCTGTGGGTTCTGCATGGCAGTCTGGTACCACGGCCGCTTGCGGGGATCATAACCCGGGGGCATGAGTGCATCTCCCGAGGTCACGAACCCGCCCCATTGGGTGCCCAGATATACCTCCACGTATTCCGGATGGGCCTTGGCCACGGCCGCAAAAATCTCCCGCAACTGCTGCTCCAAGGGGCTCGGCACGAAATCCTTGGGAGAAATTTTCTTGGTTTCCGCAACATAACTATGAATGGAGGAATCGGCCTGCTGGACCACGGGCAAGGAGGCCAACGCCACGGTCATGCGCAAGGCCTTGTCCACGAAAATGCTCATGGCCCGGTCCAGTTGGGCGAGCTCCTTGGCCGTAGCCGCGTGAAAACCCTCCACCGACGAGGCGCGCAACTGCACACCCACCACGACGCACGTCACCAGCACCGTGGCCACGATGGTCGCCCCAAACCCCAAAAGCAGCTTCGTTCCAATGGAAAATCGCATCGTTGCCTCCTCGTGGCTCAACGTTCCACCCTTTTGGAGCACAATGACACAGCAGCAACTGCTTGTCCACAAGACACTGGATTTTTTCCTGCTCTTTACCTAGGCTCCGAGCATACCCATTACGGAGCGACCATGAGCCCTATCCAGCATCTTTACCCTGACGAAGTGGAAGACCTGCAGCGCAGTCGGCGCGAAGGGGACTATCTCCTCATCGACGTGCGCCAACCGGAGGAATACGCCCAAAGCCACATCCCCGGCGCCCGACTCCTACCCTTGCCGGCGCTCGAAGACCGCCTTGCCGAGATCCCGGCAGACCGCGATGTGATCTTCTACTGCCGCTCCGGCAGCCGGTCCTCGGTGGCGGCAGCGCTCCTTGCCGAAGGGCAGCGCGGGCGGACCGGGGCCATCGGCAACTTGGTGGGCGGTATTCTGGCCTGGGAAGGCCACGACATCCGCCACATCCCCCATCTGGAGACCTTCCCGCGGGATCTGCCCATGCACCAGATCCTCTACCGGGCCATGAATTTAGAAAAAGGCGCGCACCTCTTTTACCTGGATCTCACCGAAGAGACGCAGTGGGCAGATCTGGCCCGTGAGCTGGGGGACGTGGAGCGCCGCCATGCGCGAGCCCTGTATGGCTTTTGGGTGCGCCACCACCCGGCCCAGGATCACGAACCTTTCGACGCCCTGTTCGAACGCATGGACGGCAATGTCATGGAGGGCGGCAAACCCATGGCCGCGTGGCTTGCCCAGCTCCACGAGCAGGCAGTGGATCGGCGGCTGCGGCTTTTGGAAGTGGCGTGCGAAATCGAATACCACGCCTACGACCTCTACCGCACCCTGGCGCACCGCGCCCCGGCAGGCAGCGAAGAAGAACAAGCCTACCTCACTTTGGCAAACCAGGAAAAAGCCCATATCCGTATCGTCACCAAGGCGCTCACGACCCATCCATGATGCTGCGCGAGCGATGGATCATCACCGGCGGAGTCCAGGGAGTGGGGTTTCGCCCCTTTCTCTACCGCTGCGCTGTCGAAGCCGGAGTCACGGGAACGGTGGCCAATACCAGCCAGGGCGTCTGCCTGGAAATCCAGGGTTCTGCCGGGCAATTGGCGCAGTTTGCCGCCCTCTTCGAAGCCAATCTCCCGCCCCTGGCCCGGGTGGAGACCTGTACCCGCACCGCGATCTCCCCAGTGTCCGAGGAGTCGGCCTTCCGCATCCTGCAAAGCCAGGGCGGAAGCGGCCATAGCGTGCGCATCAGCCCGGACGTGGCCTTGTGCACCGATTGCCTGCGCGAAATCCACGACCCCCAGGACCGCCGTTTCGGCTATCCGTTCACCAATTGCACCAATTGCGGGCCGCGCTACACCATCACCCGTTCCATCCCCTACGACCGGGCCACCACGTCCATGGCCTGCTTTCCCCTCTGCCCCCAGTGCCAGGCCGAATACGCCAACCCGCTCAACCGCCGCTTCCATGCCCAACCCAACGCCTGCCCGGTGTGCGGCCCGCGACTGTGGCTGCAGACCGCCGGCGGCGATCTCCTGGGCCAGGGGGCGGACGCGTTGCGACTTGCCGCCCGTACGCTGGCGCAAGGCGCCATTGTCGCCATCAAGGGTTTGGGCGGATTCCATCTGGCCGTGGATGCCCGCAATGCCGCCGCCGTGAAGCGCCTGCGCGAGCGCAAGCGCCGCAAGGCCAAGCCGCTGGCGGTGATGGTGGAACACCTGGAAGCGGCCCAAGGCATCGCCTGGGTCTCTCCTGCGGCCAAGACCCTGCTCACCGGCCCAGAACGCCCCATCGTCATCCTCAAGGCCCGACCGGAGGCGGACCTCGCCCCAGGACTTTCCCCGGACACGGCGGAGATCGGGGTCATGGTCGCCTACACCCCTTTGCATGTGCTGCTCCTTGCCCAGGTCTCGGCCCTGCAAGGGCGCCCCGCAGTCCTGGTCATGACCTCGGGCAATTTCAGCTCAGAGCCCATCGCTCTCGGCAACCGCGAGGCCCTGCAGCGCCTTGCCCCCATTGCCGACGTTTTTCTCCTCCATGACCGCGACATCCTCATCCGCTGCGATGACTCCGTGGTACGCCCCATGCGCACCGAGAGCGGCACGGAAGCAATCCACTTCTTGCGCCGCGCCCGAGGCTACACGCCGGCCCCCATCCCCCTGGCTGACGACGGCCCATGCACCTTGGGGGTGGGGCCGCTGCTCAAAAACACCCTGACCGTGACCAAGGGCACAGGGGCCTACGTGTCCCAGCACATCGGTGATCTGGAAAACCTGGAGACCCTTACGTTTTTCGAGGAGATGGCCGCGCATCTGCCGCGCATCCTCCAGGTCACGCCCACAGCGGTGGTGCACGACCTGCACCCGGACTTCCTCTCCACCCGCTACGCCCAAGGCTGCGGCATCACTCCCTGTCTGGCCCTCCAGCACCATGTGGCCCACATCCACGCCGTATTGGCGGAAAACCACGCCCACGGACCGGCGCTGGGGCTCGCCCTCGACGGCGCAGGGCTCGGCGACGACGGCACCATCTGGGGCGGAGAAATCCTCCTGGTGGAGACCCGCCCCCCGCGCTACACCCGCCTGGGGCATTTGGCCCCAGTGGCCCTTCCTGGAGGAGACGCCGCCAGCCGGGAGCCCTGGCGCATGGCCCTCGCCTTTGTCCACGCCCTGGGGCTCGCCGCGGAAGATCTCCCCTGGCCGTGGCTTGCCCACCACACGCCCGGGCACCGCATGGTGCTCCAGATGCTCTCGCGCCAGGTGCGCTGCCCCCAGACCACCAGCTGCGGACGCCTCTTCGACGCCGTGGCCGGGCTCCTGGGGCTATGCTTCGTGCAGGAGTACGAAGGCCAGGCCGCCATCCGCCTGGAGCACCTCCAAGACATGGCCGAGACCGCGGCCTACACATTGCCCTGCTCCAGCTCTCCACCCTGGGTACTGGACAGCCATGCCCTCTTTGCGCAAGTCTATGCAGACTGGCGGCAGGGGGTCCCGGCCAGCACCATTGCCCGCCGCTTCCACCTCGGACTGGTGGAAGGCTTCGCCACCGCCCTGGCGCGGGCCAAGGCGGACACCGGCTGCACCACGGTGGCGCTCAGCGGCGGCGTGTTCCACAACGCCACCATAGCCAGGCTCCTTCCCCCTGCCCTTGCCCGCCGCGGGCTGACGGTGCTCACCCACCGCATGCTCCCCCCCGGTGATGCCTGCATCAGCCTCGGCCAGGCGGTCTACGGCCGCCTCTGGCTGGCTCAAAACACATAGGGGAATACCATGCCATTTTCCATCGCCAACCTCGTGCGCCGCCTCTGGCAGACCATCGATCTCACCCGTCGTATCCTCGTCAACGCTCTGTTCGTGCTCCTCGTGGCAGGCATCCTGCTTGCGGCCCTTGCCGATCGCACCCCCCAAATCCCCGACGCAAGCATCCTGCGCATCGAGCTCGCCGGCCCCCTGGTGGAAGAGACCCCAGAGCCCACGGGCATGGAACAGTTCCTCAGCCAGCTTGCCCCGCACATCACCCGGCATGCAGCCACCCGCGTCACTGACGTGGTGCGAATACTTCGTGCTGCAGCCCTCGACCCACGCATCGCCCTCATCGAGCTGGACACCCGGGACGTGGAGGCGGATCTGGCCAAACTCCACATCCTCGCCCAAGAAATCCGCCTCCTGCGCCAAAGCGGCAAGCCGGTATGGACCTACAGCGAGTTCTACACCCAGCCCGCCTATCTCCTGGCTGCGGCCTGCGACCGGGTGAGCCTGCATCCCTTGGGCGGCGTGCTCCTCACCGGCTTCGGCTTCTACCCCCTGCACTTCAAGAAATTGCTCGATGACCTGCGCATCGACGTCACTCTGCTGCGGGCCGGCACCTACAAGTCCGCGGCCGAACCCTTGGTGCGCGACTCCATGTCCGAAGAGACCCGTAGCGCCACCCGCGCCTGGCTCGAGACCTTGTGGCGGGCCTTCCGCATGGATATCGCCGCTTCACGCAACATCCCCGCCGAAGCCATCCACCACTACGCCCAGGGCCTCGACCGTTTGGTGGTGGAGGCCAACGGCGACGCCGCCCTCGTGGCCCGCCGCCAAGGCCTGGTGGACGCCGTGGAGACCTCCGCCGCCTTCCAGGCCGCCATGGCCAAACATCTCGGGCGCGACGACCCCAAAGATCTCTCCATCGTGAGCATGGAAGCATACGCCGCCACCCTCTCCCCTTCCCAACCCCAAAAGGACGCCGTGGCCGTGGTGCGCGCCCAAGGCCCCATCGTGCCGGAAACCGACGGCACCGATGCCATTGCCGCAGACGCCCTGGTGGAGCGTCTGCAAAGGGCTGCAAGCGATCCACGCACCCGCGCCCTGGTCCTGCGCCTCGACAGCCCCGGCGGCAGTGCCGCGGCCGCCGAAGACATCCGCGCCGCCCTGGCCCGCATCCGCGACACCGGCATGCCGGTGGTGGTCTCCTTCGGTGCCATGGGGGCCTCCGGCGCCTACTGGATCGCCACCGCCGCCACCCGCATCCTGGCCGAGCCCATGACACTCACCGGCTCCATCGGCGTTTTCGCCACCATACCCAACCTGACCCGAGCCGCCCAACGCCTGGGGATCACCAGCGACGGTGTAGGCACCACCGAACTGGCGGACCAGGCCAACCCGTTGCGCCCCTTGTCCTCCCGCACCACTGCCGCCCTGGAGGCAAGCCTCCAGCACAGCTATCGCCGCTTCCAAGACCTGGTGGCCCAAGCCCGGGGGTTTGACGCCAGCACCACCAGCCGCCTTGCTCAAGGACAGGTATGGACCGGGGAAGAGGCCAAAGACCTGCGCCTGGTGGATGCCGTGGGCGGCGAGGACTTGGCGGTCACCATGGCTGCGACCCTGGCCGGCGTGCCCAACGCCCCTGCCCTGGAATTTCGGCCCGAGCCGCAGCCCATGGACCTCCTCTCCACCCTGGTGCACAGCCATGTCTTCGCCCCGGACATCCGCCTGCTTGCCCCCCTCTCCCCCCTTGCCCGCACCTTGGCCCGCGGCGGGATCTTTGCGTGGGCTGCGGAGCTCTCCACTGGGTGGACGACCCATTGAAAACACCGCACGCTTGAGCGTCCTTCTGGCTTTCCAATGAAAATCATTTGATTTTTTTTTGAAAGCCCGCTGTCTTGCCAAGCGCGCCGCGCCGCCCTAGGAAAAACCGCTTTCCCAATCGCTCTATCCATTATCGAGACTTCTATGCCCCAAAAAGGACCTCATATTTCCCTTGCCCCGGAACGCCTGGTCAAACGCGTCCTGGGCCTGCCTTTGGAGGAATTTCAAACCTGGCCGGAATATTTGCAGCAACTGGCCTTGGATCTGGCGGAAGAGCTCTTCATCATCCGCTACAACCCCTTCATCGACCCCAAGCTGGTCAAAAAGAGCGTCTTTTCCCGGCTCGACAGCGAGCGCGCGGCCCTCACCACCGAATACTACCGCGAGCTCAAAGGCTGTCTCACGCGATTCTGGAAGGGGTTCGAACTGGATCAGGCCTTCAAGGCCAAATTGGAGGCACGGCTGCGCGGCTTCCTCGAGGCGCACCAAGTGGTGACCGAGCCCAATAACCTCATAGAGTGCTCCACCGACGCCACGGACCTACGCATGGAACTGCCTGCCGCGGTGGTGTTCCCCGAGACCACCCAGCAGGTGCAGGCCATCGTCCGCCTGGCGAACGAGATGAGCTTTCCCATCGTGCCCCGCGGCGGTGGCTCGGGGCTCACCGGCGGCGCGGTGCCAGCCAAGCCCCGCACGGTCATCGTGTCCTTAAGCCGCCTCAAATCCATCCTCGACATCAACCCCAAGGCGCGCACCATCACCGTGCAGTCCGGGGTCATCACCCTCACCGCCATTCAGGCCGCGGCCAAGCATGGGCTGCTCTTCACCGTGGACCCGGCCTCCAAGGCGGCCTCTTCCGTGGGCGGCAATGTGGCGGAAAACGCCGGCGGGCCCTTTGCCTTCGAATACGGCACCACCCTGGACAACATCCTCGCCTACCGCATGGTGCTGCCCACGGGCGAGGCCATCCATGTGCGGCGCAAAGACCATCCCTGGCACAAAATCCTGCCTGACGAGACCGCGATCTTCGAGGTCTTCGATGAATACGGGGCCCTCAAAGAGACCATCACCCTCAAGGGTGAGGACATCCGCGGCCCAGGCCTGGGCAAAGACGTGACCAACAAGTTTCTCGGCGGGCTTCCGGGGGTGCAAAAAGAAGGGGTGGACGGCATCATCACGGAAATCACCTTCATCCTCCACCCCAAGCCGGCGTACTCCCGTGTGCTGTGTCTGGAATTCTATGGAGATTCCATGCACAACGCCATGCTGGTCATCACCCAGATCGTGGCCTTGCGGGATGCCATCCGCCGCCAGGGGGATGCGGTCAAACTCTCGGCCCTGGAGGAGTTTGGCATCAAGTATGTCCAGGCCATCGACTACGCCAAAAAATCCAAAAAGTTCGATGGGATTCCCATCTCGGTGCTCATCGTCCAGCTCGATAGCGACGACGAGTTCGCCCTGGACGAAGCCGCGGAAAACGTGGTGGCCATCGCCCGAAACTATCCGGGCGTGGACGTATTCGTGGCCCGGGACGCCCAAGAGGCGGAAGTCTTCTGGCACGACCGCCACCAGCTCTCGGCCATCGCCAAGCGCACCAGCGGCTTCAAGATCAACGAAGACATCGTCATCCCCCTGACCGCCATCCCGGATTTTGCCGACTTCCTGGAAGCGCTCAACCTCCACTACCTGGCCCTAGCCTACCGCGACGCCCTGCGGGCCGTCCAAGCCCTGCCCGGTGTGGACGGCGATGACGAATTCATCCGCATGGAAATGGACGTGGCGGCGGGCATCCTGCGTGGCAAGACCTCCAAGGCCGATCTGCCGGAGCAGCAATTCGAACTGCAGACCTTCTACTTCTTCCAGCACCTCAAAGGGAAATACCCCAAACGCACCGAAGAGATCAGCAAAATCTTCGAGGAGATGCAGGCTACCCGCATCATCGTGGCCAACCACATGCATGCCGGCGACGGCAATTGCCACGTCAACCTGCCGGTGAACTCCAACAACCCGCGCATGCTCGCCCGCGCTGAAGAGGCGGTGGAAAAGATCTTCCACAAGGCCACGGAGCTCGGCGGACAGGTCTCCGGCGAGCACGGCATCGGCATCACCAAGATCGCCTTCCTGGCAGAAGAAAAGATCGCCGCCCTGCGCGCCTACAAGCGCAAGGTGGACCCCAACAATATCTTCAACCCCGGAAAGCTCACCCAACGGGACCTGGTGGTGGTGCCCTACACCTTTTCCTTCAACCGCCTCATCCAGGACATCACCAAGACCGCGCTTCCGGGCAAAGAAAAGCTCATCGCGCTGCTCACCAATATCCAGACCTGCACCCGCTGCGGCAAATGCAAGCAGGTCTGCCCCATGTATCTGCCCCAAAAAGGGCTGCTCTTTCATCCGCGCAACAAGAACATCACGTTGGGTGCGCTCGTGGAGGCCATCTACTATTCCCAGCTCCACCACGGGGAACCCGAGGCCAGGCTATTGCGCGAGCTACACCGCATTTTGGAGCATTGCACCGCCTGCGGCAAATGCTTTGCCATCTGCCCGGTGAAGATCCGCACCCAGGACGTCACCCTGCACCTGCGTACCTATCTCGAAGACAAAGGCATGGGCGGCCACCCGTTCAAAAACCGCGTGCTCCATCTGCTTGCCCAGGACCCACAAAAGACCTTGCCCAAAGTGGCCAAGCTGGCAGGCATCGGCGCCATGGTCCAGGACAAGGCCGTGCGCCTGCTGCCGGCCTCCTGGCGCAGCCGCCTGACGCACCCCATGCTGCGCACCGCCACGCCGCAGCTGGAATTTCGCAACCTGAGCCAAACCCTGGGCCTTACCCGCCACAACATCTTCACCCCCAAAGAAGGCGGGTCCAAGGCGGTGCTCTATTTCCCCGGTTGCGGGGCAAGTCTCTTTTACCGCAGCATCGGCCTTGCCGCAGTACGCCTGCTTTTGGGGGCTGGGGTCACGGTGGTGCTTGCCCCGGAGCACCTGTGCTGCGGCTATCCGCTGCTCGCCTCCGGATGCCGCGAGGCCTTCGAGCGGGTGGGACAGACCAACCAAAAAATCCTGGAAAAAACCCTCGCCCAGGCGCAATCGGCAGGCTTTGCCGTGAGCGCGGTGCTCACTGCCTGCGGCACCTGCCGGGAAGGCATCCACGGCTACCGCCTGCGCGGTGCAGGCTCCACGGACGTGGAGCACATGGACGTGACCCAATGGATCGTGCGCCAAGCCGCCTGGACCGCGCCCAGCCCCGGCCCGCTCCTCTACCACGCCGCCTGCCACCAGGAATGGACCGGCGCCCCGGCGCTCAAGGCCGCAGACCTCTATGCCGCGGCCCTCACCCGGATCACTGGGGCAAAGGTACACATCAGCCCGTATTGCTGCGCCGAATCGGGCCTTGGGGCCATGAGTTCTCCAGCCATCTACAACCGCTTGCGCTCCCGCAAGACCGAACAACTGGCCCAGGACCTGGCGGACTACCCCGCAGACCGCCCCATCGTGGTGGGCTGCCCTTCCTGCCGCATCGGCATCGCCCGCTGCCTCGGGGAGATGGGCATCAGCCGGCCCGTGCTCCACACCGTGGAGTTTCTCGCCCAAAGCCTGGATGGTCCGGGCTGGGCCAAAAACCTCCTGCGCCGGATCCGAGGGGCATCCAGCCGTGACGGGGTGTGCACGGTAGCCATGAAGTAGCCATGCGCGTCCTGGGCATCGATTTTGGCATCAAACGCGTGGGCCTCGCCGTGGGCTCCACCCAGACCGGCCTCGTCCGGCCGCTTGGCGTCATCCATCGCACCACCCGCAAGGCCTTGTGGGAGGAACTCCTCGCCGTCATCGCCCGGGAGCAGGTCCAGGCCATTGCCCTGGGCTATCCCGCCCTGGAAAGCGGAGCAGACAGCGAGACCTGCCGCCAGGTGCGCAACTTTCGTGACCATCTGGCCCGGCACACGCCGCTGCCCATCACCCTCGTCAACGAAGCCTACACCACGGCCGAGGCACTGCAGCGCCTGGCCGAGGCCGGGATTCCGGCCTCCCGGCGCCAGGAGATGCGCGACGCCATGGCCGCGGTGGGCATCGTGGAGAGCTTCCTTCGCCAATGCTCCGACGCATCAGCCTGATTCTCGCAGGCGGAGCCCTCCTGTGCGCCCTGGCCGGCGCCGGCGCCTGGGGGCTGCACCGCTACCTCACCACGCCCCTGGACCCCGCAGGCCCCCCGATCATTTTTTCGGTCCAGCGGGGCGAAGGCACCGAAGCGGTCATCGCCCGCCTGGCAGAAGCCGGGTTGGTGCGTACCCCCCGCCTTCTTGCCGCCGTTGCCCGCATCGGGGGAAGCAACCTGCGCGCTGGTGAGTTTTCCCTCAGCGCCGCCATGAGCCCCCAGCAAATCCTCTGGACCCTGCGCTTTGGCCCACCAGTGCGCTACCGGGTCACCCTCCCCGAAGGGCTCACCCTGACGCAGACCGCAGCCCGCGTGGCCGAAACCGGGCTCACGTCCGCCGAGGCCTTCCTCGCCCTGTGTGCGGACCCCCAATTTGTCCAAGCCCAAGGGATCCCCGCCCCCAACCTGGAGGGCTATCTCTTTCCCGACACCTACTTCTTCGAGCGTCCCCAAGGCGGCGACCCGCGCCCCCTGGTGGAGGCCATGATCCACCGTTTCCGCGTCGCCACCCGGGACCTGCCCACGGCCCAGGACCCCAAGGCCCTGCACCAGACCGTCATCCTCGCCTCCATCGTGGAAAAGGAAACCGCCCTCCCCGAGGAGCGTCCGCGGGTAGCCGGCGTGTACACCAACCGCCTGGCCCGAGGTATGCTGCTGCAGGCCGACCCCACAGTCCTCTACGGCCTGGGGCCGACCTTCTTGGGCGAGCTCACCACCGCCCACCTGAAGGACACCGCCAATCCCTACAACACCTACGCCCACCCCGGGCTTCCCCCCGGCCCCATCTGCTCTCCCGGGCTCGCAGCACTTCAGGCCGCCGCCAACCCGGAAGCCCACGCCTACCTCTACTTCGTGGCCACCGGCGATGGCGGGCATACCTTCAGCCGCACCCTGGCCGAACACGCCAAGGCGGTGGAGCGCTACCGCCAACGCCGCAACTCCCAAAGCCCAAGACCACGCCCCATGGACGCGGAGGCATCACCATAGCATCCGCCCCAGAAGGCCTAGAGGGCCAAGGCCTCACGCTGTTCTTCCGACTCCACGTAGCGCAGGGCGATCTCCCGCATGGCCTCGTGCTCGGCAGTGAAAACGTCCGTGAGTAGGGGATCGAAATGGGTGCCGCGGCCTTGGGCGATGATGGCCACGGCCTGGGAGTGGGGGAAAGGCGGCTTGTACACCCGGCGGCAGATGAGGGCGTCATACACGTCGGCCAAGGCCATGATGCGCGCCGAAAGCGGGATGGCCTCGCCACGCAGTCCTTCGGGATAGCCGGAGCCATCCCATTTTTCATGGTGATAGCAGGCCACGTCCTTGGCCACCTGCAAAAAGGGGATGGAGCCGAGCTTCTTTTCCACACGGCAGATGACCTCCCGGCCCAACAGGGTATGCCGCTTCATGGCCTCGAACTCCTCGGCGGACAACGGGCCTGCCTTGAGCAGGATGGCGTCCGGGATGCCTACCTTGCCGATATCGTGGAGAGGGCTGGAAAGGACGAGGGACTCGATAAAGTCCTCACCGATAACCTGCGCGAACTGGGGAAGACGCCGGGCGGCAGTGGCGATATGCTCCACGTAGGCCTGTACCCGCTGGATGTGCTCGCCCGTCTCCGGGTCCCGGTATTCCGCCAGGGCGGCCATGCTCTCGATGGTCGCCTGCTGGATGCGCAAGAGCTCCTTGGTGCGCTCGCGCACCAAACGCTCGAGGTTTTCGTTGTGTTCCCGAAGCCTGCGCTGGGTCTGCACCAAAAGCAAATGCGTGCGCACCCGCGCCAGGAGCTCTTCCATCTCGAAGGGCTTGCTCACGTAATCCACCGCCCCCAGGGCAAGCCCATGGGCCTTGTCGTGCGCATCGCTCAAGGCGGAGACCAAAAGCACCGGGATGTCTGCGGTGCGCGGATCCTCCTTGAGGCGGGAAAGCACCGCATAGCCGTCCATATCCGGCATCATGATGTCGAGGAGGATGAGATCCGGACGAAAGCGCACGGCCATGTCCAGGGCCGTCGGTCCATCGGTGGCCACAGCCACGTCGTAATAGTCCCCCAGCATCGCCACCAGCATATCCAAATTGGCGCGAGTATCATCCACGGCCAGGATGGTCTGCTGCTCCATGCCCGCTCTCCTCGTGTTGCATCACCATGTTCCGCAACTGGTCCACCAATTCCCGTGCCCTGTCAAAGGCATATTCCGCAAGGCACCGATCCATCTCCGGGATCACCGCCTCAGCTTCAGGGCGGAAACAGCCCCGAAGCTGCTCCCAGAGCTGACGGGCAGGCCTGGGCCGACGCGCTTCCACGGCCACCGCCAATTGCTCCAAAGCCTGCGCCGGATCGCGCACCCCACACGCCGAAGCGCAGGGAGCCGCCGCAGCGCCTTCTTTTTCGCCCAAGGCACAGCGCACCTCATGGACAAAAGTGGCCAGGGCCTGACGCAACGACTCGTCCACATCGGCATTCCAACTCCCAGAACGCAAGTCCTCTTCCACCTTGCTGGCCGCGGCATACAGGGCCGCAGCCCCGGCGTTTCCGGCAATCCCCCGCAGGGCGTGGACCTTGGCGCGGGCGGCATCAAGTTCCCCCCGCTCCACGAGCGCACGGACTTCCGTATCCAGATCGCGGTACGCCTCCACCATGTCCCCCAGCAGACGCACATACGCCTCGGTGTCGCCGCCCATGCGCTCCACGGCCTCGTCCACCTTCCATCCAGGACGGGAACGCAAAAAGGCAAGCCCCGTGGGTTGGGCCGGCGTGACCTCCTCCGGGCGCTCCTGCCGCTGCACCGGCACGAAACGCCCAAGGACTTCGAAGAGATGGGCGATATTCACCGGTTTGGACACATGGTCCACCATGCCGGCCGCCTGCATGCGCTGCCGTTCTTCCGCCAAGGCGTAGGCGGTCATGGCCACCACCGGCAGGTGGGGAGCGCGGGCGTGAATGCGGCGGGTGGCCTCCAGGCCGTCCATGTCCGGCATCTCCACGTCCATGAGGACCACATCGAAAGGCCGCTGCAGCGCGGCTTCCACCGCTGCAGTACCGGTATCCACCACCTGGACCGAAAGCCCCGCCCCCTCCAAAATCCCTTGAATGATCTGCTGGTTGAGGGGGTTATCCTCCGCCACCAAGACAGTCCCCTGCGCCCGCCAGGCGCCTGCCGCCTGCGGACGCGGCGCGGCCGCCTCCCCCAACAGGGCGGACAGAAGACGTGGAGGCAGCACCGGCCGCTCCAGGACCGCGTCCACCGCCACCTGCGGCCATAGGGGGGCGTCCTGCCCGGAAGAGACCAGCGCCACAAACCGCCCCCCAGGCCGCAAAAGAGCTGCTGCAGCCTGGGCCTCGGAGGCGGAAATCTCGGCGCAGGCCACCACCGCCGCGGCCGGCTCGGACAGCGCCTCTCGGGCCTCCTGGGCCGAAGCCGCCGCCACCGGCCGCAAGCCGAGGAACTCCACCGCCAAGGCCACAGCGGCCCGGATCGCGGGCCGGCAATCCAGCACCACCACGGTGCCGCCAGCCAGCTGCGGCGGCACGGGGATGGCCGCATCCGCCACGTCCCGATCGCATTGGAGGATCACATGCACGCGTGTGCCTTCGCCCAATTGGCTCTCCAAATGGATGGAACCGCCCATGAGCCGCACCAGCTCCGCGGTGATGGCCAGGCCCAACCCCGTGCCCCCATAGCGCCGGGCCGTGGACGCATCCGCCTGCGCGAAAGGCTCCAGCACGCGAGCAAGGTCTTCCGGCCGCATGCCCACCCCTGTATCGCGCACCACCATGCGCAGCCACCAGCCGTCGTCGCCGCGAGGCTCAGCGCGCATACGGATCTCGATTTCTCCCTGCTCGGTGAACTTGGCGGCATTGCCCGCCAGGTTGACGAGGATCTGGGAGAGCCGCAGGCCGTCGGCCACAAGCGTCCATGGCACCGATGGCTCCACGGCCACGATGAGTTCCACGTCTTTGCCGCGCAGCCGCTCGCCCACCACGGTAGCCACGTTTTCAAGCACATCGAAGACCGCCACACTGCTGCGCTCCAAGGTGAGCTTGCCGGCCTCGATCTTGGAGAAGTCCAAGATGTCATTGAGTAATCCCAAGAGGGCCTGGGCTGCCCCTTGGGCCTTTTCCAGATAGTCGCGCTGCTTGGGCGAAAGGGAGGTCTGCAGGGCCAAGTGGAGCATACCCAAGACCGCATGCATGGGGGTGCGGATTTCGTGGCTCATGGCCGCAAGGAACCGGCCCTTGGCCTGACTGGCGGCCTCGGCGGCCTCGGCCAGGGAGCGTGCCCGCTCCATGGCCACACGCAGCTTGTGGTTGGCATCGGCCAAGGCGCGTTCCGCAGCTTTCCGCTCGGAAATATCCACGAGGCATTCCAGGAACTTCTCTTCGCCATGCACCGAAATCCGCCGCACGGAATGGAGCAGGTCGCGCTCTGTTCCATCAGGACAACGAAAAGAGCGCTCAAAGCTCCCCTCGCCCGAGACCGGGCACTGGCCATGGGCCCCAGGGCAAATGGACTGGGAACACTTGTGCCCAATGATGGCGCCCGCCGACATCCCCAAAAGCCGCTCGGCTTCGCCATTGATCCGTTCCACCTCCTGCGTGGCCGCATCCACCACCACAATCCCCACCGGCAGACTTTCCAGCAAGGCCTGCTGGAACTCCACCGATTGCCGCAGCTCCGCCTCCATCTTTTTGCGCGCCGAGATATCCTCGTGCACGGAGACGAAATGGGTCACGCGCCCGGTATCGTCCCGCACCGGGCTGACCATCACCTGCCCCCAGAATACCGTACCGTCCTCGAAACGGTAGGAGAGTTCGCCGCTCCAGGGACGGCCTTGGGCCAAGGCCGCACGCATGGCGGTGACATTTTCTTCACTATAGCCGGAATGCAGGCGAAAGACGTCGTGGCCCACGAGCTCGGAGGCGGCATACCCGGTCATCCGCGTGCATGCGGCATTGGCAAAGAGCACCGTCCCCGTGGTATCCGTCACCACGATGGCCACAGGACTCTGCTCCGCAGCGGCAGAGAGAAAGCGCGTGCGGGCTTCGCTGCGCTGCAGTTGCTCGTTGGCCTCCACCAGGGCCTGACGCTCCCAAGCCAATTGCAAACGGCTCTGATGCAGACGCCACACCAAAACGAGCACCACCACCATGCCGGTCGCCCCCACCGCCACGAGCACGGCAAATTCCCGGGACAAGGCCATGAGCACATCGTCCTGCATGACCTCGAGCAGATACGCCGAGGTCCGACCACGGGAATCTTGCAAGGGGATCGCCGCCACCGCATAGATGGCTTGCCGCAATCGACTCTCCACCACTGCCGCGCTCCCGCGCTCCATGGCCGCACGCAGCACGGGGTTTTCCCTTTGGGTCTGCACCGCCTCCCACCACACCGAGCCGGCGACATTCCAGCCTTGCGGCGGCAAAAGAAAATCCGGCGATAGCGGAGACGGAGCAAAACTCCGCTGCTCTTCAGGCAACACCTGCTCCACGACCTGCTCTCGCCGCACCACCACGCCCACTTCCCGGCCCGGCCCCATCAACTGGCGCATGCCCTGCAAGAGCGCAGGGAGGGACACCACCACCTCCACCGCTCCCACGAAGGTATCTCCTCGCCACAGGGGGAAGACGTAGCGCTGCCCCGCCAAGGCCCGGCCGACTTCAAAGGCCTCCAGCATGCGGCGTTCCTTGAGCAGTGCGGTGACGAGCGGACGCGGCACCTGCGAGAATTCTCCAGAATATTCCGGACGATACATACGCAGAAACGATTCGCCCGAGGCCAGGTGGAATTGGATTTGGCTGGCAAAGCGGTGCCGCAGCTGGTCGTAATGGGGCGCCATGAGCCGGTAGAGCCTGCCGCGGAGCAGGTCCCGGCCCCGGCCCTCCAAGAGATTGGCTTGCAGCAGCGTATCGAGGACTTGCGGCTGCGAGAACACCCCCAAAAAGACCTCCTCGGCGGCATGGCGAAAAGAGGCCACTGCAGCGGCGTAGGCCATCTCGAGCACCCGACGCTGCTCCTCGAGGCGTGCCGCGCGCTTGGTCTGCCACGAATCCGCAAGCGCCAGCACCAAGGCGCCGGCAACGAGCACCGTGACGACCCAGGCCGCATGGCGGTCCAGTATCCGAAAGAGCCGCCGGGAGATCACAACCCCTCCCAGGGGATGGCCTTCACTTCTTCCTTGAGGCGGCGCACCGCATCGAAATCACTATCCTTGGCAGGAACGACCCCAAAGCCCACTTTTTCTCCCCAAGCAAGGCGACCTTCCCGGGCCTGGGCATCGGCCTGCTCCAGAAAGCGCACCAGCGCCTGGCGCTTTTGCGCCGAGACCGTAACGGCGTTGGCCACCAGGGCAAATCCGGGCAACGGCTCGGACTCTGCGCGAATTTGCAAACCAAGCTTCATGAATTTACGGACAATGGCCGTCTTGGCGCCCGCGAGATGGGCCGTTCCCCGCACCACGGCCATGAGGGCGTCCGGATGCGTGCCCGCGTAAAAAAACTGGTTTTGCGCAAGGTTGGATCCGTGGCGGCGAAGGAGGAGGTCCGTCACCAGAAACCCGCAGGTGGACAGCGGCTGGGTCAGGGCGACGCGCCGATCCCGCAGATCGGAAAGCCGCGGGACTTCATCCAGCATGCTCACCAAGGCGCAGGTATAGAAAGGCTCCCCCGAAGCCTCCCGAAAGATCCCCAAGGGCTCGGCCCCAGGGAAGGTGGCGCGAAGCTCCACATACGGCAGCGGCCCCAAGTAGGCGAGATCGATGTGGCCCAAGCGGAATTGCTCCACAAGCTCACCGTAATCGGCCACATACACCATCGTTACCGCAATGCCCAAGGCGCGGGACATGTCCTCCACCATCGGGCGGAATTGCGTTTCCAGCACCTCCCGAGACTCCATGGGCAGCGGCGCAAAACGCAACTCCTCGGCTCGGACGCCAACGCCCAAACCGAGGAGCAGCACAAGGAGGAAGCATATTCGGCGCACACCCATGCCGAGACCTTAGCAGGGCCGGCGAGGGCCTTCAAGGGAAAAGCGCTCCACCAAGACTTCACCCAAGCTACGTTCCGATCGCACCCCAGCTCGGTCTGTGGGCAGCGGCGGCCCGCCTCCTCGAGGTGCCTAATCCGAGGTAATTTCCGTGCCCACTCCAGCCTGGGTGAACATCTCGAGAAGCACCACGTTGGGCACCCGGCCATCGACGATGTGCGCCTTTTCCACCCCAAATTCCAGGGCCTCCAGGCAACACTTGAGCTTGGGGATCATGCCGCCGGACGCCGTGCCGTCGCCCAGGGCGGTCACGGCCTCTCGCCGGGTCATGGACGAGATGAGTTCCCCGCGCAGATCGAGCACACCGGCCACGTCCGTCAGCAGGATGAGCTTCTTGGCCCCCATGGCCACCGCCACCGCCGCGGCCACGGCGTCGGCGTTGATATTGTAGGTCTCGCCAGCGTCGTCGACGCCCACCGGCGCCACCACCGGGATGAATCCGCCCTCCAAGAGGGAACGCAGCAAACTCGCCTCGACGCCCACCACTTCCCCCACCTTGCCGAGGTCGATGATCTCCGGCGGGGCGTCGGCACGCTCCACGGCCATTTCCAGCTTTTGCGCCCGGATGAGGCGGCCATCCTTGCCCGACAGCCCCACGGCGCGGCCACCGGCCAAATTGATGAGGTTGACGATCTCCTTGTTGACCTTGCCCACGAGCACCATCTCCACCACATCCATGGTGGCGGCATCCGTCACCCGCAGCCCTTGGCGAAACTCACTCTCAATCCCCAGCCGCGCAAGCATTTGGCCGATCTGCGGCCCGCCGCCGTGCACGATCACCGGGTGCACGCCAATATAGCGCAAAAGCACCACCGACTCTGCAAAACTTTGCCGCAACGCGGCGTCCTTCATGGCATGGCCGCCATATTTGATGACCACGGTCTTGCCCGAAAAATGCCGGATATAGGGCAGGGCTTCCACCAAAATCGATGCTTTGGTCGCTGCGTCCACGAATTCCACTCCTTAGAGGATATACCGCGACAAGTCGCGCTGCTGGCAGATATTTTTGAGCCGTTCTTCCACATACGAGCGGTCCACGACCACATGTTCGCCGTGGCGCTCCGGTGCCTCGAAGGACACTTGAGCCACGATGGTCTCCATGATGGTGTAGAGCCGACGCGCACCGATGTTTTCCGTCTCTTCGTTGATGCGTTGGGCGAACTCCGCCATGGCGTGGAGGGCATCGTCGGTAAACTCCAAATGCACGCCTTCGGTGGCCAGAAGCGCACAATACTGTTTGGTCAGGGCGTTTTGGGGCTCCGAGAGAATGCGGTAGAAATCGTCCTTGGTCAGCGGCGAGAGCTCCACCCGCAACGGGAAGCGCCCCTGGAGCTCGGGCACCAGGTCCGAAGGCTTGGAGAGATGGAACGCCCCTGCCGCGATGAAGAGGATGTGATCGGTGCGCACCATGCCGTATTTGGTGGACACGGTGCACCCTTCGACGATGGGCAGAAGGTCGCGCTGCACGCCTTCCCGAGACACATCGCCGCGGCTCCTCGATTCCCCGCCGCCGCAGATCTTGTCGATCTCGTCGAGAAAAACGATGCCCGACTCCTGCACCCGTTCCCGGGCAAGCTCATAGACCTTGTCCATATCGATGAGGCGGTCGCATTCGGCATGCACCAGCATCTCGTAGGCCTGCCGCACCCGCATCTTCTTCGTCTTCTTGCGCTTGGGGAACATCTTGGAGAGCATGTCCTGCATGTGCATTTCCATGCCTTCCATGCCGGGGAGGGACATCACCTGCACGTTGGTGGCAGCCTCCACTTCCAGCTCCACCAGGCGGTCGTCCAGTTTGCCGGCCCGCCACAATTCCCGCAGCTTCTCCCGCGTGGACGAAGCCACCTGGGAGTCCGGACCGATGTAGTCCACGCCCGCACTCTCCAACGGCCGGGAGGGCAGCAAGGCGTCCAAGAGCCGCTCCTCGGCCGCGGCCTCGGCACGGCTGCGCACCACGGCTTCCTCTTCCTCACGCACCAAGGCCACGCCGATCTCCATGAGGTCGCGGATAATGGATTCCACGTCCCGACCCACGTAGCCCACTTCTGTAAACTTGGTGGCCTCCACCTTGAGAAACGGCGAGCCTGCGAGCTTGGCCAAGCGTCGGGCGATCTCGGTCTTGCCCACGCCCGTGGGGCCGATCATGAGGATGTTTTTCGGTGCGATCTCCTCGGCCAGTTCCGGGTCCAATTGCCGGCGGCGCCAGCGATTGCGCAAGGCAATGGCCACCATGCGTTTGGCGTCGGCCTGACCCACGATGTATTTGTCGAGTTCCGCGACGATCTCGCGGGGAGTCAATGGGCTCTGGTTCATGTATCGCCTCGGCGCAACGTTTCCACGACCACATGATCGTTGGTATAGACACAGATCTCCGCAGCCACGGCCATGGCCGCCCGCACCACATCCGCTGCAGGCAGGTCCGCATGACGGCGTAAGGCCCGGGCCGCGGCCAGGGCGAATCCTCCGCCCGAACCAATGGCCGCCACACCGTCGTCCGGCTCGATGACATCGCCCTGACCGCTGAGCACCAAGAGCGTGTCCACATCCGCCACCAGGAGCATGGCCTCCAGACGGCGCAAATAGCGATCGCTGCGCCACAGCTTGGCCAGTTCCACGCTGGCGCGCGTCAGATTGCCGCCGAACTCTTCGAGTTTGCCTTCAAATTTTTCCACCAAGGTGAGGGCGTCGGCCGTGGACCCGGCAAACCCACACAGCACCCGGTCGCGAAACAGCCGCCGCACCTTCCGGGCCCCGTGTTTTACCGCCATGGTGCCGCCCAAGGTGATCTGGCCGTCACCGGCCATGGCCACCCCCTGGGCGTCGCGCACCGCCACGATGGTCGTCCCGTGCAGGGCAGATCGTCCGTTGTTCTCCATTTACCACCGCTCCAAAAGTCGTTCCCGTTCCTCTCCATCCCACTCCGCCAGGCCCAAGGCCACCAGGGCGTCCTCCACCAATTGCTCCGGACTGCGGCAGGCTTGGAGCATATGATCCATCACCGCCATGTACAGGGGTTCGCGTTCCCGCAGACAGGCCACGAGTTCCTCCTCCAGGGGGAGGTCACTCAAGGCAGGGCGGCGCGCATCCGGCCCGTGGCCAAGCCGCGCAACAAGCAGCGGGATGTCTGCCGCCAGGTACAGCACCACCGCCTGCCGGCCCCACAGGGCACGATTTTTTTCCGACAGCACGGCCCCGCCCCCCGTGGCCACCACCTTGCCCGGCAGACCGCAGGCGTGCTCCACCGCGGCCTCTTCCGCAGCGCGGAACGCCGGCCATCCGTGCGCAGCCACGAAATCAGCGATGGACACCCCGAGATCCGCTTCCACCAGGTCGTCGGTATCCACGAACGGGCAGGCAAGACGCTCGGCAAGCAGACGGCCCACCGTGGTCTTGCCGCTGGCGCGAAGTCCCACCAGCACGATGTTCTTGCGCTCCAACGAAAACGGCTCCCGCCGAAACTGGCCGGGCCGAAAGGTCATGGTGGCATCCGCTTCCGCCACTTCCACTTTTTTCTTGATGAACATAGCTCCTCCATCCCGAGGCCAGCGCCCCAAGCGTATTGTGCATCCATAGGTCCTCGCCGCTGGCGGGGCAAGGGGGCCGTCACCGCGCCGCCGGACGCGTTGCGGCCTTTCTTGACGCCTCCAGGCTTTTTCCGTAGCCCGAGGCCCTTAGGCCATACGGCCGCACGTTGTTTTTTCCGGAGTACTTCCTTGAATACCGAGACTTCCTCCATAGCCACCGAAGCCCAAATTCTTCGCCACCGCAAAGAAAAGGCCAAGTTTTTGCGCGACGCCGGCATCGCCCTGTATCCCAACGATTTCCGGCGCACCCACCTGGTGGCGGACATCCTCGCCGCCCATGGCGAGGAAGACGCCGCCGCCCTGGAGGCCGCTTCGAATCCCGTGACCGTGGCCGGCCGCATCATGGCCCTGCGCTCCTTCGGAAAGGCCACGTTCTTCCACATTCAGGACGTCAGCGGCCGCATCCAGGTCTATGCCCAGCGCGACGATCTTGGGGCCGATGCATACAATATCTTCAAAAAATTCGAGATCGGGGACATCGTCGGCATCCACGGCACCCTCTTTCGCACCAAGACCGGCGAGCTCACCATCAAGGCGGCCTGGGTGCGGCTCGTCACCAAATCCATGCGGCCGCTGCCGGAGAAATTCCACGGTCTCAAGGACGTGGAGCTGCGCTACCGCCAGCGCTACGTGGACCTCATGGTCAACGAACGCTCCCGCGAGATCTTCCGCAAGCGCACGGCCATCATCCAGTTCATCCGCAACTTTCTCAATGCGCGGGGCTTCCTGGAAGTGGAAACGCCCATGATGCAGCCCATCCCTGGCGGCGCGGCGGCCAAGCCGTTCATCACCCACCACAACGCCCTGGACATGGACCTGTATCTACGCATCGCCCCAGAGCTCTATCTCAAGCGGCTCTTGGTGGGCGGGTTCGAACGGGTGTACGAAATCAACCGCAATTTCCGCAACGAGGGCATCGACACCAAGCATAACCCCGAATTCACCATGATCGAGTTCTACTGGGCCTACGCCACCTACGAGGACCTCATGGACCTCACGGAGGAGCTCTTCGCCTCTCTGGCCCAGGCCGTCACCGGCTCGACGACGGTCACCTACCAAGGCCACGCCATCGATCTGGCCCGTGGGTGGACGCGGCTGTCGTTTCACGAGTCCTTGGAACGCATCGGCAAGGTGGCGCCGGAGACCTTTCTCGACCCCCAGCGCTGCCGGGAATTCGTCCTGCGCCTGGGAGAGCCCGTGGGCAAAGAGGAAAAACTCGGGAAGCTCCAGGCCAAGATCTTCGACAACCTCGTGGAGCCCAACCTCATCCAGCCCCATTTCATCTATGGCTATCCCACGGACATCTCGCCCCTTTCGCGCAAGAACGACGCCAATCCCGACATCACGGACCGCTTCGAGCTCTTCATCTGCGGCCAGGAGATGGCCAATGCCTTCTCCGAGCTCAACGACCCCGTGGACCAGCGGGAGCGCTTCGAAGAGCAGGTGCGCGAGCGCGCCCAGGGCGATGACGAGGCCCATGTCATGGATGAAGACTACATCCGCGCCCTGGAATACGGCATGCCTCCGGCCGCAGGCCAGGGCATTGGCATTGATCGCTTGGTGATGCTGCTCACGGATTCCCCGTCCATCCGCGAGGTCATCCTGTTTCCGCTGCTGCGCCCCGAAGCCTCCTGACCTGGAGCCCCTGTGTCCGCCCTCTTTTCGCGCCTCGGTTTCGAAACCTTCGTGGCCGTGCGCTACCTCGTGGCCAAGCGCCAGCAGACGTTCATCTCGGTCATCTCGGTGGTGTCCGTGGCAGGGGTCGCCCTGGGCGTCGCTGCCCTCATCGTGGTGCTTGGGGTGATGAACGGCTTTGGCACCAACCTGCGGCAGAAGATCCTCGGGCTCAACGCCCACATGCTCGTGCTCTCCGCCGACGGTCTCGTGGAAGACTACCAGCCGTTGGTCCACAAGGCGACGCACGTGCCCGGCGTGGTAGGGGCAACGCCCTTTCTCTACGCCGAGGCCATGATTTCCAGCCCCACCGGCGGCGTCAAAGGCGTGGTGGTCCGTGGCATCGACCCCGCCACCGCGGGCACGGTGCTCTCCGTGGAGCGGGACATGATGACCGGCAGCCTTGCCGGTCTCTCCCAGCGCACCCCGCACCCGGGCATCGTCCTCGGCAAGGAACTGGCCGCCCGGCTCGGCGTCGGCCTCGGCAGTACGGTGCAGGTGCTCGCGCCCAGCGGCAAGCGCTCCGTGGCGGGGTTCACCCCCAAGATCGTCTCCTTCACCGTGGCCGGGATCTTCGCCTCAGGCCTTTACGAGTACGACTCCTCCCTGGTGTTCGTGGCCATCCCACAAGCCCAGGCCCTCCTGGGGCTGGAGAGCGACGCCGTCACCGGGCTCGAACTCAAGGTGGCGGACATCAACAGCGTGGAGGGCCTTGCCCCCCATGTGGCGCAATCCCTGGGCGGCGCACCATTGTACGTCCGCCATTGGATCGAAATGAATCAGAGCCTTTTTGCCGCCCTGAAGCTGGAAAAGACGGCCATGGCGGTGATCCTCGTCATGATCGTGCTCGTCGGCTCCTTTTCCATCGTCACCACCTTGGTGATGATGGTCATGGAAAAGACCAAGGACATCGCCGTGCTCATGGCCATGGGCGCTACCCGAACGCAGATTCGCCGCATCTTCGTCATCCAAGGGCTCATCATCGGCTGCATCGGCACGACCCTGGGCTTTGCCCTGGGCCTTGGCGTATGCGGCCTGCTGTCCCGGTACCAGTTCATCAAGCTCCCTGCCGACGTCTACTACCTCGATCATCTCCCGGTGGAGCTCCAGGCCCTGGATCTCACCGCCATTGGGGTGTGCGCCATGCTGCTCTGCTTTCTGGCCACGCTGCACCCCTCGCGACAGGCCGCCCGCCTCAATCCCACGGAGGCCTTGCGCCATGAGTGAGCCGCTCATCCGCCTTGCGCACGTCACCAAGAGCTTTGTTCAGGGCGAGGAGACCATCACCGTGCTGCGGGAGGTCTGCCTGGACATCGAAAAAGGAGCGTCCGTGGCCATCGTGGGGGCATCGGGCTCCGGCAAGAGCACGCTGCTGCACCTCATCGCCGGGCTCGACACGCCCTCAAGTGGACGGATCCTTTTCCAAGGCCGCGACATCAGCAAACTCAACGAAATGGAGCGCGCCCGCATGCGCGGGGCGTGCATGGGTTTTGTGTTTCAATTCCATCACCTGCTTCCGGAGTTCACAACGCTCGAAAATGTGGCTATGCCCGCCCTCATTGCGGGGACTTCCGCGGCCCAGGCCATGGCCCGGGCCAGGGAGTGTCTGGAGGACGTGGGCCTTGGCCACCGCCTCCACCACCGGGTGACCACCCTCTCCGGTGGAGAACGCCAGCGGGCGGCCATTGCCCGCGCCTTGTTGCAGCGGCCGCAGATCCTGCTGGCCGACGAGCCCACCGGCAATCTGGACGCCCGCACCGGGGAAAGCATCCACGAGTTGATGCTCCGTCTCAACGCCCAACACGGGATGACCCTCATCGTGGTCACCCACAACGCCCAACTCGCCGCCAGCATGCGCACACGGTGGGAGTTGCGAGCTGGAGAACTCTATGCCGCGTAATCTGGTCGTTCTTGTGCTCTGGTGTATCTTGGGATTGACCGCGCACGCCTTTGCCGCAGACTCCATCATGGTCCTGCCTTTTGCCGTGCATGGCGACGCAAATCTCGCTTCTCTGGAAGAAGACATCCCCCGCCTCTTGGCCGACCGCTTCAAAGCCCAAGGGCTGAGCGTCGTCTCCCAGGACCAGGTGGACACGCTCCTCGCCCGCCATGAGATCCAATTCCTCGATCTGGGTGTAGTTGCCGAACTCGCCCGCCGGGCCGGTGCCAAATATGCGGTCTACGGGGCATTCTCTCAGGTCGGCGACGCCATCAGCCTTGATGCCCGAGTGGTGGATGCCACCGGTGCCAAGCCGCCGCGGCCGGTCTTTGCCTCCAAGACCGGGGGGGTCATCCAGCTCCTGCCGGCGGTGGAAGACCTGGCCCGCGCCATCATGGACGGACTTTCGGGGGCAGGCCGCATTACCGGCATCGAAGTGCGGGGCACCGTGGCCTTGGACAAGGACGTGATCCTGCTGCGGCTCAAGACGCAAAAAGGCGATCCCTTCGATCCCAAGGCCCTGGGCCAGGAAGTCAAGCGCCTCTATGAATTGGGATATTTTGACGATGTGCGCATCGATGCCGAAGACGACGGCGAGGGCAAGCGCCTCGTGGTCACCGTGCAAGAAAAGCCCATCGTTCAAGCCATCGACGTGGAAGGGGCCGAAGAAATCGATGCCGACGACGTCCTGGCCGCCATGAGCACCAAGACCGGGTCTGTGGCCAACCTCAAGGTCTTGGCCGAAGACATGAACAAGATCCGCGAACTCTATCGGAAAAAAGGCTACTACACCGCCACCGTGGACTACCGCATCCAGACCACGGACTCCCATCGGGCGCGGCTCACGATTGCCGTGCACGAAGGCAAGAAACTCTACGTGGAAAAAATCGTCATCCAGGGCGCCAAGCAGCTTTCCGCCTCGGAGATCAAAGACCAATTGGCCCTTTCCGAGAGGGGCATCTTCTCCTGGATCACCGGCAGCGGCGTCCTGCGCGAAGAGATGCTCGACCGGGACGCCGCGGCCATCGAGGCGTACTATGCCAACCGCGGATTCCTCAACGCCCGGGCAGGCCAGCCCAAGGTGGAGTTCACCGACGACGGCATCGTCGTCACCTACCAGATCGAGGAGGGCGACCGCTACCGGGTGGATCGCGTTGTCTTCAACGGCGATATCCTCACCAATGCCACGGATCTCGCCCAGATCACCAAACTCGACGACATGGCCAAGGGCAAAGAGTTCCTCGATCGCTCCGTCATTCGCAGCGATCTCAACGCCCTTTCCGACCACTACTCCACCTTCGGCTATGCCTTTGCCGAAGCGGACGTCGACCTCCAACGCAACGAGGAAACCAAGACCGTGGCCGTGACCTACGTGCTGCGCAAAGGGCCCAAGATGTCCATCGGCCGGGTCATCATCCAGGGCAACACCCGCACCCGCGACAACGTCATCCGCCGCGAGATGCGGCTTGCCGACGGCGATCTCTTCAACGGGGCCCTGCTGCGGCGCTCCAATGCGCGGCTGACCAAGCTCGATTTCTTCGAGACCGTGGAAATCATCCCCGAACCCACGGCCCGCCCGGACACCTTGGATCTGCGCGTGAAAGTCAAAGAAAAATCCACCGGCGTGCTCGCAGCTGGTGCAGGCTATTCCACCTATTCCAAGATCTTCTTCTCCGGCCAAATCCTGGAACGCAACCTCTTTGGCATGGGGTACCAGTTGGGCTTCAAGGGGACCATCAGCTCCAAGAGCGCGGACTACACCGCTACCTTCTGGAACCCGCATTACCAAGATACGGATTTGGGTGTCGGCCTTTCGCTCTATAACACCATGGACGAATACACGGATTATGACCGCCAAAGCATGGGTGGCAGACTACTCTTCGGCTATCCTTTGGGCGAATACACCCAGCTTTCCTGGAACTACCGTCTGGAGCGCTACACCATTGAAGACGTGGACGACGACGCCGACCAGGAGATCAAAGACATTGAAGGCCAAAACTGGGCCAGCGCCCTCTATGCCCGCATCACCCGCGACACCACCGACCGCCGCATCAACCCGTCCAAGGGAAGCGTCAACACCCTTTCCGTGGAATACTCCGGCGGCATCCTGGGGGGCGACGACAACTTCGTCAAATACATCGCGGACACCAATTGGTACTTCCCGCTCTTTTGGAGCACCGTGTTCCATGCCCATGCCCAAGGAGGGATTCTCCATGAGAACACCTCGGACGACGTGCCGCATTTCGAGCGGTTTTTCTTGGGGGGCATGAACTCCGTGCGCGGGTATGAAACCCGCACCATCTCCCCCCGATACACGAGCATCGACGCCCAAGGCGGCTATAAAGAAGGTTCGGAAAAAGGCGGCTACAAAAGCTTTTTCACCAACCTCGAATACCTTTTCCCCATCCACAAGGAGATGGGGATCATGGGTGTCGTGTTCTTCGACGCCGGTCAGGTGTGGGACAAAGACGAGTCCCTGGACTTCGACCTTTACAAAAGCGTCGGGGCTGGCATCCGTTGGTACTCCCCCTTGGGGCCGCTGCGCCTGGAGTACGGCTATCCCTTGGATGAGATCGAAGGGGAAAAGCGTAAAGGCCGCTTTGAATTCGCCGTGGGCCAATTTTTCTAAGCAACATCACCAACTTTGAAGGAGTATCCTATGTACCGCATTCTTATCATGATGATAGCCCTTTGCCTCGTCGCATCTTGTGCTCTTGCGGAAGGAAAAATCGGCTTTGTGAATGTTCCTGCGGTCATTGCCAAATGCGAAGCCGGCAAACGCGCCATGAATGAGCTCAAAGGCAAGTTCCAGGGCATGAAAGAGAAATTGGACGCCAAGAAAAAAGAATTGGATACCATGAAAGAAGAGTTGCAAAAGCAGGCCATGATGCTCAGCCAAGAGGCCAAACTGGACAAAGAGACCCAATTCAAACGAAAAGTACGCGATTTCCAAGACATGGGACAAGGCTACCAAGCCCAGCTCCAGCAGGAAGAGCAGAAACTCTCCAAACCTATCCTGGAAAAGCTGGTGCAAGTCATCCAGGACTACGGCAAACGCAACGGCTACACCGCCATCCTGGATAAGCAGGGAAGCGGGGTGACCTACGTGGCCCCGGAGGCTGACCTCACGGAAACCATCATTGCGGAAATGAACAAGGCCATGCCGTAAGCGTGGGGACGACCATGCGACTCTCCCAAATCGCCCAAGCCCTGGGCCGTGAATTCGTCGGCGACGACAAGGAGATCTCTTCCGTAGCCACCCTGGCTGAGGCCGGGCCCGAGGATCTCTCCTTTCTCGCCAACCCCAAATACGCCGCGCAGTTGGCCACGACCCGCGCCGGGGCGGTAGTGGCCCGGCCGGAAATGGTGACCCAAGGGCGCTCTTTCGTGATCAGCCCTGAACCTTATCTCGACTTCGCCCGGGCCGTGAACTTCTTTGCCCGGCCTCAGGGGTGGGCAAGCGGCGTCAGCCCCTTGGCGCAGGTGGATCCCACGGCCCAGGTGGACCCGTCAGCGACCCTCTACCCCTTTGTGGTGGTGGGCCCACGCTCGGTCATCGGGCCGCGCAGCGTCCTCTTTCCTGGGGTGTACGTGGGGGAGGACTGCCAGGTGGGTGCCGACTGCCGCCTCGCCCCACACGTGAGCCTCATGGCCGGGACGGTGCTGGGAGACCGAGTCATCATCCACGCCGGGGCGGTGCTCGGCAGTGACGGCTTCGGCTTTGCCCCCTCGGCTGCGGGTGTGGTCAAGTTCCCGCAGATCGGCCGCGTGGTGGTGGAGGATGATGTGGAGATCGGCGCCAACACCACCATCGACCGCGCTGCCCTGGGCGAGACCCGCATCGGTGCGGGCACCAAGATCGATAATTTGGTGCAGCTCGGCCATAACGTCCAGGTGGGCAAGCAGTGCATGCTGGTGGCGCAGGTGGGCATCGCCGGCTCCACCACCTTGGGCAATGGTGTCGTCTTGGCCGGCCAAGTGGGCGTGGCCGGACACATCCACCTCGGCGACGGCTGCCGCATCGGCGCCAAGTCGGGAGTGGGACAAGACGTGCCCCCAGGTACCGACATGAGCGGCATCCCTGCCATGCCCCATGCCACGTTTCTGCGCGTCTCCCAAATTACGCCCAAACTTCCACAGTGGCGGCGTCGGCTCTCCCGCCTGGAAAAGGAAGTGGAAGCCCTGCGCCAAGCCCTCGACGTTCACGCCTCACCACAGGATCCCACATGAAGACCAAACCCGATCACGGCGAAATCGTCAGCCGCCATATCCTGGATCTCCTCCCGCACCGCTATCCGTTTCTTTTGGTCGACCGGGTGCTGGACATGGAGCCCATGGTGCGCATCCACGCCATCAAGAGTGTGTCCATCAACGAGCCTTTTTTCCAGGGCCATTTCCCCGCCTATCCAGTCATGCCGGGGGTGCTCATCCTCGAGGCCATGGCGCAAGCCGGCGGCATCTTGGTCATCAAGAGCCTGCCTGCGGAAGACACCTCGAACAAACTCTTCCTCTTCAGCGGCATGGAAAAGGTGCGCTTCCGGCGTCCGGTGTTTCCCGGCGATCAGCTCCACCTGCATGTGCGCTACATCAAGCACAAATTAGGGCTCTGGAAATTCGAGGCCGAGGCCCATGTGGACGAGCGGGTCGTGGCCGAGGCCATCCTCACCGCAACCATTGCTCCCCGAGAAGACGACTAGAAGGACAGCGCATGCCCGTTTCCATCCACCCCACTGCCATCGTGCACCCAAGCGCCGCTTTGGGCGAAAACGTCACCATCGGGCCCTATGCCATCATCGAAGAGCATGTTGCCATCGGCGATGGCTGCATCATCGATGCCGCGGCCCAAATCAAACGCTTCACCACCATGGGCGCCAACAACCATGTGCACTCCATGGCCTGCGTGGGCGGGGAGCCTCAAGACCTCAAGTTTCACGGAGAAGAGAGCCATCTCCTCATCGGCGACAACAACCGCATCCGCGAGTTCTCCACCATCCACCGCGGCACCGAAGGCGGCGGCGGGGTGACGCGCATCGGCTCCGGCAACCTCATCATGGCCTATGCCCACATCGCCCATGACTGTCAGGTGGGGGATCACAACGTCTTCTCCAATGCCGCCACCTTGGCCGGCCACGTCATCGTCGGCAACCACGCGGTCATGGGCGGGCTCTCCGCAGCCCATCAATTCGTGCGTATCGGAGACTTTGCCTTTGTGGGCGGCAAGACCGGCGTGGCCCAAGATGTACCGCCCTACATGCTCGCGGTAGGCGAACGGGCGAGCCTGCACGGCATCAACCTCATCGGACTCCGGCGCCATGGGTTCACCGCCGAGGAGATCAGCGGTCTCAAGGCCGCCTACCGCATCCTGTGGCGCTCGCACAAGGAACGTAACGAGGCCCTGCAGCAGGTGGAAACCGAATTCGGGCACATCGCCCCAGTCATGGAACTCCTGCGCTTTGTGCGGGAAAGCACCCGGGGCACCATCACGCCGGAGCGGCTCTAGGACCTCGAGGACCAGCGGATGCCATCGACCCTCGGCCTGGTGGCAGGCGGCAGCCGCTTTCCCCACGCCATTGCCGCCGCGGCCCGCAACCAAGGCTGGCGCGTGGTGGGGGTGGGGTTTGCGCCGGACACCGAAACCGACCTGCCCCAAGCATGCGACGCCTTTGCGTGGCTGCGTCTTGGACAGCTCGGCGCACTGATCGACTTTTTCCGCAAGCAGCGCGTCAGCCACATCGTCTTTGCCGGCCCCATCCATAAACCGCGCGCCCTCTCCCTGGTCCCGGATTTTCGCGCCGCCCGGCTCCTGCTTTCGCTGCGCAGCCGCGGCGACGATGCCATCCTGCGGGCCGTGCGCCGAACCCTGGAGGCCGAAGGCTGGCAGGTGGTGGGGGCGGATACCTTCCTGCCTCACCTCATCACGCCCCAAGGGGTGCTCACCCGCACCCAGCCCACAGAGCAGCAATGGACGGACATCGCCCTCGGCTGGGAAATCGCCGGGGCCGTGGGCAAATGGGACGTGGGCCAATGCGTCATCGTCCGTGACGGCGTGGTCTTGGCGGTGGAAGCCATTGAAGGCACGAACCAGGCCATCGCCCGCGCCGGAAAACTCGGTGGCCCAGGGGCCGTGGTGGTCAAGCGGGCCAAGCCCGGCCAGGACCGGGCCTTGGACCTGCCGGCGGTAGGCCGCGGGACCATTGAGGCCATGGCCATGGTGCAGGCGAGCTGCCTGGCGGTGGAAGCAGGCGGAAGCTTTTTCTTCGATCTGGAAGCGGCCCTGCGTCTGGCCCACGATCACCGGATCACCGTGGTCGGGTATGCGGGCTGCGCTCCTGAAAAAAGCAATCGCACAGGGAATCCCTGTGCGAGAGAGCATCGTGAAGGGATCTGAAACGAAATTCGCCCGCTAGTCGCCGCGCAGGCGCTCTTCTTCTTCCTGACGGCTCTTGCATTCGATGCACAGCGTCGTCACCGGCCGGGCCTTGAGCCGGGCGATGGCGATTTCCTCGCCGCACATCTCGCAAATACCAAACGTCCCATCCTCAATGCGCGACAAGGCTTCGCGGATCTTCTTGACGAGTTTCCGGTCCCGGTCGCGCAGGCGCAGCATGAACGTCCGGTCCGACTCCAGGGACGCCCGGTCCGCAGGATCGGCGTAGTATTCTGTATTTTCCGACATATCCTCAAGAGTTGCCTCGCCTTGCCGCTGGATGTCGTCAAGCATCTCCGTCAAGAGCTGGCGGAAGTACTCCAGGTCTTTTGCTTCCATGGCTGGCCTCCTCACACAGGTAGGTAAGAAAGTGCCACTTAATCACGAAAGCAAAAAAAGTAAAGCCGACAGAAAAGAAAAGCATCCCTGGGTGTTAGATGTTGAGCCCTTGCTCCTTGACTTCACCTCGTCCTTTCCGCAAATCTTTTCCTTCTTGCCACTTTATGCTCTTTGGGAGCCCATCCATGAACGACTACAAATCGACGCTCAATCTTCCCACCACCACCTTCCCCATGAAGGCCAACCTGGTGCACAACGAGCCCAAGATCCTCGCCCGCTGGCAGGAGACCAATGCCTACGCGGCCATGGTCGCGGCCAGCGACGGCCGACCCACCTACGTCCTTCACGACGGCCCGCCCTATGCCAACGGCCACATCCACCTGGGCACGGCCATGAATAAAATCCTCAAGGACATCATCGTCAAACATCGCAACATGAATGGCTTTCAAGCCCAGTACGTCCCCGGCTGGGACTGCCATGGCCTGCCCATCGAACTCAAGGTGGAGCAGGAACTGGGGGCGGAGAAATCCTCCCTGCCGGCCATGGAAATCCGCCGCCGCTGCCGGGCGTACGCGCTCCGCTACCTGGATATCCAGCGAGAGGAATTCCGCCGCCTTGGGGTCTTCGGCCTGTGGGACAAGCCCTACCTCACCATGACCCCGGACTATGAAGCCGCCACTGCCCGTGAGTTGGCCCGCTTCGCCGCCCGCGGCTCCGTGGTCCGCGCCAAAAAGCCCATCTATTGGTGCGGCTCCTGCCAAACCGCCTTGGCCGAGGCGGAGGTGGAGTACGGGGATCACACCTCGCCGTCCATCTACGTCCGCTTTCCGCTGCCGGAATTGGCGCGCCGTATCCCTGCGGCGGCAGGACTTCCGGCCTTTATCGTCATCTGGACCACCACTCCCTGGACCATCCCCGACAACATGGCCGTGGCGGTCCACCCCGAAGCGACCTACGCTGCGGTGCACGCCGGCGACAGCGTCTACATCCTCGCTAAAGATTTACTGGGGGACTGCGCCTCCCGCTTTGGCTGGGAGGACCCGCGCATCCTCGCGGAAATCGACGGCGCGGCCCTGGAAGGCCTCGTCGCCCGCCACCCCTTCTACGACCGGCCCTCGCCCGTCGTGCTTGCCGACTACGTCACCCTGGATACCGGCACCGGCTGCGTGCACACCGCCCCGGGGCACGGCCGCGAGGACTACGAGACCGGCCTACGCTACGGCCTCGACATCCTCTCTCCCTTGGACGACGAAGCGCGCTTTTTGCCCAGCGTCGAGCTCTTTGGAGGCGCCCACGTCTTTGCGGCCAATCCCCAGGTGATCGAAGTGCTGCGGGAGCGCGGCCATCTCCTGGCCGAGGAACGTATCACCCACTCCTATCCCCACTGCTGGCGCTGCAAAAAGCCCGTCATCTTCCGCGCCACCACCCAGTGGTTCATCAGCATGGAACACGCAGACTTGCGCGGCAAGGCCCTGCGGGCCATCGACTCCGCCGTGCGCTGGATCCCTGCCTGGGGCAGGGAGCGCATCCACAACATGATCGCCTCCCGGCCGGATTGGTGTATCTCCCGCCAGCGTCTCTGGGGCGTGCCCATCATCGCCCTTTTGTGTGAGGACTGCGGCGAGGCCTACATGGATCCTCAATGGGCCGCAGACATTGCCGAGCGCTTCGCCCAGCATCCCACCGGCGCGGACCTGTGGTTTGAGACCCCGGTGGAGGAACTGGCGCCCCAAGGACTCACCTGTCCCCATTGCCAGGGCAGTCGTTGGGTCAAAGAAGACGATATCCTCGACGTCTGGTTCGACTCCGGGACCAGCTTCGCTGCGGTGCTCGAAGGCCGGCCCGAATGCGGTTTCCCCGCCGACCTCTATCTGGAAGGCACGGACCAGCACCGCGGCTGGTTCCACTCCTCGCTTCTCGCCAGCATCGGCACCCGCGACACCGCCCCCTACCGGGCCGTGCTCACCCACGGCTTCGTGGTGGACGGCCAAGGGCGTAAGATGTCCAAGTCCATCGGCAATGTGGTGGCGCCGCAAGAGATCATCCAGAAATTCGGCGCCGAGATCCTGCGCCTGTGGGTGGCCTCGGAAAACTACCAGGAAGACATGCGCATCTCCGACGAGATCCTCTCGCGCCTGGTGGACGCCTACCGCAAGATCCGCAATACGTGCCGGTTCATCCTCGGCGTGCTCCATGACTTCGATCCCCAGACCCACACGGTGCCCACCGGCGCCATGGAACCTGTGGACCGCTACGCCCTGCATTTGGCCGGCAAACGCCACGCCGCCATGCAAGCGGCCTACACGGACTTCGAGTTCCACCGCATCTACCACCACTTGCACAACCTGTGCGTCACGGACTTAAGCTCCTTCTACCTCGACATCCTCAAGGACCGTCTCTACGCTGAGGCCAAAGACAGCCCCAAACGCCGCTCGGCCCAAACCGCGCTCTGGTCCATTCTCATGACCATGGTGACGGACATGGCGCCGATTTTAAGCTTCACGGCAGAGGAAGTCCTGCTCCATCTGCCGCAGGCCCAGCGCCCCAATGTGCCCACGATCTTTGCCTTGCGCCAAGATTTCCTCATGGACCCCAAGCTCTCGACCGAGGAGCAGGAGCTCTGGGAGGCCCTCATGACGCTGCGCGCCGGGGTGGCCAAGGCCCTGGAAGCCAAACGCCAAGCCAAGGAGATCGGCCACTCCCTGGAGGCCCGAGTGGAAATCTTCGTCCCTGCCCCGATGGCGGACCAGATGGCGCAGGCCGGTATCAATCTCCAGGAACTGTGCATCGTGAGCCAACTGAGCGTCCACACCTCCCCAGCCCCGAAGGATGCTGTGGTCTGCGAAGACCTCAAGGACGTCTGGATCCAGGTGGCGCCGGCGCACGGGCGCAAATGTGCCCGCTGCTGGATCTTCCACGAAGCGGTCGGGCAGGACGCGGCGTATCCCGATACCTGTCCGCGGTGCGCGGCGGCCCTCCGAGGCATGGCGGCGTGAAGCTCCCGCACCGGTGGTCATGGATCCTCGGGGTTGCCGCGGGCGTGACCCTGCTCGATCAGCTCACCAAGGCGTGGGTCCAGGCATCGATCCCCCTTTGGGGGGTGGGCCCGAGCCTTATCCCCGGCTTTTTCCAGATCGTGCACAGCCAAAACCGGGGCGCGGCCTTTGGATTCCTCAACCGATGGGACGTCTCCTGGCAGCAGCCCCTCTTCGTCCTCATCACGTTGGCCGCGATAGTGTTTTTAGGGGTGCTCGCCCGCAGCAAGGACAACCGTGGCTGGCTCTATCCGCTCGGCCTCGGGGCGATCCTCGGGGGGGCCGTAGGCAACCTCATCGACCGTCTACGCCTGGGAGCGGTGGTGGACTTTCTCGACGTTTACGTGGGCGACTGGCACTGGCCCGCCTTCAATGTGGCCGATAGCGCCATTTGTGTGGGCGTGGGGCTGTTAGTTATCGCCCAATGGCAAGGCCCATGCACCCAGTCCTCTTCCACATAGGCCCGTATACCCTGTACGCCTACGGCGTCTTTCTGGCGGCGGGCTTCCTTGCGGCCGCCGCCTGGGCAGCCCATGAGGCCCGCCTGCGCGGCCTCGACGAGGGCCGCATTGCCCTGCTGCTCTTTGCCGCTGTCTTTGGGGCAACGGTGGGTGGCCGTATGGGCTACGTCCTGCTCCACCCGGCCTATTTTTGGGAAAACCCGCAAGAAATGCTGCTGTTGTGGCGCGGAGGACTCCTCTATGCCACAGGCGCCCTGATGGGCGGAGCGTGCATCCTTGCCGCCATCGGCCCCCGGCATCCAGACCTCTGGCGCTGGCTCGACGCCCTGGCCTCTGCCGCAGCCCTGGGCGAAGCCGTAGGCCGCATCGGCTGCCTCTTTGCCGGTTGCGGCTTCGGGCCGGCGACCACGCTTCCTTGGGGCATCCGTCTGGTGCACCCCGAAGCTGCTGGACCGCTCTTTGTCCCCATGCACCCCACGCCGATTTACTTTTCCCTTCTGGCCATCTGCCTTTTTGCGGTGCTGTGTGCCGGACGCGACCGGCTCTCGCGCCAGCCGGGCACGGCCGCTGCCGTTTTCCTCATAGTCTGGGGCGGTGTTCAGGCAGGGCTTCTTCCCCTTCAGGCAGCGTCGTCTGCGGACACGCTCTATGCCCGCGGATTTGCGGCGCTCTTCTACGCCGCGGCAGGCGTCGGGATCTTCAAAACTCGGAGGCACCATGTGGATCGCGGAAATTCCAGCCGATAAACTCATCTACGCCATTCCCCTGCTCCTTGTCCCCATCCTCCCCAACCTCTGGGCCATCGCCCACATCTACCGCCATGACTTCCCCTCCAGCACGGAAAAAATGGCCTGGCTCGTGGCCCAGATCATCTTGCCGGTACTCGGTGGCATTGGTTATGTGCTCTCGGGACGAAAACGCGCCCGCAAACCCTAACCGAAGGAAAGCACCTATGAACATGCGCCTTTGCTTGTGGCCAGGGCTGCTGCTGCTCGCCACCTCTGCCTGCGTCAGTTCTTCGGATTACTCGCGCCTGCGCTCCGAGCTCTACGCCGAACAGCAAGCACGCCAAAAACTGGAGACACGCGTCCAGCAGATGGAGACCAACGTCGCCCCGGCGCAGGCCAACACTTGGGCAGAGATGGAGTCCCTACGCCGCCAGGTGGCGACCCTGTCCGGCCAGGTGGAATCGTTCCAGCGTCAAGGCAGCATGGCCCCTGGACTTTCTCCGGCGGAGCTCGATGCCCGCATCGCCCAATTGGAAAAGCAGGTGCAAACCCTGGCCAGCCAGATGGGCGTCGAACTCTCGGGGACACGTATCGGTGCGCCAACGTCCTCGGCACCGGTCCCAACCGAATCGACGGAGGCGGCATCCCCCAAACCGCCAGCGATCCCCCCATCGCCCGCGCCAACGGCCCAGCATGCCGCTGAACCTTCGTCCGCCTCGTCAACCGAAGGCCCAGGCTCGGGCCTCTACCAGCAAGGGCTCGACGCCTTCTACGCTCGGGATTATGCCAAGGCCCAGCAGCTCTGGGCGAATTTCGTCCAAACCAACCCCAAAGATCCCCTCGTCCCCAATGCCCTCTTCTGGCAGGGGGAAAGTTACTTCCAAATGGGCGAATTCGCCAAAGCCGTCCTCGCCTATCAGGAAGTCATTGAAAAATATCCCAACTCCACCAAAGTGCGCTCTGCCATGCTCAAGCAGGGAATGGCTTTCCTCAAGCTCAAAAAGGATCAAGCCGGTAAGCTCGTGCTCCAGGAGCTTATCAAGAAACATCCCAACACCCCGGAAGCCAAGCGCGCCCAAGACATCCTCGCCGGAAAATAGAGGTGCATCATGACCACCCACGAAGTCAGCCGCATCGTCAGCCTCCGTTTCCCTCCAGAGACCTCAGGCCGGCCCATGATGTACCATCTGGCCAAACGCTTCGATCTCACCTTCAATATCCTCCAGGCGTCCATCAACCCACGCCAGGAAGGGCACATGATCCTCGAGCTCTCGGGGACGCGGGAAAACTATGCGCAAGGCATTTCCTATCTCCAAGAGCACGGGATTCGGATAACGCCGGTGGCCAACCAGATCACCCGGGACGAGGAGGTCTGTATGCACTGCGGCATGTGTACCGCCATGTGCCCATCCAAGGCCCTCCACCTCGACCTGGAGACCCGCCGCGTGGAGTTCGACCGCGACAAATGCACCGCATGCAACCAATGCGTTTTGGTGTGCCCGGTGCACGCCATGCAAGTCCACATCGATCCCGATGATCTGGTGACCCCATGAGCCATCCCCACCGTACCTACGCCCGCATTGAGACCGCTCGCAAAGGACACGCGCGCATCCTGCCGCCTGGCCAGACCAAGCCGCTCTTTTCCGGATGCGCCGCCTGTGCGGTTGGACTGCCCGCGCGCCTCGATCCTGGTCTGCCCGAGGCCATCGGCCAGACCCTGCGGGCCATGGACGAAAAACTCACCGCCATCCTCAATCTGCTCAACGAGCGCTCGCTGGCGGAGGATTTTCCCATCCCCGTGCTCGTGCACGACATCAGCGGCGCGGGGCTCCGCATGAGCTCGCCCCACCCCTTTGCCGTGGGCATGCGCGTCGAGGTGGTCGTGGTCCTGAACGCCTTCCCCTTGCAGCTCGCCGGGACCCTCGGCACCATCGTCCGCCACGACCAGGTGGAAGAGACCACCCTGTGGGCGGTGGAATTCACGGACATCCGCGAATCCGAGCGGGAAAAGATCATCCAGTTCGTCTTTCAAGAGCAGCGCCAGAGCTTGCGCGCCCAACGCCAGACAACCTCGGAGGGAGCATGAGCACATCCATTGCCGATTCCATCGTCGAGCGCATCGCCACTCGGGCGGAAGAAACCATCCGCAACGTCATCGCCCAGACCTTGAGCGAGGAGATCCACCGTGCGCTCACCAAGGCGCTCACGGAAAGCGAATTTTACAAAACCATTACTCAAGATCTCCATTCCGGGTTGGGATCCATTTACAAAGAAATTCATGCAGCGACATCTGTAAAGAAAATCAACGGAGAAAATGCCCAAAGCATCTTCTCCGAGACATCCCAGCAACTCGATGCCATTGTGGACACCACGGAAAAGGCCACCGAACAAATCATGGGCATCGTGGAAAAACACATGGATGCCATTGCCGGCATTCGAGAAAAGGCGGCATCTCTTCAAGATGCTGAAGAAATTCAATCCTATCTCCAAGGTCTCGATGCCGATCTCATGGAGATCATGACCGCACTGAGCTTTCAAGACCTCACCGGTCAGCGCATCAAACGCATTGTCCATGCCCTGGATGAGGTGCAGCGTATCGTCTTTGACCTGTATGTGGATGCCGGTCTGTCCATGAAGGCCCTGGAGGAAAACCCGGACAAGCCCGTAGAAGAAATCCGGCAGGCCTCCAAAGCCAAGGCATCGGAACTCAAAGGCCCGCAAGCAGGGGCCAACCAGAGCGCCGTGGACGACCTCCTGGCCCAACTCGGGCTCTAAGGACGAGGACCGCGAGAACGTTTCCGCATTCCCCGTTGTGCAGCACGGTAAGGATACCTATGGCCGAATTTGCCGATATCTCGCTCTTTCACCTCTCCCGCACCCTGAGCATGCTCGATCAGCTCGCGGACGAGCAACCGGACACCTACGAAGACTTCGTGCGGGAGATAGCGGCAGACTGCACCCTGGTGCGGGACCTGCTGCTCGCCATTGGTGAGCTCTCCGACAACGGCGCAGACACGAAGACCCTTGCCCAAGCAGACCATTCCTTGCGCCAGATGCTCGCCCTGTGGGTGCTCCTCCAGGACATCACCATTCCTCTGGCCCATTTTACCGCCTACACCGACGAGTCGTAATCTTCGGGATCGCTTTGGGATTTTGCCTGCCCTGCGCCCCCGGACTCCTGCGTCTTTCGCGCGCGGGGGTGGCAGCGGTCATAGACCTGCAGGGCGTGGCCCAGCTCCACGTGGGTATAGCGCTGGGTGGTGCTGATGCGGGCGTGCCCCAAGAGTTCTTGCACCCCGCGCACATCCGCGCCCGAAGCCAACAGATGCGTGGCGAAGGCGTGACGTAGAGTGTGCGGGCTGACGGGTTTCAGAACGCCAGCGCGCTGTGCGGCGGCACGCACAATGCGGTAGGCCTGGGCGCGGGTGAGTGGTGTGCCGTCTTCGTGGACGAACACCGGTCCCCGGCGCCGCCCGGCCAAAAGGGCAGCAAGCCGGCGACGGGAGGCATCCGATAAGGGCACCAAGCGTTCTTTGCCGCCCTTGCCAGTCACCCGCACCATGCCCTGGGCCAGATCCACCTGTGGGGCCTCAAGACCCACTGCCTCGCTGACCCGCAGTCCGGAGCCGTACAAGAGCTCCAGGAGCGCCGCGTCCCGCAGCGCCTGCGGGGAGGCGTCCGATGCGACGGCATCCAGGATGGCGATGGTCTCATCCACATTGAGGGCGCGGGGCCGACGGCGGGGTTGCTTGGGGTTGCGGATCCCCCGGGCAGGGTCCTGCAGCACAATTCCATGCCGCAACCAGAAGCGAAACAGCGCACGCAGGGCGGAAAGCCGTCGGGCCACGGTGGTCTTGGCGAGTTTGCGGCGGTGCAGATCCGCCACGTACGCGAGCACCTGCTCTCGGGTCAGCGTGTGCGGCTGAGCCAGCGAACCTCCCCGGTGGCGCAGGAAGCCTTCGAAATCCTCAAGATCCGTGGCATACGCATCCAGGGTCGCCTGCCGCAGCCCCCGCGCGGCGAGATATTGGAAAAAGCGCAGCACCGGCTCAGGCGCGCTGGTCCAGGACATAGCTGCTCTTGGGATCTTTCTTGGCCATTTTTTTGAGCTCCATGGCCCTTGCCGATGCCTCGCCAAAGTGCTTGAGGCGCCCGGCGCGGTTGAAGACCACGGCAATGCTCACGGCCATGATGGGAAACTCCTGCGGCCGTCCCTGACGGTCTACCGACAGGATGGCGCCCCGTTCCCGGTCGTCGGGATCATAGAACGACGGCACGATGGCGTCGAAATGGGCGATGATCCGCTGGCACACCCCTTCCACCTCGGCCTCGGGCACGATGAAGACGAAGTCGTCTCCCCCCACATGCCCCACAAAATGCGGGCCCTGCACCAACCCACGCACCGAATTCACCAACACCCGGGCGGTCATAAGCAGGACTTCATCGCCCCGGGCAAAGCCATACTTGTCGTTGAATGCCTTGAAATAATCGAGATCCACATACGCCAGGGCGAAGTCTTCCCGGCGGTCGATAAGGTCCTGAATGCGGTGGATGATGGAGGTATTGCCCGGCAGCTTGGTCAGGGGATTGGCGTCCAATGCCCGGGCTGCCCGGCCATGGGCAAGGAGGAGCCGGGCGCGGGCCTCCTCCACCCCGAGGGGCTGCACGAGAAAATCGTCCGCCTCCAGGGCCGCAATATCCAGCCCGGCGAGGCTCTCGGCGCCGCCAAAAATCACTACCACCGGGATCTGCCTGTAGACATTCTCGTTTTTGACAAGCTGCACCAGCTCCAGCCCGGACATGTCCGGCAAGCGCTCATCCACGAGCACCAAATCCGGCGGCGCGGTCAAAAGCTCCTCCAGGGCATCGCGGCCGCGTGCGAACACCGTCCAGCGCACCATCTCCTCCGGCCACACGCTCAGGACGAGCTGCACCAAGCCTGGCTGTGCGCTCAAAAGAAAAAAGTGCCGTGGCCGTGTCATGGCTTAGAGATCGGCAAAGGCCGCTTCCACATCGTCAAGAATGCGCTCCCACAAGGCAGCGGTAATGCCCAAGGCCCGCAGCACGTGTGGATCGAGCGCACTCACCTGATCGTCGCCGCCGCTTCCCACTTCGTAGAGCCGGGTGAGAAAATCCGCCAAGTGCACTATCTGGGCGGTCTTGGGATAGAGTTCCGCACTCATGGGCTTGTGATGATAGGCAAGCCCTTCTTTGATATTGGGCGGCAAATTCCAATGATTACATAACCAGAGATTTACGCGGTCATGGGAAAAACCCAAGACATGTTTTTCGGCATCGATGTAGCGCATGTCGCGCTCCCGTACCGCAATATCGATCTCCTCCTTGGCCTCGGGCATTTGCACGGCAACCACCACTTTACCAATATCGTGCAGGAGTCCTACAACAGCATACTCTTCCGGATCCTTGCATCCAAGAGCGCGGGCAATGGTGGAACTCACAAGAGCGCAACCTTGGCTATGCTCCCAGAGCCCTACCATGGCGGTATTCATGGCGTCGAACACAGTAGTGCTGATGATGATGCCGCGAATGACGTTGAACCCCAAAAGCACCAAGGCGTGCTGGATGGATCCGATGCGTCCCGGAAAGCCGTACACCGGCGAATTGACCATCTTGAGGACCTTGGCCGAAAGCACCTGGTCCTTGGCAATGACCTTGCTGATCTGCTCGGTGGACGAATGCGGGTTCTCCACCAGGGCATTCACCTCTTCCAGCACCGAGGGGAGCGAAGGCAGGTCTTTCACCGCCAGGATGCGGCCTTTATACTCCGTGCGCAGATCCGTTTCCGGCATCTTCTCCTCCTTGCGCGGCAGCGGCCTGGGCCTTGCTCGTGATGCGGCGGGCGATCATGGCCTTGATCTTCATCATGAACGCATTGTCGCCAAACCCGCGAAAGAGATGATCGAGCCGCGCCAAGCGGCTTGCCGCGTCCACGGACGCAGCCCCGGGCTCGTCGCCTTCCACCACGATCCGGTCAATCCCCATGCGCCGCAGCCGATCGAGCAGCGCCGCAGTCACGGCCGTGCCCGCAGCCACGAGCACCATGCCATTGTCCCGGGTTACGGGCTTTGCCAAGACCATGCCTTCTTCGGCGGCATCAAGGGCAATTTTGCGCATAGTCCCTCCATCAACCCCGCAATGCCGTATAGTACATGCCCGGAGTTTGGCGCACAAGGCCTTCCATCTCCAAAAGAAGGAGCGCCGCGCTCACCCGGCCCGCGTCCCAGCCCAAGGTCTGGGCCACGGCGTCCACATGCCGGGGCTCTTCGGGATGCAGGCATTGCCACACCGTGCGGGCATCTTCGGAGGGGAATACGGGGGGCGGAGATGCAGAAGACGGCGCAGGAGAAGGAGATACGGCCCCAGGCTCTGGAGTACGGACAGGAAGATCCCCGGCGTACCGCCGCAGTGGCGCTGCCAATTCACGGAGCACGTCCGCCCCGCTTTGTACCAAAGTGGCACCGTCGCGAAGCAGTTGGTGGGAGCCGTGAAACGTGTCTGCCGTTACCGGACCAGGGACGACGAACACCTCGCGCCCCTGGGTCAGCGCCAACGCCGCTGTGACTGCGGTGCCGCTTCGCAGCGCTGCCTCAATCACCACCACGCCAAGGCTCATGCCGCTGATGATGCGGTTGCGGTACGGAAAATTGCGTCCCTCCGGTCGCGTGCCTGGGGCGAACTCCGTGACGAGCACTCCGTCTTGGGCCAAACGCTGCCACAGATCGCGGTGCTTGGCGGGATACACCAGGTCCATGCCGGTACCGAGCACCGCACACGAGCTGCCCACCTCCGCCAAAGCACTCAGATGCGCCGCGCGGTCGATGCCCACCGCCAGGCCCGACACCACGCATACCCCGGCCCGAGCCAGATCCCGAGCAATACTCTGGGCCATATCAAGCCCATAGCGTGAAGGACGGCGAGAGCCCACCACCGCCACACATGGGCCCCCAAGCAGCTCGCCACGCCCCAGAACGTACAGCAGGATGGGCGGGTCGGCGATCGCACGCAAAAGCGGAGGATAGACCTCGTCGCTCCACAGGACGATCCGGGCCGAAAGACGCCGTGCCGCCTGCATCTCCGTGTGTACGGCCTCGCGCCAGGTGGCAGCGCCAAAGGACTGCGCCACCGCCGCCGAGGTCAAACGGCGCTCCGCCCAATGCCGCCAATCCTCGACCGCAGCCTGGGCCGAGCCGTAGGCCGCCAAGAGCCGTTTCCAGGTGCGCGGCCCAAGCCCAGGGGTGTGACGCAGGGCCAAAGACGCGGTCACCGCATCCATCACGACCCCGCCACCCGCTGCCGGGCGAGCTGTGCAGCCGGCGTCCCTGGGTATTCTGTCATCACCCGCTGCCATAGGGTGCGGGCCACCTGCGTCTTGCCCAGACGATGCCAGGAAAGGGCGATCTTGAACAAAGCATCCGACGCCTTGGCGTGGCGCGGGTGCAGACGCAGCACCTCCTCCCACGCCCAGATGGCCTGCATGAGCCGGCCCTGAGCATACCAGGTTTCGCCAATCCAATACCGAGCATTGGGAACCAGCGAAGCAGCACCATGCCGGGCAAGCAACTGCTGCCAGGTCTTTCGTGCCGCAGCGTAGCGTCTGGCCTGGTAGGCCTTCATGGCGGCATCATACAGCACCTGGGGGGAAGCGGACGAAACCGCCGGCGGCGAGGACGGAATCGGTTTGGGGGAAGGTTTTTGCGCAGCGGCCGTGGCATTGTCCGAAACAGCGTCCTCGGGATGTGCTAAGGCGGCAGCAGACGAGGCATTGCGTGCCTCGGAGGTCGTCGTTTCCCGGGGGAGCGGTTTCTCGGACACCAGGGGCTTGGGCTCTGCAGGCGGCGGGGCAAAGGAAGGGGCCGGGGCGGACGAAGATTCCTGCTGCGGGGCCGAGAGGGGAGCCGGGGGAAGAGCAGGCAGAGGTGGGGGGAACGCCGATGCCGACTGCTCTTGCCCTGCCGAAGCCGGCGGGGGCACGGAAGACGCCATCGGCGCCGGAGGCGTTGCATTGGCACTCACCGGGAAGCGAAGCATCGCACCCCAGCCATTTGTGGCGACCAGCATCACGCCCAGCACCCACCAGAACCGACAAGCCATACGTCACCCCCTTGCTGTTTGCGAGCTTTCCATAAAAGACCAGTTTCTGCCCCGCAAGCTTGGCAATGCTCAGGAAGAAGACTATCCGTGCCGGCATGGAACCGGTGTATATCGTCTGCCCTGTGTGCCAGGGCCGCGCCTCCCTCTCCGGCCCCTGAGCCGCTGCCCGTATTACCTGCACGGAGTGCGGGAGCGAAGTCTGGGCCCATCATCACCGAGACGCCATCGAAGCCTACCAAGAAGCGCTCTGCGCTGCCTGGGCCTCTCTTGAAAAAGGCGACCGTCTTGAGTAGGGGGCATGCCACCTTTTTCACAAATTCCACCCCTTGCTAAGGAGACCCTCATGCACCGTTTCTCTGTACTCCTTCTGGCCCTGGCGCTGCTTGCCATGCCCGCTTGCCTCTGGGCCTCTGCGGATGGCGAAGGCAGTTCCCCGGCCATGGCCCTGCAGCGTCTTCAGGAAGGCAATGCCCGTTTCCAGGAGGGCCGCAGCATCCATCCCAACCGGGATACCGCCCGTCGACTGGTCACTTCGACCCTGGGGCAGAAGCCCTTTGCCACGGTCCTTGCGTGCTCGGACTCCCGAGTGCCTGTGGAGATCGTGTTCGATCAGGGCATTGGCGACCTCTTTGTCATCAAAGTCGCCGGCAATGTGGCGGACACCGATGAGATCGGCTCCATGGAATACGGCGTGGACCACCTGGGCACCCCGGTGCTCGTCGTCCTGGGCCACACCCATTGCGGCGCGGTCACTGCAGTGACCACCGGGGCGGAAGTGCACGGCGCCATTGCGCAATTGGTGGACAACATCATCCCTGCCCTGGAAACCACCCGCCATGCCCATCCCGACCTTGAGGGAGGCGCCCTCATCGACGCCGTCATCGAGGCCAATGTGTGGCAGGCCATCGAAGACATCTTGAAGCGCAGCCCCGCCATTGCCGCCCGGGTGGCCCAGGGGAAAACCGCGGTTGTGGGGGCGATCTACGACATCGCCTCCGGAGCAGTGCGCTTTTTGGGAGAACACCCCAACCAGGCCGCCCTGCTCGCTGCGGCGCCCACGGCTTCCCATGCGGGAGGTGACGGGCACGCTGCCGACACCCAGGAGCACGCCGCAGCCCCGCACCAGAATGAAGCCACGCCCGCAGCTTCCGCTGCGCATGCGCAAAACGCCGAGAGCGGCGCCCATGCAGAGGCCAAAGACGCCCACGGCACCGCCACGGCACCCGAGGCCAAAAGCGGTGGGTTTGGGTTCTTTTCCTTCCTGCTTTTCGTGGCCGCCCTCATCGGCGTGGTCATCCTGCTGGACAAGACCATCCTGCGGCCAGAAGACAACTAACGGCCCTGCACCAATGCTTCCCCGACGGCCGGTCCTCCCCGGCCGTCGGGTTTTTTATTGGCTCACAGGGAGGGGATGCGAAGTTCCCCCTGACGCACCAAGCGCTCCACCTGCTCCACATCCTTATCCCCACGACCCGACAGATTGACCACCAAAACCGCGTCCCGAGGCAGAGTCGGCGCCACGGCCACGGCATGGGCAAGGGCGTGGGCGGACTCCAGGGCAGGGATGATCCCCTCCAGGCGCGAGAGCAGGAAAAAGGCGTCCACGGCTTCCTGATCGCTGGCGTACACGTACTGCGCCCGGCCAGAGTCCTTGAGATAGGCATGCTCCGGGCCCACGCTGGGGTAATCCAGACCTGCGGAGATGGAGTACACTTCTGCGGGTCCCCCGGAGGCATCCTTGAGCATGTACGAGTAAAAACCATGCATGGTGCCCGGCTCGCCCAGACACAGGGTCGCCGCATGCTGCCCGTACTCCAGACCACGGCCCGCGGGCTCGACACCGATGAGCCGGACCTCCGTATCGTCCATGAACCCGGAAAACAGTCCAATGGCATTGGAGCCGCCGCCCACACAGGCAATGCAGGCATCGGGCAGACGGCCTTCCTGCGCGAGGATCTGCTCCCGGGCCTCACGCCCCACTACGGCCTGGAACTCGCGCACCATGAGGGGATAGGGATGCGGGCCCACGGCAGACCCGAGAAGATAGAACGCATCGCCTTCCCGCACCCAGGCCTCGATGGCCTCGTCCACGGCCTCCTTGAGGGTTTTCTGCCCGCTTTGGGCCGGAACTACCCGGGCCCCCATCATCTCCATGCGGAAGACGTTGAGCCGCTGCCGCTCCACATCCACCGCGCCCATGTAAATGGTGCATTCCATCCCCATGAGCGCGGCCGTGGCGGCCGTGGCCACGCCATGCTGTCCAGCCCCGGTCTCCGCAATGATCTTTTTCTTGCCCATACGCTTTGCCAGCAAAATCTGTCCGATGGTATTGTTGATCTTATGCGCCCCCAGGTGGTTCAGATCTTCCCGCTTCAGGTATATTTTCGCTCCGCCAAGATGGCGGGTAAGATTGGCGCAAAAATACAAAGGATTGGGTCTTCCTGCATATTGACGCAAGTAGTATTGGTACTCATCGAAAAACTCCGGATCATTGCGATACTTTTGGAATGCATGATCCAACTCATCCAGCATGGACTTCACTGGCTCTGGGACGAATTGCCCGCCGTAAGGGCCAAAAAACCCAGAAAACTGACGCATATCGACCTCCTTAAAATACAAAAAAACCGCGGTCAGAATCATTCTGCCGCGGCTTGGGTGTGCGATGGATATCGCCTCTCCGAGTCAACGCCCTCCCCCGGCACACTGCGTGTGCCACCACCACAACCAAGAAAAGGGACAAGTTGCGTTGAACATGAAAATATGGTTTCGGAAAAAATCGATTTTGTCAAGTTGCTCTGGGCTGTTTACAGGGGCTCTGGGCTGTTTACAGGGGCTCTGGCGAAAAAGTGGATATCCACAATGGTGTGCACAAATTTATCTGCCTGATTTTGAAGCCAAAAGAAAAGGCGCCTGCGTTTTGTGCATCGCCGGCGCCCGTGGGAAAAAGTGGAAGAAAAAAAAGACGCAACTACGGAGTGCGGGCCTCCGCACGGATACGGGCCACGAGAGATTCCACGTTGAGCACGGCAACCACCCGCCATCCCTCCTTCAATCGGACCAAACGCAAGGCCAACGGATACACAGCACCGGTGCCGTGATCCACCAGGTCCACTTCCACCACGGAAGAGGCGCCTTCTTCCTCCACCACCTGCGCTGCGCGCAGTTCCTTGCGCCCCGGAGACACTTGGGCCAGCACCGCGGCCAAAAGGCCTTCGCGGGGGACCTCTTCATGCGATCGTCCGGCAAAGGCCCCGCTTGCCACCCCCCACACCAGATACCGCCGTCCTTCCTCGGCCAAAACACGCCGCATCTCGCCTTCCTGCTGACCCGTTCCCACAAGCCGGGCCACGAGCACCGCCAAGGGTTCGTGCTCCAAAAGCGGGGGGTCTGCGGCCAGTTGCCGCGCCACCCCTGCCACCACGTGGCTGGAGAGCGCCGACAGATCCACCGCCCGCTCCAACAAGGCCGGATTTTGCGTCTCGATGGAACGGTTGATCAAATCCACGGCTTCCAAGGGGCCTGCGGCATGCGCCGCACATGCCCACAGCAGGACCGCCGCAAGGGGTGTCCACAGGCAACCGCAGCGTTTCACGCGCCCTCCTCCCCGACCCATCGGGTAATGCAGGCATTGACCTTGGCTGGATTGGCCTTGCCGCCAGAGCGGCGCATCACCTGGCCCACGAGAAATCCCATGAGTTTCTTCTCCCCTGCCCGCAAGCGTTGGACTTCGGCAGGGTGGGCCTGAAGCACTTCGCGCACCCAAGTCTCCACCGCAGCGTCGTCCGAGACTTGCATGAGCCCGAGGCGCTCCACCACGGCCTTGGGCTCTTCGCCAGAATCAAAGGCTTCGCGAAATACCGTTCGCGCCTGGGAGGCGTTGATGCTGCCGGCCTCCACCAGCCCCACCAACTGGGCGAAATGGGCCGGGGAAAGCCTACAGGCGGAAATATCCACCCCACGGTCATTGAGCTCCCGCAAGAGATCGCCCATGACCCAATTGGCAATCTTCTTGGGATCCACTCCATGCCCTAAAGCGGCCTCGAAATAATCCGCCACGGCCTTTTCCGCAGTGAGCACCTCGGCATCCGCCGCCGAAAGCCCCAAGGCATCCATGAAGCGCGCGCGGCGCTGGGCCGGCAATTCCGGCAAGGCCGCCTGCCACGCCGCGATCTGTCCCTCGGTGAGTACCAAGGGGACCAGATCCGGGTCGGGAAAATAGCGGTAGTCGTGGGCCTCTTCCTTGCCGCGCATGGAGCGCGTGACTCCCTTGACCGCATCGAAGAGCCGCGTTTCCTGCACCACGGCTTCGCCGTCTTCCACGAGCTCCACCTGGCGCCGCACCTCGTAGAGGATCGCGCGCTCCACGTTACGGAAGGAGTTCATGTTCTTAAGCTCGGTGCGGGTGCCGAACGTGGTGCTTCCCCGCGGCCGGATGGAGACGTTGGCGTCACACCGAAAACTGCCTTCCTCCATGTTGCCGTCGCAGATATCGAGATACACGAGGATGGAGCGCAGCGCCTTGAGATACTCCACCGCCTCGGCGGCAGAGCGCATGTCCGGTTCGCTCACGATCTCGATGAGCGGAGTCCCGGCGCGGTTCAAATCCACCTGCGACCAGGTGCCGTCGGTGTGCAGGAGCTTGCCCGCGTCATTTTCCATGTGAATGCGCGTGATGCCGATGCGCTTGGGGCCCGCCTCCGTAGGGATCTCCACCCAGCCGTGCTCGGCCAGGGGCTGGTCGTACTGGGAAATCTGGTACCCCATGGGCAGATCCGGATAAAAGTAGTTCTTGCGCGCAAAAAGGGACTTGCGATTCACCCGGCAGCCCACGGCCAAGGCCATCTTGACGGCATATTCCACGGCCCGGGCGTTGAGCACCGGCAAGGAACCCGGCATGCCGGTGCATACCGGACAGACATTGGTATTGGGATCCTGCCCAAAACGGGTGGAACAGGAGCAAAAAATCTTACTTTCGGTCTTGAGCTGGGCATGGACTTCCAGGCCGATGACCACTTCATAATCGCGCATGATGCTTTCCCCATTTATCCATTCCGGGCCGCGTACAGCTCCGGGTTGAGGCTCGGATCGTTATACATCTTGCATTGGAAATACACCCGCGGCCGGCGCCGACCCGAGGCGTAATCCTCCACCGCCGCCAGCACCGCTTGGCGCAGGTCCGCATGCTGACGCAGGAGGAGCCGGTGGCGTTCCGCACAACGCGCCACATGCTCCGCCCCGGCGTCCACCCGCCGGCACTCTGCCTCCATATGATAGATCTTCAAGCTCAGCACCGACATCCGGTCCACCGCCGCCCCCAGGGTCTCGGTGTGGCTGGGGGTTTGCGGCGAAATCCCCTGCTGGCCAGGAAACGTACTGATGGCCGCCACGAACCAACGATCCAAGGCCTCCATCAGGTCGTTACGTTCCTGGTTGAGGACGTCGATCTCCCGCTTGCAGGCCGCAATGACCGCGTCCGCGACGTCCCGCCGCCGGGCCCGGTCTTCCACGTGCCATAGGTCAAAATTCCGCCGATGCTGGCGCAGCCCCAGGGCTACGAGGTCGTCCCCAGGAGGGTCCTGCGGGGGCTCGTGGTGCCACCGGGCGACCCATTCCAACTGGCTTTGCCACAGCTGGTCCAAAGCCGCACACAAGGCGTCTGGTGTCATGGATTATCCTTCATTTCCGGTAATGTGGAGGCAACTCTTCCGGCGCCAACCTCCACGCCCGTGGCAGCATGGGTTTAGTGATCGCCCCGTCCAGCCAGCCGGGCGTCAAAATACTTCCCCACCCCATATTCCATGCGGCGGAAAAAACGCTTGGGGTCTGGACCGATGATCTGCATCTCTGGATGCGTTTTCTGAACATCCAAGGCGATATGCATCTCTTTGGTGCACCCGGTGGAAAAGGTCGCGTCCTTGCCGTGCCACTCCGCAGGAACCGGGCGCCCCATGAGTTCGAAACTCTTCTCGATGTCTTCGACAGTCTGAAATCTCCAGATATCGATATAGCCGCTGCGCTGCACCCGCTCCCACATATACATGAGATCATCCCCATCCATGCCTTCCACAAAGTGCTCCGCAGGATTGATAATAAAGAGATTGGAATACTTGGAGCGTAAATACGCCACGAAGGTATTGACCACCTGAATGGCGGTCTTGGTCTGGCCCGGGATGCTGCCGATAATGGCGCTGTAGAACATGACCTGCTTGCCCTGGCCGCGGGCCGCCCGCATGGCCGCGATGATGGAGTCTGCCCGGCTGCGGATCTGGGGTTCGGTAATCTTGGTCACCCGCGGCGACTTTTCCTTGAATACCACTTGGGGATTGCCCCCTTCATCCACATACACGCAGACGATGTCGCGGGTAAATTGGTGGGAATTGGCGATGAGGCGGCGAAAATGCGGGATACCCTTGGCAATGATGAGGTCCGCTTCCTTCCAGGAGCGGGCAAAGGTCACGCTGGTGCGCCACAGATTGAGACGCTCCCGCGTGCCGTCCCCGATGACCAAGAAGGGGTTCTCCCGGTGCAGGCGCAGGAGTTCGTTTTTGGTCAGGCGCGGGTTGTCCACCACCATGGCCTCTTGCAAAAGCTCCACCAGGCTCGGATCCCGCTCCACGTCCCACACCGTGGGGGTGGTGAGGGCAAAGCCGTCCTTCACGGACAAGGTCACCCGGTGCCCCAACCGGAGCAAGGCCCGGATCACCAGAATATCAAACACGATCTCCCCGCTCTCCTCTGCAAGATAGAGGATCTTGAGGCCGTGGGCGTGGCGCAGAGTGCGCTCCAGCACCGCTTCCAGCTCCGGCCACGGGGCCGTTACCCAATGGAGCACCCCTTCAGAGACCTCTTCTCCGCCATCGGCCCAGATTTCCCCACAGAGAGACAATCGAATCAACCGGCCAAGCTCCAAGGCATCCAAGCGCCAGCGCATGGCGTCCAAAGAGGTGCACTCCAGCGTCGCATCCGGACAGGTGTACAGCACCCAGCGCATGGCCGGGCTCTTGGTAAAGGCCAGGGCACGCGCATTTCGGTGCTGTTTCACGTCCGCCAGGGGATCGTGCAACCCGCTGGTCGCCATGAAGATGGTGAGCAGCTGCTTGAGAAAGCGCGAAGGGATGAGAAACGGAAAATTCAAAATCTGCTGAATCTTGTGCCGGGAGATGGCGTAGATCTTCTTGCGGGTAGCACGGTCCTCCACGAAACTATGTACCAGGTGAACCAAAGTCCGCCACTTTTCGCGGTACTCCAATCGCAGCTCTTCCGTGAGTTCGGTATTGAGAAGGTTGTGGAGCATGCGGTCCGAACATGGGGCAAAGACCTGATCGTCATCGATATCTACCATGAAACGGAGTTGCTCCATGCCTGCATTTTCTTGCGGATTGACGTTGGGCTCGATATTGTTCTCCGTCATGAAGTGCAGGAGCCATCCATCGAGATACGGATCTTGGCCGTACCGCAATTGACGCACCGAGGAGAACGCTGGAAGTTTGGGCATCAGTTCCCCCGTAAAAATCCTTTGGATTTGAGCTTACTGGCGTAGTGGGAGTGCAAGGGGCGCACCAGACGCAAGGAGTGCTTGGCCCGGGAAGCAAATACATTATCCCCTGGATTGAGCGTCACTCCCACCTGACCGTCCTGGGTCAGCACGACCTGGGAGCGGGCCTCGAGCACATGCACGCGGATCTCCTCCTCCAAAGGGAGGACCATGGGACGAAAGGCGTGCAGAAACGGACAGATGGGGGTGAGGACGAAGACATCCAGCTCGGGATAGACGAGAGGACCTCCTGCGGAAATGGAGTACCCCGACGAACCGGTGGGTGTCGCCACGATCAGGCCGTCAGCGCGCACCTGCCCGAGGTGGTCGCCGCCATACCAGACATCAAGACGGATCATTCGGGCGAGGCTCCCACAGCCGATGACCACGTCATTGACCGCATACCCCTGGTGGGCCACCTCGCCCCGGCGCAGCACCGTGCAGGCGAGCACCAAGCGCGAAGAGATCTCGTATTCTCCTGCAAGAATGGCAGGCAGGCAGGTTTGCCAATCCGTGGGGGTGAGCTCGGTGAGAAACCCCACTTCGCCCACATTGAGGCCGAGTATGGGGATCCCCAACTCGAGCACCCGACGGGCAAAGCCGAGCATAGTGCCATCCCCTCCCAGGGTGAGCAGCAGGTCCACCTCCTCCCAAGGAGCAGAGCAGCAGGTCTCTTCCTTGCGAGTCTCCACCACGAAGGCCCGGCATCCCTGCTCCAAAAGCCACGCAGCCACCGCACCGGCCATGAGCTCGGCGCGTTGATTGCCGGTATGAAATCCCACGGCCACAGTGCCCAACACGCGTTCCATGGGGCGCTCCTACGGAAAGAGCGCCCTGGCATCAAGGGCGAATCCCCACGCTAGGCGAGCAAACGGCCAATGGCATGGGCGATTTGATTTCCCAAGGGCGTACGGCGGGCGATCTCCCGCTCTACGGAGGTAATACCCTTGATGACCGTGGAGTGGTTCCGATTCAGACGGCGGCCGATCTCCACCAAGGAGAGCTCGGTATGCTTGCGGGCAAGGTAGAAGACCGTGTTCCGGGCAACCACCCGGTCGCGCTTGCGGCTGCGGGAGCACAGTTCGTCGAAGGAAATCCCGTAGGCCTGACACACGAACGAAATAATGGCGTCCAGCGACAGGCAGGGGGAGTCGATCTCGTAATTGCGCAGGATCTCCCAGGCAAGGGCGGTGGTGATGTCCACGGAAAGCAACCGGGCGCGCAGCACGAGATTGCGCACGCAGCTCTCCAGTTGGCGCACGTCGGAGCGGAGGCGCTGGGCCAAGAGCTCGGCCACACTGGCGGGCATCGTGATCCCCTCCCGCCGGGCTTTGTCCTGCACAATGGCGAGGCGGGTGGCGTAATCCGGCCGGTCCATGGTGGCCAAGAACCCTTGGGTGAGCCGGGAGGTGAGGTGGACATCCATGTCTTTGAGATCCCGGGGCAAAAACGAACTCGTGAGCACCACCTGGCGGCCGCTTTGGCGCAAACAGTCCAAAGTGCTCACCAATTCATCCTGCATCTTCTCCTTGCCCTGGAAAAAGTGCACGTCTTCCAAAAGCAGGAGGTCGACGTTCTGGCGGAACCGGTTTTTGAACTGTTCGGTGGTGCGCGAACGGATGGCCACAACCAATTGGCTCACGAACTCCTCGGCGCTCACATAACAGACGCGCACCTGCCGCTGGCCCGTATGCCGGGCGATTTCGGCGCCAATGGCCTGGGCCAGGTGCGTTTTGCCAAGCCCTGGAGCCGCGCAGAGCAGCATCTGCTCCACCCCGGCATCCCCCCGGCAAAAGCCTTGGGCCGCAGCGTATGCCAACTGATTGCACGGCCCCACCACGAAGTCATCGAATCCATGGCGAAACGCTACCGTGGATACAGGCGGGGCGGCAGTGGGCGTTGGCAGCACCAATTGCCGGGAAGCGGCCAGCGGGCGCGAGGTCTCTTCGACCACCCCCAAATCCAGGCGCGGGCGAAAGCCCAACTCGGCTTCAGCGGCATCCTCAAAGGTTGCGCGCAGGCGCTTTTCCACCCAATCGCGCACAAACTGGTTGGGGGCGCGCACCACCAAGGTGTCGTCCACCACCATGCCCGAAAGGGGCCGCACCCAAAGTTGCATCATGCCCGGCGGGATGCACTGAGCGACCCGGGCGACCACGCGTTCCCATGCGTCCATCATGGGGCTGGCGTGTAGTCCCCTTGCCGCGCACACCGCAAACTCCACCGCCCCCTGATGGATGGGCTTCCTTCACGAGGTTCTCTACAGGATAACCATTTGAAATAAAAAAAAATAATTGCTTTTCCAGCGATCAAGCCGCCCCCCCGCACCCCATGGCAACCCCGCACCACCAGCGGGTTTCCGCCAGGGGCATCCTCAAGGGCGGCAAAAATATCCACAGTAGCATGATTTTTTTTCTTCGTTTTTTGACTTTTTTCTCGATTTTTCATTTTGATGCACTATCCCCGCCCATCAACACTGCAGAGACCGCGCGCCATCTACCATTTGATATCATACTAAAATCTATTATTTTTTAGAGATTTCAAAAAAAATCTCTCAAGCCCGCCTCTCTCCAAGGCGGCGAGAGGCCTTGGTGTCATGGACGAAAATCCATACGTTTTGGGTCGTTTTTCCAAATGAGGCGCTACTGGGAGCTTTTTCCAACAATAAAGGGCCATGGAGGATTTCCCCCATGGCCCTCGGACACGCAGACCGCGCCGGCTACAGGCACCGAGCGGCGACTCCACCCAAGGCGGCGGCAGCCTCCCGAAATTCGCTCGCCAGGTCGTCGAACACCACGGGAATACGATCCGCACAGGCCAGAAGCAGCGGCAGCATGATCTGCCGCATCTGCGGATGAGCGGCCTTGGCACAGCGCAGCTTGAAAATGTGTCGCCATTCTCGAAGGTTGGCGGTCATCACTACTTCGGTCTTGAGGCTTTGGGGCAGGACCGATCGCGCCTCTTGGGCAGACGCGCCTGCATCGATGAGCGCCAGATAGGCGCGCTCGCACGCCTCCATGGCCTGGATCCAGAGTTGGTAGCGCTGGTCATCGTCCTGCCAGAAAAACGGGCGGATCACCGTGATTTCGCGGCCGAAGCGCGCACCGGCGTAGTTGGCGTAGCGGGTGCTTTCCTGGCTGAACGAGCACAGGCGATGGCGCACCAGTTCATGACTCACCCCACGGTCGCAGAGGATGCGCACCGTCATGCCCACATGTTCGAGCACGCTCTCGTGCCCCATGTGGATGATGCGGCGAAGGAGGGCCTCGGCCGACCCCGGGGCGATCTTGTCCTCGGACTTGTAGCAGGTGCGGGCCGCAGCCTCCAAATGTCCCAAGGCCACCTGCGGCTCTGGGACTGCCATGAACGCAAAGCACGGATCCACAATCTTCATACTGCCTGCTCCTTACGCGCGCCGCCAGCGCGCCACATGGGCCCGGGCCTTGGCCGTGGCCACCCGGCCCCGGGAGGTGCGCTGGATGAGGCCACATTGGATCAAATACGGCTCGCAAATGTCCTCGATGGTGCGCGGCTCTTCGGCGCAGGCCGCGGCAATGGTCTTGATACCCACCGGACCGCCGTCGAAATGGTCGATGATGCACGTGAGGATGCGGCGATCCAAGGGATCCAACCCCAAGGGATCCACGTCCATGAGGTCCATGCCTTGGGCCGCCACCTGGGCGTCCACCACGCAGGCCCCGGCCACCTGGGCGTAGTCGGCCACACGGCGCAAAAGCCGGCCCGCCACCCGCGGTGTACCCCGAGCGCGGCGGCCGATCTCCAAGGCCCCTTCCGGCGACACCGACACGCCGAGGATGGCGGCGGCCCGGAGCACGATACGGGCCAAATCTTCAGGACTATAAAACGACAGGCGGAGAACGACCCCAAAGCGATCCCGCAGCGGCGAACTCAAAAGCCCAAGGCGGGTGGTGGCGCCCACCAGGGTAAAGGGTTCCAGATCGATCTTCACCGTGCGCGCCGCCGGCCCTTGACCGACAATGAGGTCCAGCTTGAAGTCCTCCATGGCTTGATAGAGGATTTCCTCCACTGCTGGCGGCAGGCGATGGATCTCGTCGATGAAGAGGAGATCATGCCGGGAAAGGCTCGTCAGGATGGCCGCCAGATCGCCGCTGCGCTCCAAAACCGGTCCTGAGGTGGATACGAGATTCACCCCCAGTTCGCTGGCCATGATCTGGGCGAGGGTGGTCTTGCCCAACCCCGGATTGCCATAAAACAGGGTGTGGTCGAGGGCCCCGCCGCGCTCCCGGGCCGCCTGCAGGTACACGCGCAGGCTGGCGCGCAACTCGTCCTGGCCAATGAACTCGTCGAGGGTGCGCGGCCGCAGATGGAGATCGTCGGAAGGCTTCATGCAGGCTTCACAAAGCGCCGCAATGCCTGGCGCACGGTTTGGGAAACGTCTGCCTCAGGGTCGGCGGCGAGCACGGCGCGCACCGCCGCCGCGGCCTCGTCTTCCCCATAGCCCAAAGAGACCAAGGCCGCCACGCTGTCCGCAAAGGCGCTGCTCGCATCCGGGACCGCAGCTGCCGCCGCAGGCAAACGCACTCGGCCTTTGAGGTCCACCAGCAGGCGACGGGCGGTCTTGGGGCCGATCCCTGGCACGCGGGTCAGGGCGGTCACGTCTTCGCGGGCCACCGCAGCCGCCAGGCCCGCCGGATCAAACACCCCGAGCATGGCCAAGGCGGTCTTGGGGCCCAGTCCAGGGACCGCCACGAGTTGCAAGAAGGTGTGGCGCTCCTCCCAGGAGGCGCAGCCAACAAGGAGGGTGGCGTCCTCACGCATCACTGTCGCCACGGGCAAGGCCGCCCGCTCCGCCCCCACCAGACGCCAGGCCCGGGCCGACGGGGTAATGACATAGCCCACGCCCGCGGCAGTGCGCACCACGCATACCTCCGTGTCCCGCCACACCACATCGCCTTCGATCCACGCAATCATGCCCGCCTCATAACCGAAGGCCCTGGGCCTGACCAGGGGTGAGCCGCGCCAAGCGGCCATGGTTCAAATGGCATACGGCCACGGCCAAGGCATCGGCGGCGTCCAGGGGCCAGGTGGCGGGGGCGGCCACGATCCGCCCCACCATGAAGCGCACCTGCTCCTTGTCCGCCCGGCCAAAGCCCGTGACGGTCTTTTTCACCACCGTGGGCTCGTACCCAAAGACCGGGATCCCACACAGTCCGCAGGCCGCCAGGATGGCCCCGCGCGCCTGGCCAAGTTTCAGGGCCGAGGCCGCGCTCTTGGCCGTGAACACCGTCTCCACCGCCACCGCCGAAGGGGCGTAGCGCTCAAGCCAAGAGCGTGTCTCCTCCAGAAGCCGAGCCAGCCGTTCACTGGTGGGAGAGTCCGCACGCAGGCGCACGCAGTCCGCGGCCACCAGCCGCACCTGGCCGGAATCTTCGGCCACCACGCCCAAGCCCGTGACGCGGGAACCAGGGTCCACGCCCATGACCACCACGCTCATTCCATTTCGGCCATGAGCGCATCGGGAAGATCGAAGTTGGCGTACACGTTCTGCACGTCGTCGTGGTCTTCCAGGGCGTCGTAGAGCTTGAGCATCTTGCGGCCCGTCTCTTCATCCAAGGCCACCGTGTTTTGGGGGATCATGGTGATTTCCGCGCTCGTAAAACCCAGTCCCGCCGCCTCGAAGGCCGCCTTGACCGCCGGAAAGTCCTCAGGAGCGCAGCGCGCCTGCCATACGTCGCCGTCATCGACCACGTCTTCCAGACCGGCATCGAGTCCGGCCTCCAGGATGGTCTCTTCGTCCAAGTCCTTGGGGAACTCGAACACCCCCTTCTTGTCGAACATCCAGGCCACGCAACCGGCCGCGCCCAGGCTGCCGCCGTTTTTACTCAAGATGTGGCGCACGTCGGCCACGGTACGGTTCTTGTTATCCGTGGCTGCCTCGATGAGCAACGCCACGCCGCCGGGGCCGTAGCCCTCGTACACGATCTCTTCCAGGGCGTCGCTGGCCAGCTCTCCCGTACCTTTCTTGATGGCGGTCTCGATCTTGTCCTTGGGCAAGTTCACGGCCTTGGCCGCTTCGATGGCGGCGCGCAGGCGCGGGTTGGCTTCCGGGTCGCCCCCGGTTTTCGCGGCCAGGATGATCTCCTTGGTCACCTTGGTGAACATCTTGCCGCGTTTGGCGTCCTGGCGGCCCTTCCGATGCTGGATGTTTTTCCACTTACTATGTCCTGCCATGGGTCTCCTCGTGATGGGGGGATAGATACCGCGGGTCCCGCTCGCGCAGCCCCAGGCCCACGATGAAGATCTCTTTGCTCTCCGACCGCGAACTCTTGGGCTTGAACAAGCTCACCCGCTCGAAAAAGGGTTTGATGCTGCGCACAAACGCCGGGGCATCCGGACCTTCGAAAATCTTGGCCACAAAATGCCCGCCCCGATCCAGCCAGCGCATGGCCACCGTATAGGCGGCCTCCACCAGCGCCAAGGATCGGGACTGATCCGTAATACGGCTGCCTGTGGTCTTGGGGGCCATATCACTTAAGACCACCGCAAAGGGCGCCGCCTGGGCAAGCACGCCCTCCACCTCGGGTGCAGGCGCGAGCATATCCGTCACCAGAAAACATACTTGAGGCGGAAATACCGTATCCGTGGGGTTGAGGTCCACGGCGATGACCTGGCCTTTGGGGCCCACACGCTCGGCAGCGTACAGCGTCCAGGAACCAGGGGTGGCGCCCAGATCGAGCACCCGTTGCCCCGGACGCAAGATCCGCAGTGCCTTGTCCATCTCCTGGAGCTTGTATACGGAACGGGCGGGATAGTGCTCGGCCTTGGCCTTGCGAAAGTAATAGTCCCGATAGGTTTTCATGCTGTCCTCTGGGGCGACCAGCCCCACGAAAGTGGTTTTTATGCCAGTCCGTCCCCATCGTGTAAAGATTCGAGATGAGCTCGGCCGCAGCCAAAGCCTGGCGGACGGCCCCCAATGCTTTGCCTGGGAAGGGGCGGGAGCGGCAGTGCTCGTGCTGGGCGTGGGCCCCGATCCCGACGAAACCCAGCACCTCGTAGGTGCGGCGCCCCAGGTATTCCTGCTGGAAGCACCAGGGCTTACGCGGCAAATGCCTGGCCCGTGGCATGCCGCCATCCCGGCCGCCTGGCAGCGCATCCATCCCCAGGACCTCGCCCGCCTGCCGGACTGCCGCCGCCTCAGCTACCTCCCGGGACTGCGGCTTTTTCCCTCCTTTTGGCAGCCTGTACTGGCTCGGATACGCCGCTTCTCCTGCGCCCCACCTGCAGACACCATCTGGCTTCCCGGCCCTGACCACGGGCTGGTGCGCCACGAGCTGGCCACTGCGGCCCACGCCCTGGGCCTTGTCCCCCGCCTGCTTCCGGCAGAGATCCCCGCCCCAAGGCTGCGCGCCCTGCTTGGCGCCGAGCGGCCCCGCCTGGTGCTCTCCATCAATTTCCACGGCCTTGACCCTTGGGGAGAAAACCAGGCCATACTTCAGACAGCCCAGGTCCCGGTGGTGGTCTGGTGCGTGGACAATCCCTTTCACCTGCTCGCCAAGGTCAAGACCCGCGCCTGGCGCAGCCTTCCCCTGGCGGTCACGGACCCTTGGTTTGTCCGCCCGCTGCGCGAGATGGGCGGCCGACCGTTCTTTCTCCCTTTGGCCACCTGCCCCCGCATCTTTGCCCCGCGCACGGCACCGCCCTGCCTGGCAGCGCTCTTCGTGGGCCGCACCCGCTTTCCCGGCTCCGAGACATTTTTCGCCGCCGCCCATGCCCCGGCCAAGCTCCGCCAACGCGCCCGCGCCCTTGCCAGCTGCTGCCGCGCCCCGGACCTCTCCTGGTGGTGGGAGCAGTGCAACCGCCCCCGCCCCTGGCCCGGGCATGCCATCCGCGCCGTGGGCCACGGGGCGGACGAAGCCTCGCGCCAATGGCGGGCCAGCGTGCTGACAGCCGTGGCCCAAGCGCTCCCCTTAAGCGTCGTGGGCGATGCCGCCTGGCAGGAGCTGCTCCCCCACGCCCAAATCCTCCCGCCCGTGGACTACTATGGTCCCTTGGCCGACACCTATGCCCAGGCGGCCGTCACCCTGAACCTGACGAGTCTTCTCCTTCCCCAGGGGCTCACCCAACGCCACTTCGACGTCTGGGCCTGCGGCGGATTCCTCCTCTCCGACGCCACGCCTGGCATGCGCCTCTTTCCCCGGGAACTCACCGCGCCGGTGACTTTCGCCACCCCCAATCAGGCCGTCTGCCGCACCCAGTACTTCCTCAAGCACGAAGGCGAGCGGCGCGAGCTTGCCGCTGCCTGGCAGGCGCACATCCTCGCCCACCACACCTACACCCATCGTCTCGCCGCCCTGCTGGAGGGAGTCCCCCGTCCCTAGACCTTGCCGGAGGCGCGGACAGTGCCTAATGGATGCAGTCCCGCAACCCCAACCCCCATGCCTATGCACACTGCCTGCATCCAGATCCGCGGCGCCCGCCAGCACAACCTCAAGAATATCAACCTCGACATCCCCCGCGACCAGCTCACCGTGATTTGCGGACCGTCGGGCTCGGGCAAGAGCACGCTGGCCTTCGACATCGTCTACGCCGAAGGCCAGCGCCGCTACGTGGAGTCGCTCTCCACCTATGCCCGCCAATTCCTGCCGCAGATGGACAAGCCCGACGTGGACAGCATCGAAGGGCTCACCCCGGCCATCTCCCTGGAGCAGGCCACGGTGTCGCGCAACCCCCGCTCCACGGTGGGGACCGTGACCGAGGTCTACGATTTTCTGCGCGTCTTCTGGGCCCGCCTGGGCATCCCCCATTGCCCGCAATGCCACGCCCCCATCACCGCCCAGACCAGCGACCAGATGGTGGACAGCATCCTCGCCCTCCCTGAAGGCACGCGCTTTCTCCTGCTCGCCCCATTGGTGGAACACAAGAAAGGCACCCACGCCGATCTGTTGCGCAAGCTCAAAAGCCAGGGCTTTGCCCGGGTGCGGGTCAATGGCGAGGTCCTGGGCCTCGATCCCCTGCCCGAGCTCTCCAAGACCCACAAACACACCATCCACGCCGTGGTGGACCGACTGGTACTGCGGCCGGATCTGCGCCGCCGCCTGGCGGACTCGGTGGAGCTGGCCTTGCGCCTGGGCGAAGGCCGGCTGGCGGTGCAGCCGGTGGGCCCCGACGGCGCGGCAGGCGAAGACATCCTCTTTTCCGCCACCGCCGTGTGTCCCCGCTGCGCAGTGAGCCTGCCCTCCATGAGCCCGCAGCTCTTTTCCTTCAACAGCCCCCAAGGGGCCTGCCCGCGCTGCGGCGGTATCGGCAGCATCGAATTCTACGACCCGCAGCTGATGGCCCCCAATACCGGCATGAGTATCGCCGACGGCGCCCTGCTCCCCTGGCGCCATCCCAAGGCCCTCTCCCGCATCCGCCCCGATTTGGAACGCCTCGGCCGCGCCCTGGGGTTTACCCTCAACACCCCCCTCTCCCAGCTCAGTCCAGAGGCGTGGCAGGCCCTCTTCCACGGCCACGCCCCATCCGCCTGGACCGGACTCGTCCCGCTCTTGGAGCGCGGCCACCACCTGGGCGGCATCTGGCGCGATGAACTCTCCCGCTTTCGGCAAAGCACCACCTGCCCGGCATGCAACGGCGCCCGCCTCCGGCCCGAGGCCCTGGCCGTGCTCGTAGACCACCTCTCCATCTTCGACTTCTGCTGCCTGCCCGTGGAGCGCGCCCGTACCTGGCTCGACGCCTACTCCCCCGCACCCGGCAAACAGCCCATCGCCGAGCCCCTGGTGAAAGAACTGCGCCACCGCCTCGGTTTTCTCGCCGCCGTGGGGCTCGACTATCTCACCCTGTCGCGCTCCATGAGCACCCTTTCCGGGGGCGAGGCGCAGCGCATCCGCCTGGCCGGACAATTGGGCTCCGGCCTGGTGGGAGTGACCTACGTGCTCGACGAGCCGAGCATCGGGCTGCATCCCCGCGACAACGAACGCCTCATCGCCACCCTGCGCAGCCTCCAGAGCCGGGGCAACACCGTATTGGTGGTGGAGCACGACGAAGCCACCATCCGCGCCGCCGACCACGTCATCGAGCTGGGGCCGGGTTCCGGCCTTCTGGGTGGAGAAATCGTCTTTGCCGGCCCGCCCCAGACGCTGGTGGCCGAGGCGGCGACCCTCACCGGCAAGTACCTGCGCGGCGAGCTCACCATCCCCCGGCCCACCACACGCCGCCGCCCTACAGGGCAGATCACCCTGCGGCAGGTGACCACCAACAACCTCCAAGGCATCGACTGCGCTTTTCCCCTCGGCAACCTGGTGTGCGTCACCGGGGTATCCGGGTCCGGCAAGAGTTCGCTGGTGATCGACTCCCTCTCCAAGCACCTGGCGCTGCGCCACGGCCTGAAGGTGGACTCCCCGGGACATATCGGCGGCATGGAAGGGGCCGAGGCCGTGGAGCGGTTGGTCATCATCGACCAAACCCCCATCGGCCGCACCCCGCGCTCCAACCCCGCCACCTACACCAAGGTCTTTGACGACATCCGCGCCCTGTTCGCCGGCACCAAAGAGGCCAAAAAGCGCGGCTACGCGCCGGGACGTTTCAGCTTCAACGTACGCGGCGGCCGCTGCGAGGCCTGCCAGGGTGACGGCCAGATCCGGGTGGAGATGCATTTTCTCCCGGACATCTTCGTCACCTGCGAGGTGTGCGGCGGCAAACGCTACAACCGCGAGACCCTGGACATCCTCTACCGGGGCAAATCCATCGCCGAGGTGCTCGAGATGAGCGTGGCCGAGGCCAAGGAGTTCTTCGCCGGCCACAGTGCACTCAGCCGCAAATTGGGGATCTTGGAGGAAGTGGGCCTGGAGTACCTGCGCCTTGGACAATCGGCCACCACCCTCTCCGGCGGCGAGGCCCAACGCATCAAGCTCTCCCGGGAGCTGGGCAAGCGCAGCCTCCCCGGCACCCTGTACATCCTCGATGAACCCACCACGGGGCTGCACATCCATGAGGTGGGCAAGCTCATTGGCGTGCTCCAGACCCTGGTGGACCGCGGGGCCTCGGTCATCGTCATCGAACACAACCTGGACGTGGTGGCCGCCGCGGACCACGTCATCGACCTCGGCCCCGGAGGCGGAGAGAACGGCGGCCGCATCATCGCCCAGGGCACGCCCGAGGAGCTGGCCGCCAACCCCGCGTCCATCACCGGGCGCTTTTTGCGACCTGAGAACGCAGCACGCCCGGCCTAGCGCGAACGCAAGTACGCCGGTCCCTGGAGCAGAAAATCCTGCACATAGCGGGTCACCGCCTCCTCCAGGGACCGAAACGGCACCGTGCAGCCCCGGGAGCGCAGCTTGGCCATGCTTGCGCAAGTATAATACTGATATTTCTCGCGAATCGCCTCAGGCATAGGGATGTAGCGAATGCGCGGCTCCCGCCCCATGGCGGCAAACACCGCCCGGGCCAGGTCGTTCCAGGTGCGGGACCGGCCGGTGCCCACATTGAAGATGCCGCCCACGGCGGTGTTTTCCAGCAACCACAAGACCACCTCCACGCAGTCCTCTACATAGACGAAGTCGCGCTGCTGCTCGCCGTGGGCGTAGTCGGGCCGGTGAGAACAGAAAAGCCGGAGCTCGTCCGTGGCCGCGATCTCCGCCACGGCCTTGCACACCACCGAGCGCATCTCCCCTTTGTGGTACTCGTTGGGCCCAAAGACGTTGAAGAACTTGAGGCCCGCCACAGCATCCAACAGCCCCTCCTCCCGCACCCAGAGGTCAAAGAGGTGCTTGGAATAGCCATACATGTTGAGGGGACTCAAACGGTCGAGCAGGGCGTCGTCATCCTCGAAGCCGAGGCCGCCGTCTCCGTAGGTGGCGGCAGAGCTGGCGTACACGAAGCGCGCCCCCTGCTCGAGGGCAAAGCGGCACACGAGTTTGGAATACTCCACGTTGTTGCGCATCAAATAATCGGCGTCCCGCTCGGTAGTGGAAGAACAGGCGCCCATGTGGATGACGGCCTCCACCGGCTCGGCCCACGGGGAGTTCCGCAGCCTTTGGGCGAATTCGTCTTTGTGGACATAGTCCCGGTAGCGCAATCCCACGAGATTTTTCCATTTTTCCGTGCACCCCAAATTGTCCACCACCAGGATGTCATCCACCCCGCGACGGTTGAGTCCCCACACAATGGCGCTTCCCAAAAATCCGGCCCCGCCGGTGACAATGATCATCCATCCTCCATGGTATGTTGGCGTCCCACCCGGACGCGAAATCTTGCGGGCCCCCGCCTTAGCTGTTGAGGCGCCAGAGCTGCCCATTGAGCACCGCGGCAAAGCTCACCCAAGCCCAATACGGCGCAAGCAGCCACGCGGCCAGCGGACGAATCTTCCAGAAGGCGATCATGGTCGCCACAATGGCGAGCCACAGCAGCACAATGTCCACCAACGCAAGATCCGGCCGGTGCAGTCCAAAAAAGAGATATGACCACAGGGCATTGAGGACGAGCTGAAACTCAAAAAGCCCCAAGGCCACGCGTGCCGCTGCGAATCCCGCCTCCCGCCACACCAGCCAGGCGGCGATCCCCATCAGCAGGTAGAGCAGCGACCACACCGGGCCAAAGACCGCATCCGGCGGGGTCCAACTGGGTTTGATAAGTTCGGCGTACCACGGGCCAGGGACAAAGCGCGAGCCAATCCAGCCGGCCACAAAGGGCATGGCCACCCAAAAAACCAGCCCGATACGCGCATACCTAGTCGACATGACTCCCCCCATGAAAGCACCTCAAGGCCCCAAGGCGTACCCCAAAGCACACCCGCGCCCCGGTTGGGAACTCTACGAATTTTCGGAACGCAGGGCCGCCCGCGCCCCGACGATCACACGCAGCGCCGAACGCAAAAGGAACCACACAAGCCCGGAAGCCACAAGAATATCGGGCCACTTGGATCCAGTGAGCCACACCCCTCCGGCCGCGACGAATACCGAAATGTTGGAGACGATATCATTGCGCGAGCACTCCCACACCGAGCTCATGTTGATGTCTTCATGGCGGTGCCGCCACAAAAGATACAGACACACCGCATTGGCCAGCAGCCCGAGGACGCTGAATGCGCCCATCACCTCGAAGATGGGGACCGTGGGGACAAAAAGCTTGTACAGTACCTGGGCGAGCACCGCGCTCGCAGCCCCGAAAATGAGCATCCCCTTGAAGAGGGCGACCTTGGCCTTGGTGGTATTGCTGCGGGAAACCGCGTACAGACTGAGGGCGTAGGTCACCGCATCGCCAAGATTATCCAGGCTGTCGGCCAGGAGCGCGGTGGATTTCCCATACAGCGCTGCGACCAAGATCACCAAAAACATCAATGCATTGATGCCGAGCACCATGAGCAACGTCCCCCGTTGCCGCTGATGCAGGGCATCGATGGCGCAGCTGCCTCCACAACACCGTCCCATTGGTTTCTCCTCGTATTCCGATTGGGTACATGCCCATCAAACGCGCCGTGCCCCAGCCGGATGCAGCGGCTGCCACAGGCCGCGCCGTATGCGGATTTCTGCACCCCAGGCACCTTGTCAAGCACCTCCCGGGGGAAGGCGTGCGGGAGGACTTGGATTTGCACGCCTCCTGGACTATACGCTGTTTTTCGCCAGAACGCTTTCCTATCCGCGCTTCTTCTCAGGAGGAACCATGCTCGCCATCCTCGACTACCAGGCCGGCAACCTCACCAGTGTGCGCCGCGCCTTGGACCATCTCGGCATCCCCTGCACCGTCACCGCCGATCCGAGTACGCTTCGCGCCGCCCAGGGCGTCATCTTCCCTGGAGTGGGCGCTGCGGGCTCGGCCATGGCCCACCTCACGGCCACGGGCCTAGGCGACCTGCTCAAGGACCTGGTCGCTGCCGGCAAACCCCTTTTGGGCATCTGCCTGGGGTGTCAGATCGTCCTTGCGGCCAGCGAAGAGAACCAAACCACGACCCTGGGGATCATCCCCGGCCGCTGCCAGCGCTTCGACCCCAGCTTGACCGACGAAGACGGACATCCCATCGCCATCCCGCACATGGGATGGAACACGGTGCGCCTCACCCAACCCTGCCGGCTCTTTGACGGCATCGATCCGGCCAGCGAATTCTACTTCGTGCATTCCTACTATCCGGTACCCGAGAGCCGCTACGTCATCGGCATGACCCACTACGGCCTCGATTTCTGCTCCGTGCACGGCAAAGACGGGTTGTGGTCCGTGCAATTCCATCCGGAAAAAAGCGGCCGCCCTGGCCTCACCCTGCTCTCCAACTTCTTTGCCTACTGCCAGGAGGTCTCCCATGCTCAGTAAGCGCGTCATCCCCTGTCTGGACGTGCGCGACGGCAAGCTCACCAAAGGGGTGCGCTTCCAAGGCAACGTGGACATCGGCGACCCTGTGGAAACCGCCCGCCGCTACTACGAAGAAGGCGCGGACGAGATCGTCTTCTACGATATCACCGCCTCCCACGAGGGCCGGGGCATCATGCTGCGGGTGGTGGAGCAGGTGGCGGCGCAGATCTTCATCCCCTTCTCCGTAGGCGGCGGCATCAGCACCGTGGCGCAGATGCGCGATGTGCTCCTGGCCGGGGCCGAGAAGGTGTCCGTGAACTCCGCGGCGGTGAAAAATCCGGCCATCATCGGCGAAGGGGCCGCGGCCTTCGGGTCCCAATGCATCGTGGTGGGCATGGACGTCCTGCGGGTGCCGGCGACCCCAGAAATCCCGTCCGGCTATGAGATCGTCATCCACGGCGGACGCAAACGCACCGGCATCGACGCCCTGTGGTGGGCCCAGGAGGCCGAACGCCTGGGGGCAGGCGAGCTGTGCGTCAATTCCATCGACGCCGACGGCACCAAGGATGGCTACGAGCTCACCCTCACCCGCAGGATCGCCGATGCCGTGCGCATCCCGGTCATCGCCTCAGGCGGGGCCGGGACCCCGGAGCACATGGCCGCAGCCGTGACCCAAGGCCGGGCCTCGGCGGCCCTCATTGCCTCCATCGTGCACTACGGCGAATACACCATCGCCCAGTGTAAGGAGGTCATGGCCCAACACGGCGTCAAGGTACGCACCGTGTGGTAGCCGAGCGCTCCAAGGCGGCGTACACCCGCTCCATGGGCAGACTTTGACGAAGCACCTGCGCCAAGCGGTCCAGGGCGGCGTTCACGTCGTACACCGCCCCTGGCCCGCGGGGCGCAAGCCCCAAACGAGCGCGCCAGCCATCCACCAGATGCCAGCGGAAGGGGTCGGCGTCGAAGAGGCCGTGGAGATACGTGCCCCACACCCGCTCGTGCCCCCAGCCGATGACGGTGCCGTCCGGCCGCACCACCACCGGCGTCACTTCCCCCAGCGGCCGGGTGCGGCCGTGGTGGATTTCGTAGCCGCAGAGCTCCAGGCCGCTGGGCAGGTGGCGGGCGGCGGTGGCCACCAGCTCCTTGGCAGGGGCAAACACCGTCTCCACGGCAAGCAGCCCCAAGGGCCGGGCCGGGAGGCGGCTCTCCACGCCCTCGGGGTCCGCGATGGCGGTCCCCAGCATCTGCAGCCCCCCGCAAATGCCAATGATCTCCACACCGCGGCGTACCGCCTGCTGCAGGGCCGCGGCCAGACCGGAAGCATGGAGGAACTCCAAATCCTGGGCCACGCTGCGTGAGCCCGGCAGGATGATGACGCACGCCCCCTCCAGGTCTTCCGGGGTGCGGGCCCGCACCACCCGCACATCGGGCTCCAGCCGCAAGGGATCCACATCCGTGACATTGGCGATGCGCGGCAGATCCACCACCGCCACGGTGACCGGACCTGCGCCATGCATCGCAGCCGCCGCCTTGAAGGCCACCGAGTCTTCGTCCGGAAGCCCCACGCGGTCCAGGTAGGGGACCACCCCCCACACCGGCCGCCCGGTAAAACGCTCCACGTAGTCCATGGCCGGGAGAAGAAGGTCCTGCCTGCCGCGAAACTTGTTCACCACAAAGCCGGCGACCAGGGCGCGCTCCCACGGTTCGAGCACCTCCATAGTGCCCACGAAGGACGCAAAGACCCCGCCGCGGTCGATGTCGCCCACCACGAGCACTAAGGCGCCTGCGTGCCGGGCCATGCGCAGGTTGACCACATCGTGGGCCTTGAGGTTCACCTCGGCGATGCTGCCGGCGCCTTCGAGTAGCACGGCCTCGGCCTCGGCAGCCAAACGGGCATAGGCATCGGTGATCACGGGCCAGAGTTTCTCCTTGGCCCGGTGGTAGCCGGCCACGTCCAGATCCGCCCAGGGTTTGCCCAAGACCATCACCTGGGAACCCGTATCCGTACGCGGCTTGAGGAGCACCGGGTTCATGCGCACGTCCGGCGTGCGGCCGCACGCTGCCGCCTGCAGGGCCTGGGCCCGGCCCATCTCGCCGCCATCCGGGGTGACCGCGGAATTGAGGCTCATGTTCTGGGCCTTGAAGGGGACCACCCGCACCCCATCCTGCCACAACACCCGGCAGAGCCCGGCCACCAGCAGGCTCTTTCCCGCATCGGACGAACAGCCCGCCACCATGAGGGCCGGGGTGCGGCGCACGCGCCCCGGGCGGCGCACCCCAGCGCAGCACTCCAGCGCCTCCACCAGCCGGGCGTGGTCTTCGGGGCGGCGCACGGCCAGGCGCACAAACCGGTGATCCAGGCCGGGGACGGTACCGCAGCCGCGGATCAGGATGCCTTGGGCGGCCAGGTGCTGCACCACGGGCCGGGCGTCTGTGGCAAGTTCGCAGAGCACGTAATTGGCCTGTCCTGCGTACACCCGCCAGTGAAGACGGCGCGTGAGCTGCTCCACCAAATCCTGCCGCCACCAGGCCAGCGTACGCGCCGAGTCCTCGGCAAAAGCGACGTCGTCCAGGGCCGCCTGGGCCACAGCCTGGGCCGGGCCGCAGACGTTCCACGGAGGCAGCACCGCTTCAAGGCGGCGGACGATTTCCGGGTCCGCTGCTGCAAGCCCCACCCGCAAGGCCGGGATGGCGTACATCTTGGTGAGGGATACGAGGACGACCACGTTGGCCTGGCCACCGGCCACCAACCGCGGCGTGTGCGGGGGCAGGAAGTCGGCAAAGGCCTCGTCCACCACGAACAGGCTCGCCGGGTGCCGCGCGGCAAGGGCCGTCACGGCCGGCACCGGCAAAGGCAGCCCCACGGGGTTTCCCGGATGCCCCAGCATCACCAAGGCCGGACCCGCCACCAGCGCCCGCTCCACGGCCGCAAGATCCACCGCCAGCCCCGGCCCCGGCGGCACCAACTCCACCGTCATGCCCGCAGCCGCCGCAGCCCGGGGGTAGTCGCTGTAGCACGGCACCGGAATCACAGCACGGCCAAGCCCAGCCACCCGGGGCACGGCGAACACCAGCTCCGAAGCGCCCGCCCCCACCACCAGGCGCGCCTCGTCCACGCCGTAGCGCCGTGACGCCGCCTCGCGCACGGGCTCCGCCCGCGGCCAGGGGTAGTGCTGCACCGCATCGAGGCTGCGCGCCACCACGGCCCGCAGCCACGAAGGCGGCCCCAACGGGTTGATGCTGGCGGAGAAGTCCAGGATCTGCCCCACCCCGCATCCCAAGGCCCGAGCCGCGGCGTGGACCGCACCGCCGTGCGCAAGCACCCTGTCCTCCCTTAGTGCACCGTAGTGGAACTATGCTGCTTGACCTGATTTTTCAGGCTCTGCTCCATGTGCTTGGCCCCTTCTCCCTCGCGCCACTTCTCATAGACGTGCATCCACCAGTCGAAGCCGTAGATCTTCTCCATCAACTGGTCCTCGTGGAGCTCCACCCAGGTGTCAAAGAGGTACATCTCCACTTCAAAATCTTTGGAATCCAAGACGTTGGGCACCGTATTGGGCGCGAACTTCTTGCCCTCCACATAGAGCTGGAGGTACTCGCCCACGGCCTGCTGCGAAAGCTGCGGCGACAACGGCTCTTCCTGGAGCCGCTCCACCAACTCCCACATCTCCGGAAACGAGCGGCGCATCTGCATCTCCTGCTCCGGGGAGAGGACGAGGCGCAAGCCATCCTCCGCTTCTTGAATAAAATAGTACCGCAGCCAAAACTCAAAATGAAACACTTTCGCAACTTCGCGCACCGCAGCTTTGGGAACACTCATGGCATATCTCCTTCAAATAAATCCACGAAAAAAAACTCCAACAGCGCCTTCTGCATATTGACAACAGAAAACTTTGTTCCTAGCAATCCGTATATGTTCATCGACCCACAATAGGAGGACCGACCTATGGAAGATTATCTCAAACAGGCTCTGGAAATCGTTAAAGCACAAGCCAGCGTGCGTACCATGACCGAAGAAGAAATCACCTCCATGCTCAAAAAATTGACCACGAGCATCCGTAACGTGGCCGTGGAAGCAGCTCCTGAAGAAGGAGAGCTGGTGGAGGGGATGGACCCCAAGAAGGCCATCCGCGAAAAGTCCATCACCTGCATGGAGTGCGGAAAGACCTTCAAGGTCCTCACCAAGCGCCATCTGGCCACCCATGGCCTGAGCCCCAAAGAATACAAAGAAAAATGGGGCTATAAGAAAGACACCTCCCTGGTGGCCAAGTCCCTGGCCCGCGACCGCCGCAAGAAGATGCAGGACATGCGGCTGTGGGAAAAGCGCGGCATCGCCAAGGCGTCTGCCGAGTAATCTATCCCTCCGTGGCGCGGTCGGCATCCATGCGCCGCGCCACCTTCACCACCCGTACCTGGGCCAAATCGAGGTCTGGGTCCACCGCCCGCAGCACCCAAAGCGGGCTCGCATAGCCTTCCACCTGCCAGGAGAGCGTCACCACCCAGCCGTTCTCCACGTCCCGCACCGCCTGCACCACGGCGCGCACGTCCACTGGCCGCGATCCCCGTTTGGAAGGCTTTTCCACCACCCATGACGAGGCCGCCGCCAGCGCCGCCCACTGCTCGGCCAAACGCTGGCGCGCCGCCGGGTCCACACACGTGACGGCAAAGTCCTCTTCCACGGCCTCGGCCATTTTGCCGGTAAGCGGCAGCGGGGTCACCTCCACCACGCGCATACCGGTGGGCAACTCGGCGCTGACCGCCTCGGCCATGGTCTGCGGTGCCACCTGCTCCCGGGTGAAGATTTCCATCTCCTCGCAAAGGCTCCCCACCCCCACCGGCAGGGCCCGGGCAAAGGACATGAGCGGCGCAGGATGAAACCCGGCGCTAAAGGCAAGGGGCACCCGGGCGCGGCGAAAAGCCCGCTCAAAAAGACGCTGCAGCTCCAATTGGCTCAGATATACGGCCGGGCCCAGGACGCTATAGCGCATACGGAAACGTGCTGCACGCACCGTGAGGTCCACCTGCTCCACCGCCGGAGCCGCGGCCGCGGTCTCGGTTTCCGGCTGCAGGCGCGGGGCGAGCGCCCCGTCCTCTCCAGGACAGACCCCGCAGGCCCGGCAGGCGCCGAAGCGACAATCAGGCGTGGTCTTGCCCGCCAGGGCACGCGCCCGCTCGCGCAGCAGGAATTCCCGTGTGACCCCGGCACTGAGATGATCCCATGGCAGCGGGGATTGCGGGTCGCGCGCGGCAAGGTAGGACTCCGGATCCACGCCGCAAGCCGCAAAGGCCTCCATCCAGCGGTCGAGTTGTAAGTGGTCTTCCCAGCTGGAAAGCACGGCCCCGCGGGCCAAGGCCGCCTCGATGACCGGCGCCAAGGCCCGGTCTCCACGGGAGAACACGCCCTCCAGAAAGGTCATGGCCGGGCTGTGCCACTTGAGGCGCACAAACTTGTACGGCCGCACCGCCTGGCGCAAGAAGGCCAGCCGCCGCTCCACCTCGGCGCGCGAGATCTGCGCCTCCCATTGGAAGGGCGTATGCGCCTTGGGCACAAAAGGCGATACCGCCGCCGTCACCTGCAGGCGCTTGCGCGACGGCGCAGTCTCCGCCACCTTGCGGCACAAATCGATGATGCCGAGCAGGTCTTCATCGGTCTCCGTAGGCAGTCCAATCATGAAATAGAGTTTCACCTGCTGCCATCCGCAGGCAAACGCCTGGGAGGTGTGGCGCAAAAGCGCCTCTTCGGTGATGCCTTTGTTGATGACATCGCGCAGCCGCTGGGTCCCGGCCTCGGGGGCCAAGGTGAGGCCGGTGCGCCGGATACTGGCCAAAAGGGCCATGAGCTCGGGCGGCACGGACCCCACCCGCAGGGACGGCAGGGCGATGGACACCTGCTCCGCCCGGCACCGGGAGTAGGTTTCGGCAAAAAGGCGGGTGAGGCCGGTAAAGTCTCCGGTACTGAGGGACAAAAAAGACACTTCCTCGCTCCCGGTAGCCGCCAGCCCGTCCTCGATGAGCCGCGTGACCGTGGATACGGTCCGTTCGCGCACCGGCCGGTAGATCATGCCTGCCTGGCAAAACCGGCACCCACGGGTGCACCCCCGGGCGATCTCTACGGTGAGGCGGTCGTGCACCGGTTTGCCAAAGGGCACGATCTGCTGCGTGGGGAAGGGCGCGGTGTCGAGCTGCGGCAGCGCACGCTTGCGCACCACGCCGGGGCCCTGCATGCGGCCGCTGGCGTCTGGGGTAAAAAATGCGGGGACGTAAAACCCAGGCATCCCAGAGAGATGCGTCAAGAGCTCCTGCCGGCTCCAACCCGCGGTCTTGGCCTGATCCACGGCGCGGGCCAGATCGAGCACCGCCTCTTCCCCGTCACCCAGCACCATGACATCCACAAACGGCGCCAAGGGCTCGGCATTGAACACGCAACCGCCGCCAGCCACCACCAGGGGATGCTCGGGCCTGCGGTCCGCAGCGCGCAGCGGGATACCCGCAAGCTCCAGCATCCACAGCACCGTGGTATAGCACAGCTCGTGGGTGAGGCTCACCAGCACCGCGTCCAACCGCCCCAAGGGGGTGTCGCTCTCCAGCGTCGCCAAGGGGACCTGACGTGCGCGCAAAAGCGCACCCACGTCCGGGCTGGGGGCAAACACCCGCTCCGCCCAGATCCATGGCTGCGCATTGAGCACCCCGTACAGGATGCGCTGCCCCAAATAGGACATCCCCACTTCATAGAGATCGGGAAAGGCCAGGGCCACATGGACCCGCACCGCGGCCGCATCCTTGTGCACCGCACCGATTTCGGTGCCCAGGTAGTGGCTGGGCCGGGAAAAAAGAGGGAGGAGTTCTTTCATGAGCCAAAGACGAAAAAAGGGTGGGCCGGGCCACCCTTCTCGGCGCGAAGACCGTCCGTGCCTTATTTGATGATTTTCCCGAAGTCCGTAACCTTGCCGCCCAAACCAGACAAATCCAGGCTGCCTGGGGTCGCCAAGGTGAGGTTGCTTGCGGCTTCCAGGTACTTGGTCTTGAGCTCTTCCGGCACGGACTTGTACTGGTAGAGCACATGGCGGCCGTCGATTTCCCCTTCTATTTCCGTATCAAAGGGATAGCCAAAGGGGAGCAGGAGCATCTGCACCCCGCCTTGGGCCGTAGGCAAGGTCTGGAGCACCGCCGGATCCTGCAACACTTCCCGCTCCGCGTTCCACTTGCCCAGCACCATGTCGCCGTTTGCCAACTTTACAAGCCGGATATCGTATGCCATGCGTTTGCCTCGCTTTTTGAGTTTCCAAACACAAGATTGTTTTCTCTACGGAAGGCCGCTTCCCCCTGTCAAGGAACGCCATGAATCTCCTGGACGCTGTGCTCATTGCCATTGCCACCGTCTTTACCGTGCGCGGGGTGCTGCGCGGCCTGGTCCTCGAGGTCGCCTCCCTGGCAGGCATCCTCGTCGGCTTCCTGGCGGCCAGTTCCAGCTACGAGCTTTTGGCCCCGTGGGTCATGCGCACGGCGCACCTCGGGGAAGGCGCTGCCCGCTGTGCCGCCTTCGTCCTCCTCTTGGCCGCCACGGTACTCCTGCTCCATGGAGCCGCCCGCCTGCTGCGGGGTTTTTTGCGCCTCGTATCCCTCGGTTGGCTGGACCGACTGGCCGGCGGGGCCATGGGGTTTGCCAAGGCCGGTGTACTGGCCTGTGTGGCGGTGCTGCTCGTGACCGCCTTCGTCCCGCCACATACCGATTTCATCGCCACCTCGCGGCTTGTCCCCCTCATCAACAAGGCCAACGAAGCCGCGCTCCAATATCTTGTCCCGGAAGACCTGCGCCGCCGCTTTGAAGCCGGCAAATCCGCCCTGGAGCGGCTGCGGAAACTTCCCCAAACCCTCGAGGAGATGCTCCATGGCTCCTGATCTCAGTGCGCTGCTTGCAGTCATCGATACCTTGCTCGGTCCTTCGGGCTGCCCCTGGGACCAGAAACAGACTCCCCACACCCTGGCCGAATACCTCTTGGAAGAGGCCTGCGAACTGGTGGACGCCATTCGCAGCGGCGATGTGGCGGCATGCGCCGAGGAATGGGGAGATACCCTCTTCATCCTCCTCTTCATCGGCCGTCTGCTGGAACGCGAGCTGCCCGATTTTCTCGCCCATGCCACCCGTGAGGCCGAGGCCAAGATGATCCGCCGCCATCCCCACGTCTACGGGGAAGCGAGCAAAGAGATGACGAGCATCATCGCCACCTGGGAGCGCATCAAAAAGGCCGAGAAGGCGGAAAACGGCACGCCTCAAGGGGCCTTGGACTCGGTTCCCGCCTCCCTGCCGCCCCTTGCCCGGGCCTACCGCATCCACTCCAAAGCGGCGCGGCTGGGCTTCACCTGGGCGAGCGACCGCGAGCAAGAGCACAAGCTGGAAGAAGAGTGGGCGGAATGGCTGGCGGTGCGCGACGGAGAAGACGCCGGGCGCAAAGAAGAAGAGTTCGGCGACTACCTCTTCAGCCTCGTGGAGCATGGCCGCCGCCACGGCATCAAGGCCAATGCCGCCCTGCACCGGGCCATTGTCAAGTTCCTGCGGCGCTTTGCCCACATGGAAGCGCTCGCCCGCGCCCAAGGCAGCCGTCTGGAAGACCTGTCCCCTGCCGCCCAAGACCAGCTCTGGAAGCGCGCCAAGCGCGAAATCGGCTAATCGTAGCCCATGTGCCTGAGGATCTGGGCGAGCACGCCCGCGGCATCCGTCTGCCCGGTATCGATGCAGATCGCATCGGGCGCCGGCCGCAGCGGGGCAATGGCGCGGTTGCGGTCCTGGTCGTCGCGGATGCGGATCTGGGTAGCCAGGCGATCTAGATCCGCATCCATGCCCATGGCCTGGAGTTGCGCATAGCGCCGCTGGGCGCGCACCATGGGATCGGCATCCAAAAAGAACTTGTGGGGTGCCTGGGGAAAGACCACCGAGCCCATATCCCGCCCTTCGGCCACCAGGCTCACATCCGCGGCAATGAGCCGCTGGCTGCGGCGCAAGAATTCGCGCACCGCAGGGATCCGCCCCATGTGCGAGGCCCAGAGCCCCACTTCCTCGCTGCGGATGGCCGCAGGCACCGGCACGCCGTTGAGCAGCAGCGTGGAATGCTCCCCGGTGTCTTCGAGCTCGAAGTCCATGCGCGACAAGGCCCGCAGCAGGTCGTCCTGAGGCAGTTCCCACGCCCCCTCTCCCAGACTCCAGGCCACGGCCCGGAACATGGCGCCGGTATCCAAGTAGGCGATGCCCAGGCGCTGGGCGAGCATGCGCGCCACCGTGGTCTTGCCCACCCCCGCCGGCCCATCCAAGGTCACGATGAGACGACTCATGGCCGGCCTCCCCAAGCGCACCTGCCAAGCATCCATCCGATCATGCCAGCACCTCCTCCAGGTGACGGATCAAAAGGCGGTTTTCCGCCGCCGTGCCCACGCTTACCCGCAGCCATTGCGGCATGCCGTAGCTGGCAAGCGGCCGGATGATGATGCCGCGACCTAGCAGCGCATGGAAGACCTCGTCCGCAGGCTTGGGCGGACAAAACATGAGAAAATTGGCCTGCGAGGGCCGCGGCGAACACCCCAGCCGCGAAAGCTCCTCGAAGAGATAGGCCCGCCCTTCCAGGACCACCCGCCGGGTCTCTTCCACAAAGATCTCGTCCTCCAGGGCTGCAAGCCCGGCCTGCTCGGCGAGCACATTGACGCTGAAGGGGAGCTTGACCCGCAAGAGGAGGTCCGCCAGCTCTGGCGCCATGACCCCAAAACCCAAGCGCAGCCCTGCCAGGCCGTACATCTTGGAAAAGGTGCGCAGGACCACCAGGCGCGGGTGCGCCGCCACCTGTGCAAGCACCGTGTAGTGCTCCATGGGGTCGGCGAAGTCCACGTACGCCTCGTCCACCACCAGCAGGGTGCGGCGGGGAAGGCGGGCAAGGAGGTCCAGCACAGCCGCTGCCGGCACCGCGTGGCCCGAAGGGTTGTCGGGATTGGTGAGGAAGACCAGCGCGGTATGCTCCGTGGCTGCGGCCGCCAAGGCATCCAGATCGAAATCCAGACTCTCGGGCAGCGGCACCTGGCGCAAGGGGATGCCCGCAAACCGGGACTGGGTCTCGTAGATGCTAAAACACGGCCGAAAGGCGAGCACATGGTCTTCCCCGGGCCGGGGGACCACCCGGATAAGGAGGTCGATGATCTCATCCGAGCCGTTGCCCGCCACCACCATGGCCGGGTCCACCCCCACATGCCGGGCGATGGCCGCACTGAGCCGCGGGGTGCCTGCCTGGGCATAGCGGAAGGCCAAGGGTGCGGCCCGGCGCAAGCGCTCCTGCACCACCGGCGAAGTCCCCAGCGGATTTTCATTGCTGGCCATCTTGATCACCTGGGAAAGGCCGTACTGGTCCTGAATTTCCTCGATGGAGCGGCCCGGCACGTAGGGCCGAAAGGCCTCCACTTCCGGGCGCACACAAAGTCGGTCCATGCATGCTCCTTATGCGCGGCGCGCAAGCAGCGCGTCAAAATAGGCTACGGTTCGCTCAAGCCCCTCCCTGAGGTCCACAATGGGCTGCCAGCCCAAAAGCTCCCGGGCGCGGGTGATGTCCGGACAACGGCGCTTGGGGTCGTTTTCCGGCAGCGGCAGGTGGCGGATGCGGCTGGAAGAGCCAGTAATGTCAATAATGATGCGCGCCAAGTCCCCCACCGCGATCTCTTGGGGATTGCCGAGATTGATTGGCCCGATACACTGCGGGGCCGAATGCATCAGTCGGATCAGTCCCTCCACCAGGTCATCCACATAGCAAAAGGATCGCGTCTGGCTGCCATCGCCATAGATGGTGATGTCCTGCCCGCGCAGGGCTTGGACGATAAAGTTGGAGACCACCCGGCCGTCGTTGGGGTGCATCCGCGGCCCGTAGGTATTGAAGATGCGCGCCACCTTGATGGCAACCCCATGCTGGCGATGGTAGTCGAAAAACAGGGTTTCGGCGCAGCGTTTGCCTTCGTCGTAGCAGGCGCGGGGCCCGATGGGGTTCACATGCCCCATGTAGTCTTCATGCTGCGGATGCACCTCGGGATCGCCATAGACCTCTGAGGTAGAGGCTTGCAAAATCCGCGCGCCGGTGCGCTTCGCCAGTCCCAGCATGTTGATCACGCCATGCACGCAGGTCTTGGTGGTCTGCACAGGATCGAATTGATAATGCACTGGCGATGCGGGGCATGCCAAATTGTAGATGAAATCCACCTCCACGTAGAGGGGAAAGGTGATATCATGCCGTAAGAGCTCAAAGCGCGGATGCCCGAGCATCTTGTGGAGATGATCTTTTTGGCCGGTATAGAAATTGTCGCAACACAGGACATCGGCGCCGGCTTCCAACAACCGCTCGCAGAGATGGGAACCGATAAATCCCGCGCCCCCTGTCACCAGCACCCGGGGCCGCACCAAATCTTGCTGTGGTCCTCGTCGCATGATGTGCTCACTCCTGGGAAGATTCTGCACCCAACACGGAGGCAATCGCCTGCTCCACACAGCGCTCGTCGCCAGCAAGCAGGGTACGCGGGTCCAGGACCACGGCGTCCTCCTCCACCCGCACCACCACCGGCACGTCCAGGCCAAGGAGCCGCTGGCGCACGGCGTCGGCGCGCAGCTTTGCCGGGAGCACGCGCACCACGAAGGTGGGCAGGTCCTGTTCCGGAAAGGCGCCGCCGCCCACCCGGGACACGGACGGGGCCACCGTCACCTGCGCCCGAGCGCCCAGCCGCTGCCGCAACCGGCGGGCAAGGCGGGTCGCCTGGCGCCGCAAGGTTTCTGGATCCATGAGGATACGCGCCACGGTGGGGATACGCGCCTTGGCCTTCTCCGGGTCCAGATACAGGCGCAAGGTGCCTTCCAAGGCCGCCAGGGTGAGTTTGTCGATGCGCAGCGCCCGCGTGAGCTGATTTTTGCGCAGCCGCTCCACCACCGCTGCGCGGCCGACGATGATGCCCGCCTGGGGGCCGCCCAAGAGCTTGTCCCCGCTCATGGTGACCACGTCCACCCCCGCGGCCACCACCTGCCGGGCCGTAGGCTCCTGACCGAGACCTATGGCGCTGAAATCCATGAGATTGCCGCTTCCCAAATCTTCCACCACCGGCAGGCCGTGCGCATGGCCCAAGGCCACCAATTCCTCGGCCGGCACCTCCTTCACGAAACCCAGCATACGGTAGTTGGAAGTGTGCACCTTCATGATGGCGGCGGTGTCCGGGCCGATGGCCTCCACGTAATCGCGCACATGGGTGCGGTTGGTGGCACCCACTTCCCGCAGGATGGCGCCGCTTTTTTTCATCACCTCCGGGATGCGGAACGAGCCGCCGATCTCCACCAACTGCCCGCGGGAAACGATGACTTCCCGGCCCTTGGCCAGGGTGTCGAGCACCAAGAGCACCGCGGCGGCGTTGTTGTTGACCACCATGGCGGCCTCGGCCCCGGTGAGCCGGCACAACAGCTCTTCCACATGGACGTAGCGGCTGCCGCGCTGGCCGGTGGCGAGGTCGAACTCCAGGTTGGAATACGCCTGAGCGGCCTGCACCACCGCCTGCACCGCCTCTGCGGCCAATACCGAGCGCCCCAGATTGGTGTGCACCACCACCCCCGTGGCGTTGACCACCCGCCGAAGCTTGGGGCGGACCGCCTGGATCACGAAGGCGCGCACCCGCGCAAGCAGACGCTCCAAGGCCAAATCCGCAGGCGAGACCACAGCCCCCTGACGGATCTCTTCGCGCACCAGATCCAAAAAGCGGCCGACGGCCTCACGCACCAGGGCGCGCGGCGCGTCCGCCAGCGCCGCCTCGGCCTCCAGGGCATTCAAAATGCGGTCCACCGCCGGAATCGCCCGAAAAAACACCCCCAGTTCGCTCATAACTCCCCATCCCCCCATTCTCGCACCGGCAGGATCCCACGGCTGGCAAAGTACGCGCCCACCAGATAGAGCGAGCCAAACACCAGGGCGCTTGCTCCCGCAACCTGGCGTACGGCCTCGGCCACGCTTGCCACCGGCCGGCCGTCCACCCTGCGCGCCAGCTCCGCCGCCGGCCACGCCCGCTCCACACCGCAGAGCTCCGGCACCAGCACCCGGCGGCACCGCGCCCGTACCCGGGCAAGTGCGGCGGCGTCCAGTTCCTTGTCCCGCATGGACTGAAATATCCCCCAGGAAAACACCCGACTGCCCAAGGCCTCATCCAGGGCGAGAAGCCCCATGGTGTTGTGCGCACCGTCCACGAGAATATTTCCGTCCTGGTGGAGCCGTCCTGGCCAGCGTGCCCCGGCCACGGCCCGGCGGCAGGCGGCTTCGTCCACAGGCCAAGCCTGCTGCCGCGCAAGGTGCATCCATCCCGCCACGGCCAAGGCGGCATTTTCCACCTGAAAGGACGCCTGCCCCGGCAGCCACGAGGCGTCCACCACAGGCCCGTCCGGCACCGCCACCGCACCCCGGCAAGGGGTGGTCAGCACCCACACCGGCCACGGACTTTGGGCGGCTTTGGCCTGCACCACCTCCAGCACCTGCGGCGCCTGGGGGGCGACAATGGCCGGGCACCGGCCCAAGGCGCCAGCCTTGTCGCGGGCGATATGCACCAAAGTGGGGCCGAGCACGCGCTGGTGGTCCAGCCCCACCGGGGTGAGCAGCACCACGGACGGCGCAAACACGCACGTGGCGTCATAGGTGCCGCCAAGGCCGGCCTCCAGCACCATGACCTCCACCCCCAGGCGCGCAAAACTCCACACCGCCATGAGGGTCACGAGTTCGAAATACGTGAGTCCCAAATCCGCACAGGATTCAAGAACGGCCCGGGCCGCCTCCACCCACATACCCGTGGGGAGCATGCGGCCATCCACCAGGATACGCTCACGCACCTCCACCAGATGCGGGGAGGTATAGAGCCCCACCCGCCGGCCGTGGGCCAGGGCCAGGGCGGCGCAGTAGTTGGCCGTGGAGCCTTTGCCGTTGGTGCCCACCACATGGATCACGGGTGCAGTCTGCCCCAGCCGCAAGCGCGCCACCGCCGTCTCCATGCGGCCCAGGCCCAGATCCATGTGGAACATGCCCAATTGGTCCAAGATTTCCAGGACATCAGCAAAGGTTTCCGGCAAACGCATGGCCGCTGCCATACGGGCAACGCCCGCTGCCGGCAACATCCGCCCCAGAGGATCCCGGGCGTATTTCCGGAAAAAAACCCGCAGCAAGTCCGTTTTCCGGCCACAAGGGCGTTGACAACCACCAGCCTCCTTCCGTAGAGGCGGGCTCTCACGTCGCGTGGGGATGTAGCTCAGCTGGGAGAGCGCCGCGTTCGCAATGCGGAGGTCAGGGGTTCGATCCCCCTCATCTCCACCACCCACGACCACCCGGCCCGCATCCATGCGGGCCTTTTTTGTGCCCCTGCGGCCTCCCCTGGATCAGAACCGCCCTCTTCTCGTGAACCGAGAGCGCCCATAGGCACCCCGCCGCGCCCCCGCCGCGCCGAAGAAGGCCACGGCCCGCACGGGAGCGCCGTCGCCGCCGCGTACGCCAAGCGCCCCCTCACCTCATAACGCGGGTTCCTTGCTCCTGGGGGCATCCTCGCCGAGAAGGACCGGCTTTCCGTCTCTCCAAACCACGGCGTACTGCCCAAGACGCCGCTTTTTTTCCAGCGCCTTGGTAACGGCCTGCTGCAGTGTTTCCCATTGCCGTTGTGCTTCCGGTGATGGATCGTTCTCGTGCGACGTCTTCATCGGCGGGCCTCCTCGAGTAAAAGTCGATAATAGTCATTATGCACAATCTTTCGATATATTCCGTACTGTTCAAAAACCAATACCGGACGCTCTCCATGGTTCATGAAACAGGTGCAGATATCAACACGATGACTGAATTCATCCAGAAGGTTGCGTAGGCTGCGCGGAAAACGACGTTCGATATCAACAGAAGGCACATTGTGCCCACCATGGGCGACCCGTTCAGCAACGCGCATCTTGGACATTTCTATATTCGGTAAAGCAAGATATATGAGTTCGATTCTCCACCAATCCTGATGCAATCGATCAATCAATCGCAGATAGGTACGTCCAGAGAGTGTAGTTGACTTTACATGACTTTATTCAGGAGCTGTCGCGTCAGGAGAAATTATCCGTTTTCCCATCGCTTTTTCAATCAATTGCAGCAAGCGCTGACGCCTGTCCTCGATGAAGTGCTCAAAATCATCCTGACGCAGCAGTTGCGCAGAGAGCGCATGGCTTTCCAATATTGCATCCATTTTCGCATCGCTCAACTGTACCTGCTTTTCATTTTGAATTTGCGGTAGATATTCGGACGGCGCACTTCCCCCGATCTTGCGATTGGCTTTGTAGGAAATGGGGGTTTTGTTGAGAATGGAATCGTATCGCTCTCTGGGGATGCCCTGCGCTTCGCACCACTTTCTTGGAAAGATATGATGAATATCCAGCGCCATCTCATTGGCATCCAGTTCCTGGACGGTAGCCTTCCAGAACCAATCACGCGCCCCTTCACGCAGGACAAGCACGTTGACGCCCTTGTAGGCCGCGCTCAGGCGGGAACGCAGGGTATCCAGGCGCTCCGGCTGGAAAGACGCATCCTGCACCGTCCGGGGAACGGCGCTATCGTCCTCGAACCAGTTCAGCAGCTCTTCGTAATCGTTGGCAATACGGGTCTCGACCGCGCCGCCGTAGAGTTCACCGAGCACACCGCACCAGTACCAGCGGGCCAGTTTGTCGTGGATGCGCGGCTCTAGCCAGTGGTCGCCGATGCGCGCCATGACCGCGGCCAATGGTACGATCTGGGTGCTGTAGGGTAGTTCGCGGCGGTCGTAAATGCACTCCTTGCGCAGGAACTTCGCCGCCAGATTGAAGCCACGTTCGACTTCATCCGCCCAGCGTTGCCAGGCTTCCAGTGGCAACTCCAGCACATCAGCACGCTTGGCGCTGACCGGCCGCACCTGCTTGCCGGTCTTTCCCGCGGCCAGGTCGGCCTTGCGCCGTTCGTGGGTGTGAATGAGCGTCACCGCTTGCAGAAATTCAGGGGCTTCTGTCCCCCGTAGCAACGGCTCTTCTTCCAGCCGTTCCTTGCGGGATGAAACCTTGCGAAGGGTTGAGCCAAACCAGTCGTCGCGCAGGTTATAGCCGTCAGCCGCGTAACTGGCGGTGATCAGTTCAAAGACCGAGAGTTGCACCCCTCCGGTGTTGACCTTTTCGAAAACCAGGCAGACCGCTTCCTTGGAAGTCTCTTTCTTCAATTCGATGATGGGCAGTTGATAGTTTCGGAAAGTGTTGATGAACGTTTTGCGGAATTCCATATACGTCTTCATGTGTTCGGGCGCAACGCTCATCAACGTTTCTTCCCACTCATCCGAATTGATGATTTGATTGCAGGGGAAGTACAACTGCTGGCATTCCAGTTCGCGGGTGGACAGATCGAGCACCACATCGCGGCCGAAATTGGCACGAATTTGCCGGTTTTCGTCCACGGCCACCAGCGCTTCTTCCAAGCGGCTGGGGTTTTCCAGGGCGGCGCGAATGTCGAAGTAGTAATAACGCTGGATCTCTTTGCCCTTGTTGGTGCGGGTCTGCACCGGGCCGGACAAGGCGATGGCCTGGGTGAGCGTGGTCAGGCGCTGTTGGCCGTCAAGGATAAGTTGTTCCGGCTTGACGCCGTTGCTGATGAGGCGCTCCACGCCCTCCACCGGCCGGGTCTGGAAACGCACCTGCCCGCCGTTTTCCAGCAGCATGACCGCACCAATGGGGAACGAGCGGGCCACGCTGATCAGCAAATCCTGGATGTGGTCGTCGTCCCATACCCAGCCGCGCTGGAAATCGGGCAATTGGATCTTGCCGACGGTGATCTCCTTGAGCAAATCAATCAAAGGGGTTTTGGTGCTATCAAAGGTGCTCATGGGGTTTGAACTCCGTTTCGTTGCATCGTATTCTGATGTACAGGAGCCACCAGCCGCACCTTCCCGGTGAGTAGCACCTGCATCATGCCCTGTTTGACCTGGCGGACCTTTTCGCGGCGGGCCTCCAGCGCGGCGATCTCGGCGTCCATGTCCGCCAGCACGGCGGCGATTGCGTGCTGCTCTTGGATATCGGGTAGCAGGATCGTGTACAAATCCCGAATAACGCTTGGATGCGCTTTTAAGGTGTAGTCTGTTTCGAAGGCAAAACTCTCGCCCTTGGCAATGCACGCTTCAATTTGGCCCAAGAAAATACGGCTGGCTGCGGACAGCGCCCGTTCAGGCGCCAATGGAGAGAGCCCAGCGGCAATGAGATCTGCGTTGATGAACCGGACAAACCCCGCCGCCCTCGACAGATACTCCAGCGCGAAAGTGGTTTTTCCCGCACCATTGGGGCCGGCAATAATGCACAGCGTCTTCGCATGGTTGGCGTTCATGTCCACATCCTCTTGCAAATGCTTCGACGCGGCGTGTGCCTTCCCCCGAATATGTGCACGAAGCGCTCCGCAGCGGAACATCTGCCTGCATCACCGCCGATGCTCTCCACCCGCCGCGCCGAAGAAGGCCACGGCCCGCACGGGAGCGCCGTCGCCGCCGCGCACAGGCAGGGGAAAACACGCGAACACCGCCCCTTCTTGCGGCAGCAGATGCAGGGCCGTCAGGTTTTCTACGATCACCATGCCACCTTCGAGCAGCACGCGGTGCACGGGATAGGCGCCATCCGCTCCGCCGTCCATGGGATCCACAGACGGGGTGTCCACGCCGATGCCGGCAAGCCCACACGCGGCCAGCCAGGCCGCAGCCTCCAGATCCAGCACGGGGAAACCCTGAAAATAGGCATCACGTCCCCAGTACCGACTCCAGCCCGTGTGGAGAAGGACAAAACGGCTGCCCAGGATAGCCTGGCGGGAGGGCTCCAGATCCCCAAGGCCGATGGTGCGGCCGACGCAACCGGTGGCGTCCACCACCGCAGCCCTGCCCAGAAACCGCGCCACGGGGAAATCATCCAGTGTCTTGCCGCCCGCCAGCAGGTGGGCAGGCGCGTCCACATGGGTGCCGGTGTGTGTGGTCAGGGTCAGGATCCGCTCGGCAAAGCCGTGTTCCGCAACAAAGCTCACCAGACGCACGGATGGCGGTTGCGTTCCCGGGTACACCGGCATGCCTTCTTCGATGGGGTGCGAAAGATCGACGACGTGCATCCATGCTCCTCCGTCTGCCGCATGCAGCCCGCAACCGCGCGGCATCCACCCCCTACCCGGATCCCCCGGCAAAGTATAGCAAAGCCCCCCTTGCCCCGCGGCCCGTCCTTGCGTAGACCCTGCCCCAAGACATGTCTTTTCTGCCAAGGAGCCCCATGCCCCGCCGCCTTCTCGCCATCGTCTGCGCCCTGCTCTTTCTTGGGTTCACTAAGGCTGGACACGCCCAAGACATCACCACCCGCGACCTCATGCGCCTGCTTGCCACCCACCGGGGCAAAGTGGTGGTGCTCAACTTCTGGGCAACGTGGTGTGGGCCGTGCATGAAAGAGATGCCGGAGCTTGCCCGCCTGCGCGCCGCCTATCCCGGCGGCCGACTGGAGATCATCGGCATCAGTCTCGACTATGACCCGGACGCCCTCGAAGCCTACCTCTCCCACACGCCGCTGCCTTATCCGTCTTTCCGCGACCAGGGCGACGTGGCCGGGACCTTTGGCGTGACGCAAATCCCCCACACCTTCATCCTCAACCCTTCCGGCCGCATCCACACCAGCATCGTTGGCGAAACCGATGCCGTCACCCTGCGCCGGCACATCGACCCGCTTCTTGCGCCATGAATCTGTGGACGGAACTGGCGGAAAAGGCCATCCTCGAAGCCCAGGCCCGCGGGGAGTTCGACAACCTCCCGGGCGCAGGCAAACCCCTGAACCTGGAAGACGACACCTGGGTCCCGGCAGAGCTGCGCATGGCCTACACGGTGCTCAAAAACGCCGGGTTCGTGCCCCCGGAGGTTGCGGAGCAGCGGGAAATCCGCTCGCTCATCGAGTGCCTGGAGCGGGAAAGCGACCCCGCCCGGGCCCTGCGCCAGATACGGCTTTTGGAGGTGCGCATCCTCAAGGCCAAACTCCGAAACCCGCTCCTCACCGAAGAAAACTCCCGCTATTTCGACAAAATCGTCGCCCGCATGACCCTTGCCGGAGACCCTAGATGACCCGACGCGACTCTCTCAAGGCCACCGTGGCCGCCGCCCTGCTGCCGTACTTTGCCACGGCCTGCGCCACCCTTTCTGCAGGAGAACCCCTGGAGACGCCGGAGGCAGACGAAAACGCCACCGCCCCGCTTCCCGAAGTTCCCCTGACCGAAGCGGCGAAGATGCCCTCGGGGGCCATCCGCATCATGCAAAGCCCTGACCCCGAGCCCCTGCTCGCGGAGATCCGCGCCCCGGAATTTGCCCAGCGTCTGGCCCAAGCCACCTACGACTTCGTGGCCACCGCCTACGCCACCGGCAATCTCCCCCTCTGGAAAAAGCCCCTCGCCCAGGTGGATCTCCTTGCGCGCATGCGTCTGGCCGCAGAAGCCATGCTGCCCGCCATCACCGCCAACGCAGGCGTATACCCTGTGGACCCGGCCTGGCTCATGGGACAGATCCTCGCGGAATCCTTTTTCGACGAATTTGCCATCTCCTCTTCCCTGGCGGTGGGCATGTGCCAGTTTATCCGCACCACGGCCAAAGAATACGGCATGGTGTGCGCCGACGCCCCGCTTATCAGCGCCGGGCTGCGAGAGCCCCAGTGGCAGGACGAAGCCCGGCGCGCCGAAACCCTGCGCACCACGGTGCGGGATCTCCGCCGCGCGCACCCAGACCTCTTCGCCCGCCCGGAACAGGGCCTGCGCCAGCTGGTGCGCCTGACCCAACAAAACCCATCTGCCGCCAAACGCACGGCCACAGACTGGCAGCGCATCTGGGACCAGCAAGACGCCCTGCAGGCGGATCTCCAGAGCGCCCGCCGCAATTTCCGCGCCTACCTCGAAGCCAACTTCGAGGGACGTTCCATCTTCAACGCCGAAGACGACGCCTTTCTTGCCGCCTTCGACCAGCGCACCCTGCCGCGCTTCGCCGTGCCTGCCATGGTGCGGATGATGGCCCGGCATCTGCGCGCCCGCGGAGGCAATATCCTCGCCGCCACGGCGGGCTACAACGCAGGGCTTGGCGCCACCGCCTACGAAGCCCCAGGCTACGCCACCTATGGCCGCATCCCGTCCTTTGAAGAGACCGTCAACTACGTCTCCAAAATCGCCATCCACTACCACGGGATCCGCACCCGACTCCACGGATGACTCAAGACCTTGGGCGTCCCTGCCGCCAGCCCAATCGATTTTCGATTTGGCCCTCAATTTGCTGAATCGCTTTTCCCGCGCGGCCACCACGGTCCGCAGGGAGTTTTTTGCATTTTTGCGTAAAAATATCGCTTTTTGCCAAAATTGAAATACATTTTTGCAAAAAGACATCCGTTGAGGGAGACATCTATGTGCCGACTCTTTGCGCTCACCGCAAGCGAGCCCATCTCACCCATGCACGCCATTCGCGCCCTCGATGTCATGCGCGAAGGGCATGATGGCTCTGGAGTAGGGCTCTTTCTCTCGGACTTCAGCGGCCCGCTGGCCGCCTTCAAGGACAAGCCCATCCTCTCGGGCATCTGTACCCGGGAAGGGCTGCGGCGCCTGGACGCCGCCATGGAGGATTGGGGCTTCACCCCGCTGTGGGAGTTGCCCATCACGCCCCAAGGCCCCCGCCCCCGCTGGACCCCGGAGCGGGACGTGTACGTGCTGCGGGTATACGATATGCCCGCGCATCTGGCCGCGCTTGCCCCGCAGGAGCGCGAGCTCGCCTTGGTACGCACCCGCCTTGAGCTGCGCCACATGGGCCTTGAAAACGAAGACATCATCGTGTTTTCCTTCTGGCCTGATGCAGCCATGATCAAGGAGATCGGCGATCCCTTGCAGGTGGGAGAATACCTGGGCGTGGAACGGGACGAACTTCTGTGCCGCACCATCCTGGCCCAAGGCCGGCAGAACACCAACTACGCCATCAATCTCTACGCCTGCCATCCCTTCTTCATCCAAGGGATCTCCACCATGACCAACGGCGAAAACACCGCCTTCGTGCCCATCCGCGATTTCCTCATGAATCAGGGCGTCCCTGGCTACGAAGGCTACAACTCCGATTCCGAGGTCTTCACCCACATCCTCCACTACACCCTCAAGGTCCTGGGCCTGCCGCTCGAAGCGTACAAGCACATCATCACGCCCCTCAAGGACCACGAGCTGGAAAACCACCCCCAAAAGGCGTTTCTTGCCCGCCTCAAGCAGTTGTGCCGCCGCATGATCATCGACGGCCCCAACTGCGTCATCGGCACCATCCCCGGCGGCACCATGTTCATGGTGCAGGACAGCAAGAAGCTGCGGCCCGGCGTGGTGGGCGGCCGACCCGGCCTGTTCGCCTTTTCTTCGGAAATCTGCGGCCTGGACTTCGCCATCCCGGATCGGGACCGCTCCAAAGACGTCCAGCCCATGCACCTCGACACCGTCATCGTTGGCCCCTCGCGCCAGGAGGTAACCGTATGTCGGCAAACACAGCCGCTTCCCCTTCACAGCTGAGCATCAAAGACCTGCCCTGGCAGATCCAGTGGCGGGAAGAACGCTGCACCCTGTGCGGTGCGTGTACCAGCGTCTGCCCGGTAGGCGCCATTCGCCTCGGAGTGTTTCGCAAGCGGGAAATCCTCGCCCACCCGTCGCTCTCCACACGCCCCAAGACCACCTGGTCCATCCGCTACGGCATCCAACAATGCACCGAACCCCACCGCGCCTGTGTGGGCTGCGCCACCTGCACCTTGGTGTGTCCCAACGACGCCATCATGCCCATGCACTCGGACGAAAAGGACAAACTGTGCATGCACCGCAACCAGGGCGGCCAGGCGCGCACCCGCGGGGGCCGGCGCAACAGTAACGAATCGGTCCTCGACCGCATCAAATTCATCCGCATCTCCATGCTCACGGACCCGGCCCTCGATGCCGGCCGGCACGAGTTCGACCTGCGCACCCTGCTCGGTCGGGTGCTCCCGCCCCAGGAAGGTGTGCGCGCCGCCCTGGAAGGGGACTGGGTCCCCCCGGTGCGGGAAATCTACCCACTCATGATTGGGAGTATGTCCTTCGGCGCGCTCTCGCCGAACATGTGGGAAGGACTGCAAATGGGCGTGGCGTACCTCAACGAAGAGCTGGGGATGCCGGTGCGCATCTGCACCGGTGAAGGCGGCGTGCCGCCGCGGCTGCTACGCTCCCGCTTCCTCAAATACGTCATCCTCCAGATCGCCTCGGGGTATTTCGGCTGGGACGAGATCATCCACGCCATCCCGCACATGAAGGAGGACCCCTGCGCCGTGGAGATCAAGTACGGTCAAGGGGCCAAGCCCGGCGACGGGGGGCTCCTCATGTGGCACAAAGTGAACCAGCTCATCGCCGCCATCCGCGGGGTGCCCCCGGGAGTGAGCCTGCCCAGTCCGCCCACCCACCAGACCAAGTACTCCATCGAGGAGGCCGTGGCCAAGATGATCCAGTCCATGAGCATGGCCTGGGGATTTCGTGTGCCGGTGTACCCCAAGATCTCCGGCACCACCACCGCCACCTCGGTGCTCAACAACCTCGCCCGCAACCCGTACGCCGCGGCCCTGGCCATCGACGGCGAAGACGGCGGCACCGGCGCGGCCTACAACGTCTCCATGGACCACATGGGCGCGCCCATCGCCTCCAATATCCGCGACTGCTACCTCAACCTGTGCGCCCTGGGCAAACAGAACGAAATCCCGCTCATCGCCGGCGGCGGCATCGGCAAGAACGGCAATCTGGCGGCCAACGCCGCGGCCCTCATCATGCTGGGCGCCTCGGCGGTGCAGATCGGCAAGTACGCCATGCAGGCCGCGGCCGGGTGTGTGGGGTCGGAGTCCGACCGGTGCAACATCTGCAACATCGGCAAATGCCCCAAGGGCATCACGTCCCAAGACCCGCGCCTCTACCGCCGCCTGGATCCGGAAAAGGTGGCCGAACGCCTGGTGGACCTCTTCGTGAGCTTCGACACCGAGCTCAAGAAGATCGTTGCCCCCTTGGGCCGCTCCACCTCCCTGCCCATCGGCATGTCCGACGCCATCGGCATCAATGACAAAGATGCCGCTGACCGCTTGCAGATCCGCTACGTCGTTTAACGAGGGACATCATGGAACACGTGCACATCTCTGGAAACGAAAACGGCGTCCGCCTGGAGTCCCGCATCCTGGAGGAACGCATCCAACAGGCCGTGACCGCCGGGGCCCGGCGCCTCACCATCGAGGCCTTCGGCCAGCATGGCATCGGCGGGCGGCTTTGGGTCTCGGCCACCGAACCCGTGCAGGTCACGGTCACCGGGCATGCGGGCCAGCGTCTGGGCTCCTTTGGTTTCCCCGGCACCACCATCGAAGTCATGGGCCCGGCCTCGGACGATACCGGCTGGCTCAACGCCGGCGCCCATATCATCGTCCACGGCAACGCCGGCAACGGCACGGCCAATGCCATGGCCCAGGGCAAGCTCTGGGTGGCCGGGCACATCGGCGCCCGCGGCATGACCATGACCAAACACAACCCCCGCTTTGCCCCGCCCGAGCTGTGGGTGCTCGGCGGGGTGGGCGACTATTTCGCCGAATTCATGGCCGGCGGCATCGCCGTGGTGTGCGGCGTGGATGCCCCGGACCCGGAGCAGGTGCTCGGATACCGGCCCTGCGTGGGCATGGTGGGCGGGCGCATCTTCTACCGCGGCCCCGAACAATGGGTGAGCCCGCCGGACGCCAAACATGTGCCCCTGGGCGACGAGGACTGGCAGTGGTTGCGCGCCGGACTTGCGGACTTTCTGGAGCGCATCGGCAGAAGCGATCTGCTGCCCAAGCTTGCCGGTCGTGCGGATTGGCACCTGGTGGTGGCGCGCTCGCCCCAGGAAAAACTCACCAAGAAACGCCGCTCCATGAGCGAATTCCGCGCCCAGGTGTGGGACGGAGAACTGGGCCGCGGCGGACTCATCGGCGACCTCACCACCCTGGACCGCTCCCCCATCGGCTACATCGTCACCGACGAACTCCGGCGCATGGTGCCGGTGTGGGAAAACTGCAAATACCTACCGCCCTGCCAGTCCAGCTGTCCCACGGGCATCCCGGTGCGGGAGCGCTGGGCCTTCATCCGCGCCGGCCGCATGGACGAGGCCGTGAACCTCGCCCTGCGCTTCACCCCCTTCCCGGCCACGGTGTGCGGCTATCTCTGCCCCAACCTGTGCATGCAGGGGTGCACCCGTAACCTGGACCGCATGGCCCCGGTGGACGTGCGGCTCCTCGGCCGGGCGAGCGAGAAGGCCGGCATGCCGGAGCTTCCCCCCATCACCGGGGCCTCGGTGGCCATCGTCGGCGGCGGCCCTGCGGGCATTTCCGCGGCCTGGCAGCTGCGCCTGCTGGGACACAATCCTGTGGTCTACGACCGCGAAGAACAGTTGGGCGGAAAACTCAGCGCCGCCATCCCCGAAAGCCGCATCCCCCGCGCCGTGCTGGAGGCGGAGCTGGCGCGCGCCCGCCAGGTCATCGGTCACGTACAACTGCAAACACCACTGACCCCGGAGGAGTTCCAGTCCATCCGTCAACGCCACGACTTCGTGATCCTGGCCACCGGCGCAAGCATGCCGCGCACCCTGCCGGTACCCGGCAAAGAGCGTCTGATCACGGCCCTGGACTTCCTCAAGGCAGCCAAGCGCGGCGCCGCCCAGGTGGGCCGGCGCGTGGTGATCATCGGCGCCGGCAACGTCGGCTGCGACGTGGCCACCGAGGCGGCCCGCCTGGGGGCCACGGACATCACCCTCATCGACGTGCAAAAACCCGCCTCCTTCGGCAAGGAGCGGGAAGAGGCCGAGCGCGCCGGGGCCCGCTTCCTGTGGCCGTGCTTCACCAAGGAGATCACGGCGGAAGGCGTGCTGCTCACCGACGGTCGGCTGCTGCCTGCGGACACGGTCATCGTGTCCATCGGCGACGCCCCGGATCTCTCGGCCATCCCCGAAGACATCGCCCGCGAACGCGGCTTTGTCACGGTCAACCAGTTCGGCCAGACCACGGACCCGCGGGTCTTCGCCATCGGCGACGTGGTGCGCCTGGGCCTGCTCACCCAGGCCATCGGCGACGGCCGGCGTGTGGCCGAGACCATCGACGGCATCCACCGCGGCACCCGCCCCCTGTCGGACACGGCAGAAATCGCCGACGCCCAGGCCCTGCGCCACGAGGTCATGGACCCCGGAAACCTCCTTTCCGAGACCATCGACACCACGCGCATGCACCTGGCCTACTTCGATCCGCGCCGCGCCAGCTTTGGATCCGTGGAGGAATGCGCAAGCGAGTGCGCCTCCTGCGGCCTGTGCCGGGACTGCGGCACCTGCGAAGCCATCTGCCCACGCGGGGCCATCTCCCGCCAGAGCCTCCCCGACGGCGGTTTTGCCATGGTGAGCGATCCCAAACGCTGCATTGGCTGCGGGTTCTGCGCCGACTCCTGCCCTTGCGGCATCTGGCACATGGTCCCCAATACTCCCATGGGCTAGCGCCCCCAACGGCATCCCTCTGCCCCGGCCAGGAGAGCTTCCTTGCCGGGGCATTTCTTTTTTGGCGCACCTGCCCTAAAGTTTTTGCAGAAGCGACCGATACAGCGCGACAAGAAGGAGCCAAGCCGTGACCATCAGTCCCTTTCTCGTCAAAAACGTGCTGCGCACCTATGACCAGCAGATGGACACCGGTCGGCGCATCTCGCGGCTCAAGAAGTTCATGAGCCAGCGTGACGCGGCCGACAGCGTCTCCATCTCCCAGGAGGCCAAGCGCCGCCTGTTGGTGGAACGGGTGGCACGGGAGATCGTGGACAACCTGGTGGGGTCCACCAGCACCAACCCTGTGGTGCAGGAAATCCGTCAAGCTTTGGACGAAGAATTCGGCCCAGGCTTGGTCTTTCGCTATCCCCCGGACGGCGACGAGTTGGAAATCCTGCGCAAAGACGAAAACGGCACGCCTCGTGCTATGACCAACGGCGAAAAAGACCGGTTCATGCAGCGCTTGTGGCAGATCACCTACCACAAGGTGGATGCAACCATGCTGTAGGAGGCCCTATGGCCATCAAGACCATCACTTCTCCCCTGGCGGGCTATGAAGCCCAGCGCCTCACCCCGGAATTGGAGCGCACCGAGACCACGCGGCACCGCACTCCCACCCCGGAAACCGACCGGGTGTCGCTTTCCGAAGAAGGTCGGCGCAAGGCCGCCGTGCTCATCGCCGCCACCGAGGCGGACGGGGTGCGGGCGCACAAGGTAGCGGCCCTCAAGGCCCAGGTGGCAGCAGGCACCTACGCGCCCAAGAGCGAGGACATCGCCGCCGCCATGGTGCGCCATGACCTCGACCTTTGGGGTTAGCCTACCCGCGCCATCACCGCCGACTCCCCGCCGCAATCACGCAGCAGTACCCGGGTGGGCTGCATGCCCACTTGGGGGACCTGCAGGCCGATACGCTCGCGGACATTGAGGCAGAGCGGCCCCATGAGGTTGAGACTGGTGTCCTCAGGCCGACCCTTGGGGACCGTCACCAGCACCAGCACCACCAGTTCCCGCACGGAGCGTACCTTGAGGATGCGTTCCTCGACGCTGCTCACCTGAATGCGGTACTCCCCGAGAAAGGCAAAGGGATCGGCCACCAAAAACCCCACTTCGGCGCGCTCGAGACTTTGCAGGTACCGAAACGGCGTGCCGGGCTTGAAGTCCACCAGCACGAAATCCCGCAACCGCTCAAAACCGATGAGGCCATGGGGAAAGGTCACCACCGAGGCCGGATCCACGGCCACCTTTCCCACGCGGGAGGCTATGACCCGTGTGTTTCGCTGTTCCATAATGATGCCGCCGCCAAAAGGTCGTGTTCATTGGTTTCCAGGGCGGCCGTGTTGGCCTCCCGCACCTTGAGATAGATCTCCTCCCGAAATACCGGCACCTCCGCCGGGATCTCCAGGCCGAGCCGGACCTGCTGCCCGCGCACCGCCAGTACGGTGATGCGGATATCCTCCCCCAGGATCAGGCTCTCTCCCACTTTCCGCGACAAAATGAGCATGCCTGCTCCTAGAGATAGTTGGCCAGGCTCTGGCGCAGGATGTACGACGAAGACCGCAGCACCGCCTCGTAGGCCATCTGCTGGCTGGTCAAACGGGTCATGAGTTCGGCGATGTCCACGTCCTCCACGCGGCTCAGGCGCTCGGTTTCGTCGAGTTTGAGGCCTGAGAGCACTGTTGCGGCCACTTCCAGGCGATTCTCCCGCGCACCGATGGAAGCCATGCTCACGGACAGGGCGGAACGCGCCTGCTTGATGGCATCCACCGCCCGGCCGCAGCCCTGCTGATCGTTGGTCTCCAGCGCCGCCACCAGCTTGGCCGCCGCCACCAAGAGGTTGTCCGCCCGGTTGGCGTCGGCCGCGGCCGTCACCGCGCCAAAAGCAAACACCCCGCCAAAGATTTCCATGCCCACGTCGTTGAGCCGCACCCGCGCCCCCAAGGCCACGTCCACTTCGTGGCTGGCACTGGTGGGCCGCACCACGAACAGGGCATTCTGCGGCAGTGCCGACTCCCCGCCCGGCCCCGGGGTGAGCCGCACCTCACCGCCAGGAACCGCCAGTACAGGATTGGTCCCATTGGGCGCGCTGTGCCCCGTGGACCACGTCGTTCCGCCGTCGATGCTGTAGGAGTAGCTGATGGTCCCCGCAGCCCCCACCGAGGTGGCGGTATCCACCCGCACGAGCACGTTGGTGGAAAAACTCCCTGCCGCCCACGCGGTAACCGCGGTCCCCAAGGTATCCACACTGGTGGAAGCTGCACGGGCGGTCAGATCCACGCCCGCGAGACTCGTCCCGGACGGCGCCCGCAGACGCACAGCACCGCCCGGGGTCCAGAGCACCGGCGAAAGACCGGTATCCGCGGTCTGAAGGGCGCTCCACGTGGTGCCGCCATCCAAGCTATACCGGTAGGAAACCGCTCCGCCCATGCTGCCTGCAGTGACCTGGATGCGCACGTCCTGGGAAAGGCCGGGCAGGGCGTCCACCTGCAGGGCGGAAGCCGCCGTGGGCTTGGCCGTATAGGTGACGGCCGCCTCGGCCTCCACATCGCCCTGGTACACCGCGGCGGTGGCCACCGTGAGCCAGGTCCCCTGAGACGTCTTGGTGTTGGTGGCAGGGGAAAGGTCCACGGTGAAGCCGTTTTCCAGATGCACCGTCACCCCGTCCAAGTCCACGGTGTGCGGCCAGGTGGCGTCCATGGTCTTGGTGGTCCAATTGACCCCGCCGTCGGTCGTGTAGCGGTAGGTGATGGGGTCGGTGGTCCCCACCGTGGCCTGGGTGCCCGCTGGGCCCACGAATTGCACGAGGATGGTGGCGGGCGGGCTGCCCTCGGCCCGCGCCACTACGGCGCCGTCCTGGTTCAGGACCATGGCGCCTTGGACATAGGCGGTCTCGTCCATCCGGTGCCCGGCAAAGATGGAATTGCCCTCGTAGCGGCTATTGGCCAGGCCCAGGAGCTGCTGGAAGAGCTGCCGGGCCTCGTAGGCCGAGGCGGCCCGATCCTTGGCGGTGAGGGTCCCTGTCGCCCCCTGCTCGGCCAGGGCTTGCAGCCGCGACAAGATGTCGCTCGCCTGCATGGTGACTTCATCGGCCAGTCCCAGCCACCCTTTGGCCGCCTCGATGTTCTTCTCATACTGGCCGATGGCCGCCAAGGAATCGCGGTAGGCAAAGATGCGGGCCGTGCCCACGGGGTCGTCCGAAGGCTTGTTGACACGCTTCTGGGTGGCGGCCTGCTCGTTGAGATCCGCCAGTTTTGCTTGCGTCCGGGCAACGGTGGACAGGAAGTCGCCGTACAGGCTGCGGGTGGTGACGCGCATGCTTCCTCCTTAATTCTTGATGCCCAGAAGGGTCTGGATCATGGCATCGGACGTGGTGATGAGCTTGGCGGCAGCCGCGTAGGCATGCTGGAATTTGATGAGATTGGTCATCTCCTCGTCCAGGTTGACACCCGCCACTTCGTCCTGACGCCGGGCCAGATCGTCAGCCAAGGTCTTGTGGTAGTCCTGATTGAACGACGCGTTGGAGACATCCGCGCCGATCAAGGCCACCAGGCTGGCGTAGTTATCCTGCACCGTCTGCTGCACCGTGCCCTCGAAGGTGGTGGTGAACGCGACTTTTTTGTGCTGCAGGGCTGCCATGGCCAGGGCCGTGGCGTTGTCCCCCACGTTGCGCTCGCCTGCCCCGTTCACATGCCCGGAGGCGATGAGGTCCGGCTCGGCGCTTACGGTCTCATTGACCCGCAGATCCTTGGCCCGGGAGCCGTCAAAAAAGGTATTGATGCCCAGTGCCGCCAAAAGGCCCGTAGCGTCGGCGCCAAAGGCGAAGGTGAAGCCGGAATCGGCCGCCAGACGCAGCCGTCCGTCCACGATGGTGGCAGAGATGCCGTCCACGGCGTCGAAGGCCGCGCGCACGTCTTCCAGGGTGTGCACCGCAGGATCGAAATTCTGCTGCCCGGTGGTTCCCGAATCCAAATCCAGGCCCACGGTTCGCACCAGGGAGCCCGAGTCCGTGTACACGGAAAGCGACAGGTTCCCGGCCGTGAGCTTCTCCCCATAGATGAGGCCGCTATCGGCGCCGCCCAGAGCAACACCGGTATTGCGCACCGCGTTGGTGGCGGTCCAGCCCGTGAGGGGATCCAAGCCCGTACCCTGGGAATGGAGCTGGTTCACCTCCCACACCACGGTCTTCACCAGGGCATCGAGCTTTTCGCTGTACCGCCCCACGTAGAAGTCCCGAAAGGCGCAGATCCCGGCGACACTGCCGCCGGTGATGCGGCTGGCGTCCTCCTGGCCGCTGGGGAAGATGCGCGGGGTGATGTTCATCTTGGAGGACGAGTTCTCGTACCAGTATACCCCCTTGTGGGGCACGATCTCAAAGATGTCTCCGGCCTGGAGGTTTTGCGTCCCGGCCGTAAACCACACGTCGAGCTTGCCGTCCGGCAGGGTGATGCGGTTGGCGTACGCCTGGGCCGAAAAGGTGTCGTTGCCGCTGGCGTCCGCAAGCCAGGTGCGCCCACCGTCCACGGACACCCGAAACTGCGCCGTCCCCAAGGCTCCGCCGGTGACCACCTGCACCAAGTATTCGTGGTCGCTTTGCCCGGAAAACTGGATACTGCCGTCAAAGGCCGCCACATCGGCGATGGCCTGGGGCCCTTCCACCTTGAGCTCGAAATACTCCCCCCGAGAGACCAACGTCTGCCCGGCCTTGGTGGTGATGGTCACGTTGCCGCCGCCGTTATCCAGGTACACGATGTCCATCTTCTCGGCGAGCGTGCGCACCAAGGCGGCGCGCTCATCGCGCAACCCATTGGCATTGATGCTCCCCGGCACCTCAGCCCCCAAAATGGCCACATTGAGCCGGGCGATGTCCCGAAGCAGGCCGTTGATGGTCTCCACGTCGTCTTCCAGGGCCGCATCCGCCTGGGCGCGCATCTGTTCCAGGCGGCTGTCGGCGCCGGTGAGAAAGATCTGCAAGTTCTGGGCATCCGCGAGCAGGGCGGTGCGGACATTGCTGTCGTCGGGCCGGGTGGCGAGCTGCTGCCAATCGGCAAAGAATCGCGCCAGGGCCGTGTTCATGCCCTCGGTATTGGCCTCGTTGAACGCCCCTTCCACATCCTGCAGGCGGGCGCTCAAGGTGTCCCAACGCAAATACTCCGAGGATTTGCCGAGATATTGGAGTTCGATGAACTCATCGAAATCCCGCAGGACCTCGGCGGCCTGCACCCCAGAGCCGATCTGGCCGGGCACGGTGCTGATGTAGAGACCGTCTTCCAGGCGCACCCGCTGCCGGCTGTAGCCTTCGGTATTGGCGTTGGAGATGTTGTTGCCGGTGACCTGGATGGCGCTTTGGCTCGCCAGAAGCGAGCGCTTGCCGATCTCGAACAGACTGGTGATGCCGACCATCACAACCTCCCGTGCACCAAGGCGGCCTCCGGCGCCCGCCGCTGCCACATTCCCCGGGCGGTATAGACATGACTTTCCCGCGGCAGCACGTCACGCTGGATGCGGGCCAGAAGCCCCCTGGTCTGCTGCAGCAGGGCTTCGGCCAAATCCATGTTGATCATGCTCTGGCGCGCGCTCTTCTGCTCCCCTTCCTCCAGGGCCTGCAGCCACTGCGCACACTTGGCCCGCGGGCCGTCTTCCATCTGCGCCATGAGCTCGCTGACCCGCTGGACTCCCATGGGCTCCAGGAGCCGGCGCACCAAGGCGCGTTCCGCAGCGAGTTGCCGCACCAATTCCTGCACCATGAGTTCGACCCCGGCCACGGCCTGGGGAGTGCCGGCGCGCAGCAACCGGTGCTCCTCTTCCAAGAGCATGGCCAAAAGCTGCGCCCCTTTGGCTTGACGGGCGATGCTCTGCACCACGAGCTGTTCCATGACCACTGCCTCCTCTCGGGAAAAAAACACCCGTTCGCCCTTCGGGGATGCAAGGAGACGGCCAAACCATAACCAACTAAAAATCATTGAACAAAATAGAAAACACATCCCATCCGGTTCCCCGCGGTGCGGCACCTTTTTCCGGCCTGCCCCAAGCGCTGCGTTTCCCCGTGGACAGGAGGAGGCCCGCCACCGTACATTGGCGCATCATCCCATTGTGGAGGCATGCCATGTCCATTGCTCGCACCCCGCGCGGCCTGCTGGTGCTGCGCACCCTCGCCATGCCCAAGGACACCAACCCCAGCGGCGACATCTTCGGCGGCTGGATCTTGAGCCAAATGGACATCGCCGGCGGGCTCATGGCCTCGGAAGTGGCCCAGGGCCGGGTGGTGACGGTGAGTGTGGAGAAGATGAGTTTCGATAAGCCCGTGAAGATGGGAGACACCATCTGCATCCACGCCGAATTGGTGCGCGTGGGCCGCTCCTCCCTGGACATCAAGCTGGAGGTCTGGGCCCGGCAATTGGTGGGGGTCTACGAAGCCGAACGCCAGTTGGTGACCGAAGGGGTATTCCGCTACGTGGCGGTGGACGAGGCGCGCCGGCCGCGGGAAGTGCCGGAAAATCCGCACTTCTTTATCCGGAACCCCGATGGCACGGCGACAGTGCGCCCATGTGCTACCACGTAAGCCAAATCCCCTCGCCTGAGGAAAGCGGCGCCGCCGAGGCCGTCTGCGGCCCGTGGGCCGCGTCTGCCTCCGGGCGCAGTGCTGCGTTGGCCCCGGGGGCAAGCGCCTGGGCCTTTTCGCGCACGATGCGCTCTGCCAGGGCGTCCACCGCCGCTGCGCTGGGGTCCGGCTGCGCTGGACCTGGCGAGGACGCTGCACTGGGGGCCGCCCCAGAAGCAGACGCCACCGGGGCGCGCAGCGGGCGCAGCGGCGCCGGCGCGCCATGGCCAGCACGCTCCAGGCGCGTTTGCAGCTGCCGAAAGAGCATGTCCCCAAGGCCGATGCCTCCGGCCTCGGCCATCTTCACTCCCATCTCTTGATCAAACATGGAGATGTAGCTTTCCGATTGGGGGGAGGAGAGCAGCCCGTCCTTGCCCACCCCCTGGCGCATCTGCTTCCACATCTGCGCAAGGAACAGGGCCTCGAAGTCCTGGGTGGCCTTCTTCAACCGCGCCTCGCGCACCTGCGGGGAATCGGGGTCTCGGGAGCCAAGCGCTCGAATATCCGCCATGACGACCTCCTAGAGCACTTCTAGATCCGCGTGCAGGGCGCCCGCGGCCTTGAGCGTGCGGAGAATGGAGATGAGATCCCGGGGCGTGGCGCCGATGGCGTTGAGCCCTTGCACCAAATCCTGCACCGTGGCCCCTTCGAGCATGGTGATGTTGCGTTTTTCCTCACGCGCCCCCACCTGGGTATTGGGCGTCACCACGGTCTGCCCGCCGGAAAAGGCCCCGGGCTGGGATACCTGCGGCTGCTCGGCCACCACAAGTTGAAGGTTTCCGTGGGTCACCGCCACCTTGGACAAGGTCACGTTGGCACCAAAAACCACGGTACCGGTCTTTTCGTCCACCACCACCCGTGCCCGGCTGTCGGGACGGATTTCCACGTTCTCCAGCTCTGCCATGAGGCCCACGATGTTGCCCTGGTAGCGCTCCGGGATGCGCAGCTTCACCGTGGCCGCGTCCTGGGCCGCGGCGTACGGCCCGGCCATGACCTCGTTGAGGGTGTTCACCACCTGTTGGGTGGTGCTGAAATCCTGATCATCCAGATGGATGGTCACGTCTTTTTGCTCGTTGAACTGGAAGGGCACCGGACGCTCCACCACCGCCCCGCCCGGGATGCGCGCCACGGTCACCACGTTCTTGGTGGTCGTGGTCGCCTCGCCTGCGGCGGAAAATCCCCCCACGGTGAGCGGGCCTTGGGACAAGGCATAGACCTGTCCGTCCACGCCCCGCAGCGGGGTCAGCAGCAGGACTCCGCCCAGAAGCGACTGGGCGTCGCCCATGGAAGAAACCGTCACGTCCAGCCGCGAGCCCGGACGCGCCGAGGCCGGCATCTTGGCCGTGACCATGACCGCAGCCACATTTTTCGGCTTGAGCTGGGCACGGTCCACCTTGACGCCCATGGATTCGAGCATGTTGGTCATGGACTGGATGGTGAACTCCGAGCCGCTCTTGTCTCCGGTGCCCGAAAGCCCGACCACCAAGCCGTAGCCCACCAGATCATTGGAGCGCACCCCACTGAAGGAGGCGATATCCTTGAGCCGCGCCCCCCACGCCGGGCCTGCCGCCGTCACACCCAACACGGCGAGCACGATCCACGCGGCGATATTCCTAAAACGGCCACACATGGTCCAAAATCCTTGCCAGCCATCCCGGCCGCTGCTTTTCCGCCAGCACCCCTTCGCCAAAGAATTCGATGCGGGCATCCGCCAAATACGAAGACTCCACGGTGTTGTCCGCAGCGATGTCCCGCGCCCGGACCAAGCCTTCCACAGCCACCAACTGGGTCTCGCCGTTGACGCGCATCTCCCGGGCGCCCATGATTTCCAACACCCCGCCAGGAAGGACCCGCGTCACCCGTGCCGCCACCGTGGCCTTCACCGAACTCTCCCTTTTGGTCTCCCCATCGCCTTCAAAATTGTTGGTGGACCCAGCCTTGACCATGGGGGTGGTGCCCACATCGCCGAGATACGGCAGGGAATCCCGCCCCAAAAAATTACTGACTCCCAGATCGACGGAGCTCTTTTTATCCGCCGTGGTGGACGCCTTGTTCTTGGCCGTGGTGCTGTCCAGGACCTTCACCACCACGATATCCCCCACCCGCCGCGCCCGGGGATCGGCAAACAAGACCGCCGCCCCATCAGGATCGTACAGGGATCCGGGATTTTCCCAGGCAGGCACCGCCGTCTGCGGCTGCGGCTCCAGGCCGCGCCCCACGGAGGGTCGGCGGGAAGGAGTCGCGCACCCCACAACCAGGGTCACAAGTACCAGCATCGTCCCTATGGCTTTCATATGCCCCCCACACGCACCGTGGACTCATCCACCACCCGGGCCTCCACCACACGCTGGCTTTGCAGGTTGCGGACCCGGATCACGCTGCCAACCCCGCCGTCCTCCAAACTCTGGCCAGGGACCGCCAACCGCAGCCGGCCGTTGTCAAAAACCACACGGACCATACGCCCCCGCTCCACCACCGGCACCGGCTCCACCATCTCCGCCAGGATGGGCCTTCCCTGCGGCACCGCGGAGCGCACCCGCACGGCCCCCATGCCCGCGCCGTCCCACACCGGACGCCCCAGGGCCGCCAGATCCATGCGCATGCGCACCACGCTCTGCTCCTGCACCACCTCACCCCGGGAAAGGGACCGCGCCGCGCAGGGCACCTCGGCCCACACCTCGGCAAGCACCACCCCGGAGAGGACATCCCGCACCACACCCGCCTCGTCCACCGCCTCCACGCGCACCGGGATGGAGCCGGAAAGGGCCGACGGCGGCGCCAGGCGGAACCGCACCGGCGCATCAGCAGCGATGAAAAACCATTGCGGCAGCCGCCACTGGGTGATGCGCACCTCCCCGCCCAGAGCAGCCAGATGCGCCCCCAAGGCCTGCTCCAGGGCAGGGCGCAAACGCTCCACCGCCACCACCTGGCCGCCCCGCTGCACCACAATCGCCTCCGGAAAGGCCAGAGGCGGGGCAGGCACCGGAATGCGCCCGGCCACGGCCTGCTGCAGGTCCCGCCCCAAGATGCGCACGCGCCCCCCAATGGCCTGCGGGGCCAAGGCTACCGGTGTCGCTCCCCATCGTTCGAGAAAGGCCATGGCCTCCTCGCCTTCGGCCCGCGCCACATGCGCCAAGGTGATGGCATTGGCCTCGGCAGGCACGCACACGGCCTCGGGGACCACCAGACGCCCTGCCGTGGCCGCCGAGGCTGTCAAGATCATGACGAGGAAAAGCAGCACAGCGCGCATCGCCGCCTCCTAGCGTTTCACCTGATTGGCGATCTGCAAGAGGGAATCCGCGGTGGTAATCGCCTTGGAGTTGGCCTCGTACGCACGCTGACCCACGATCATGTTCACCATCTCCTCCACGATCTCCACATTGGACATTTCCAGAAACCCCTGAGCCAGGGTACCGGCGTTGCCTTGGCCAGGCACGTTCTCAATGGCCTCGCCCGAGGCGTCGGTCTGGTAGAAGAGGTTGCGGCCAATGGCCTTGAGCCCTGCGGGGTTCACGAAGGTGTATACCGGGATGTCCGTCTCCGCCAGCGTGGTGCCGTTCTTGTCCACGCAGGTGAGGTGCCCGTCCTCGGTGATGACGATGTTCTGGGTGTCCTGGGGAACGGTGAAGGCCGGCTGCAAGGGGTACCCATTGTCGGTGACGATGGTGCCATTGCTATTGAGCTTGAACGCCCCACTTCGCGTATAGGCGATTTCCCCGCCCTTATCGACGCGGAAAAATCCTTCGCCCTCGATGGCGATGTCCAGTTGATTGCCGGTGTTTTGAAAATCGCCCTGGGAAAAGAGCTTGTGCACGGCCACAGGGCGCACACCAAGGCCGATTTGCAGGCCAACAGGAAGCTGATCGCCGTTTTGATTGAGTGTGCCTGCGATCTTGAGATTCTGGTACATGAGGTCTTCGAACTCGGCGCGGTTCTTCTTGAATCCCGTGGTGTTGACGTTGGCCAGGTTGTTGGATGTCACATCCAGATTCATCTGCTGGGCCACCATGCCCGAGGCCGCGGTCCATAATGCGCGAATCATGCTCTCCTCCTTCCCCACCGGGTCGGACGCGCCTAGCGCACCGAACCCACCTCGGTGATGAGTTTCTTATCCTGTTCAAAGGTCCCGGTGATGATCTTCTGATAGGCTTCGTAGGCACGCATGGTTTCAATCATATTGACCATCTCGGTGACCACTTCCACGTTGGGCTTTTCCACCGCCCCCTGCACCACCTCGGCATCCTCGGCGGGCAAGGGGGCCGCGCCGCTCTCCGGCCGGATGCGCAGGAGATTGGCCCCCATCTTTTCCAGCGCCTTGGGATCTTCCACCCGGACCAGGGGGATGCGGTCCACGGCCTCGTTGTCGGCGCTCAAAAGCCCATCCCCGGTGATGACGATGTCCCGGGCCCCTTGCGGGATCTGGATCGGGCCGCCCTCCCCCAGAAGGCGATTGCCCTGGGCGTCCACCACGAATCCGTCTGGAGAAAGCTGGAAGCCGCCGCCGCGGGAGAGCATCTCCCCCTGCGGGGTCTGGAGGCGGAAAAACCCCTCCCCCGCCACGGCGAGGTCCAAAGGATTGCCCGTGGTCTCCAACGGGCCTTGCGTCAAATCGATGACGCGCTCGGCAATGCGGGGCTGGGCAAGCACATAGCTGCGCGGCCAGGCCACTTGGTCGCGGACGCTATAGTTGGGATTTTGCAGGTCATGGGCGTAGCGGGTGAAGGTGTCCTGAAAGGCCAAGCGATCACCTTTAAAGCCCGCGGTGTTCACATTGGCGAGATTGTTGGCGATGATATCCAACCGTCGCTCTTGGGTCAGGGCCCCGAACAGGGCGCTGTAGCTGCTGTTTTGCATGGCGCACTCCTTGTGCCCATCCAAAAAGCAAGCTTCGGGCCAAAGACGGCACAGGCGCCTGCGCGTGGCAGGCGCCTGCAGCCGATCTTCGTCCCTGCAGAAGTCTTTCTCGGGACATAGGACTCTATTACTTCTGGGCCGCCAGCCACTGGATGATGGCGGCGCGTTCGGCCTCCGCAACCTTGGGAGCCCCACTCTTGGCGAGCATCCGCCCGACAAGTGCTTCCCAGGCGGCTGGATCCTGGCCAAACCGGGCCTCCACCCGTTTGAAGTTATGACATGACGTGCACACGCGCCGCGCCAGGGTTTCGTCCCCGGCGGCAACCGCCATCCCTACCGCCAGTACCAAGGATCCCAAAAGGAACACCAACGATTTCATGTCCTCCCTCCGTCATAGGGGTTGCGTCAAAGGCCCGGGGCGCTGCGCGCCCAAGGCGTACCACCGTGTGCCGACCTACCACGATGTTCCCCGCAAAAACAAGCACCGTCTGCGGTGCAAGTCCTCTCTTGACCCACCGCCCACCCCACGCGTAGGGCGCGAGGCCATGCGCAAACTCGTTTTCTCCATACTCTGCGTTGTCCTGACCTTGGCCCTGCTGCTGCCTGCAGCAGCACAGGAAGACACCGGCGGACAATTCCGTGGGCAAGTCATCGCGCCCACGCCCCAACCACCCTGCACCCCGCCCGCCGAGGTCACCCCACAATCCCTACCCAAGGAAGCAAGCGCTCCGTCCCGGCCAGCCAAGGCGTCCGTCCCTTCCCGAACGACCAAAACCAAGCCTGCCCCTGCGCGAACGTCCAAGTCCAAGGCCACTGCCTCCAAGACCAAGGCGTCCCGGCCCACGGCTGCGTCTGTCCGCAAGGCCCCATCCCCCAAGGCCTCGAGGCAGAAATCCACCGCCCCGCGTCCCGTCCCAAGCGCGGCAGGAGCCGCACCCTTGCGCCTCCAAGCCAAGGCGGCCTATCTCATGGACATGGACTCCGGGGAAATCTACTTCGCCCAGGATGCCGACCGCCTCATCCCGCCCGCCTCGGTGACCAAGGTCATGACCCTCTACCTCATCCGCGAGGCCATCGCCCAAGGGAAACTCTCGGTCTCGGCGGAGATCCCGGTGAGCGCTCGCGCCGCCCGGGTGGGAGGGTCGTCCATGCACCTCGTGCCTGGGGAAAGAGCGCCGCTCCTGGAGATCATCAAAGGCATCAGCGTGGCCTCGGCCAACAACGCCTGTGTGGCAGTGGCGGAATATTTGAGCAAGGGCAACACCGCCGCCTTCGTGGCGCGCATGAACGCCAAGGCACGGGAGCTGGGCATGCGCCGCACGGTCTTCAAGAACCCCAGCGGCCTGCCCGCCCCCGGCCAAATGACCACGGCCCGAGATCTGGCCGTGCTTGCCCGGGCCTATCTGCACCGCTTTCCCGAGTCCCTAGCCATCCACTCCATGACCACCCACACCTACCGTGGGGTCACCCACCACAACGCCAATTCCCTCCTCGAGACCTATCCCGGCGCTGACGGGCTCAAGACCGGGTTCGTGTGTGCCTCGGGATTCAACATCGTGGCCACGGCCAAGCGCGGCAAGACCCGGCTTTTGGCCGTGGTGCTGGGGGCCACCTCCTCGGGCGTACGCCACCGCGAGACCGTCAAACTCCTGGACTACGGTTTTGCCCGGGCCGCCGGCCGCGCCTCCTAACCCTACACTGTAAGGAGCCCTTCCATGAATATATGCATTATCGGCACCGGATACGTGGGCCTCGTCACCGCTGCATGCTTTGCGGAGATGGGCAACACAGTGGAATGCGTGGACGTCAATGACGCCATTGTGGAGCAACTCCAGCAAGGCCGCGTCCATATTTATGAGCCTGGATTGGAGGAAATCGTCCGACGCAATATTGAGGCCGGACGCCTTTCCTTTACCACGGATCTGGCCACAGCCATGCGCGACAAACTCTTCCTCTTTTGCTGCGTGGGGACGCCAGAAGGGCCCGACGGCTCCGCAGACCTTTCCTTCGTCGAACAGGCCGCCCGGGATATTGGAAAAAATCTCTCCCAATACGCCATTATCGTCAACAAATCCACTGTTCCAGTGGGCACGGCCGATTGGGTGCGGAGCATCATTCAAGAAGAACTGGACGCCCGGGGCGTATCCGTGGAGTTCGATGTGGTCTCCAATCCCGAATTTCTCAAGGAAGGCGACGCGGTCAACGACTTCATGAAACCGGACCGCGTCATCGTGGGCACGGACAACGTGCGCACCGCAGAGCTCTTGCGCGCCCTCTACGCACCGTACGCCCGCAGCCGGGAAAAGCTCATCGTCATGGGCGTGCGCAGCGCGGAGATGACCAAGTACGCCGCCAACTGCATGCTGGCCACCAAGATCAGCTTCATCAACGAGATCGCCAATATCTGCGACCGCGTGGGGGCCGACGTGGCGGAAGTGCGCCACGGCATCGGCGCGGACCACCGCATCGGCTACCAGTTCATCTACCCCGGCGTCGGCTACGGGGGGTCCTGTTTTCCCAAGGATGTCAAGGCGCTGGTGGGCACGGCCCGACAGGTGGGCTACGAGCCGCAGCTCTTGGCCGCGGTGGATGAGGTCAACGAGCGGCAAAAGACGCTGCTCGCCGCCAAGATCGAAGACTACTTCGCCCCTCAAGGCGGGGTGGCGGGCAAGACCGTCGCCCTATGGGGGCTCGCCTTCAAACCCAATACCGACGACATGCGCCAGGCCCCGGCGCTGGCCATCATCGCCCGCCTCACCCAACAGGGGATGCGCGTGCGGGCCTTCGATCCCGTGGCGCGACCCAAAGCGCGGGAGATCCTGGCGGACAATCCCCTCGTGTCCATCGAGGACGATCCCTACGCCATCCTGCAAGGGGCCGACTCCCTGGCAGTAGTCACGGAATGGAACCAGTTCCGCAATCCCGACTTTGCCCGCATCAAGAAGGCCCTCGCCGCGCCCATCATCTTCGACGGCCGCAACCTCTACGACCCCCGACTCCTGGCCAGCCAGGGCTTCGCCTACTTTTGCATCGGCCGACCGCGGGCATAAAAAAAGGCCCTCCCGCAGGAGGGCCATCCACCCGGCGGCGCACTGCGCCGCCTCCTGTCCTTACAACCGGCCGAGGGTCGCCCGACGCTGCAACTCCAGGACAATGGCCTGCTCGTAGTGTACCGACGCCGAGCAGGACGGACACGAGGATTCCAAATACTGATCCAGGAATTGACTTTCTTCCCAAAAATCCAGCAATTCCTCACGGTCGAGGTTCTGGAGCTGCGCCTCCAGAGAAATGTCGGCCTCATGCTGGGGTAGGGCTCGCGCCATGCAACACTCCTTGCAAACTCTGGTTCACGAAACGACTGGCGGCCCACTTACCGAGGGTCGCCCGGTTTGTCCATGCCCTAGGGGACCAAGGAGACGGCCATGACCCATGCGCTCCAGGTGGATCCTCATTGGGCCGGGACACGGCTCGATCAATTCTGGATGCACCATCTGGGGAGCACTGTCCCGCGCGCCCGCATCCAGGAATGGATCCGCGCAGGGCTGGCCACCGTGGATGGCCGCCCCTGCGGCAAACCGAGTCTGCGGGTAAGCGCCGGTCAGCGCCTCACCCTGGAGGTCCCGGACCCTTCTCCCGCCACCGTCACCCCAGCCCCCGGCCCCCTGTCCGTGCTCTATGCCGATGCCCATCTGGTGGTCATCGACAAGGCCCCGGGCCTCACCACCCACCCCGCCCCTTCGGTGGAAGGCCCCACCGTGGTGGAGCGGGCGGCTGCGGCCTTTCCCGCCTTGCTCACCCTCGACGGCGATCGGCCCGGCGTGGTCCACCGCCTGGACAAGGACACCTCAGGCCTGCTGGTACTCGCCCTCTCCGAACCGGCACGGGTCGGCCTCACCGCCGCCTTCAGCGAACGCCGCGTGCACAAGGAATACCTGGCCGTGGTGGCCGGCGCCCTCCACGAGCCCATGCGCGTGGACCTGCCCATGGACCGGCACCCGACCCTCAAGACCCGCATGGCGGTGGTGCCCCACGGCCGCCCCGCCCTCACCGAAGTCTGGCCCCTGTGGCAGGCCCCAGGCGGCCAAGCCACCTTGGTGCGGGTGCGCATCCATACGGGCCGCACCCATCAGATCCGGGTGCACCTTGCCGCCCAAAAGCACCCGCTCCTCGGCGATGCGGTGTACGCGCCCGGGCCCATCGCCGCCATGGCCCCGCGCCAGATGCTCCATAGCTGGTACCTGGCCTTTGCCCACCCCATCACCGGCCAGAGGCTGGAATTCCGCGCCGCACCGCCCCAAGACTTCTGGGACACTCTCGAAGCCCTCACCCACCGCACGCTGCGGCTGGGTATCACCGGCTGCCCCGGATGCGGCAAGAGCACCGTCACCCGCATGCTGGCCGAGGCCGGCGTCCCCACCGTGAGCGCCGACGCCATCGTGGCCCAAAGCTACCTTCCCGGCGCCGTGGGATGGGAGATCCTCCGCTGCCACTACGGCCGCAGGTTCACCCCCAGCGACGACGCTCCCGTGGACCGGACTGCCCTGGCGCAGGCCATGGAAGACCCGCGCCTGCGCCGGGAAGTGGAGTCCCTCATCCACCCCGTGGTGCGCGCAGAAGTGGCGGCCTTCTGGGAAGCGCACCGCGACGCCCCGGTGGCCGCGGCGGAGATCCCGCTCCTTCTCGAAAGCGGCATGGCCGAGGACTGTGACCTGGTGCTCGGGGTCTTCTGTCCGGACGAACTCCGCCACCGGCGCTTGACGGACCGAGGCTGGGGCCCGGAGCAGCGAAGCCGCATGGACTCCTGGCAATGGCCGCAAGCGCGCAAGATCCGCGCCGCCCATCTGGTGGTGGACAATTCCGGCCCCCTGGACGATACCCTCCGTCGCACCCTGGCCGCGCTGGCCGTGGCCATGCGCCTGGCCCAAGGCCGTCGCCAGCGTCTCCTCCACCGCCTGCGCCACTTCCTCCACCACGGCGCATGGCCCGAATCCCCTGGGAGCCCGAATGTTTCCTCTTCGTGACACCATCCCATCCCGCCACCGTCCCCTCATCACCTGGGCCATCGTGGCCATCAACATCACCGTGTTCCTCGCCACCCGTGGCATGAGCTTCCCCCAGGAACTCCAATTCATGCACCTCTGGGGCGTGGTGCCGGCCCGCTTCACCCATCCGGAATGGGCGGCCTGGCACGGGTATCCCGACGGACTGCCGCTGGCCTTCATCACCCACATGTTCCTCCACTCGGGCTGGCTGCACATCATCGGCAACATGTGGATCTTGTGGGTGTTCGGCGACAACGTGGAAGACGTCATGGGGCCCGTGCGCTTCGCGGCCTTCTATCTCACCTGTGGCCTTCTCGCCTTGGGGGCGCACCTGGCCCTCAACCTGGACTCCACCGTGCCGGTGGTCGGCGCCTCCGGGGCCATCGCCGGAGTCATGGGCGCCTACTTCAGCCTCTACCCCCATGCCCGGGTGGTGACCTTCGTCCCCATCCTTTTCGTCCCCATGATCTTCGAGCTGCCTGCGGTACTCTTCCTCGGGCTGTGGTTTCTCTCCCAGGTCTTCTCCGGCGCGCTGGCCGGCCCGGAAGGCGGCGGCGTGGCCTGGTGGGCCCACATCGGCGGATTTGTGGCCGGCATGTTCCTGGTACGCTGGTTCATGGATCCCCAACGCTGCCCGGAGTGCCTGCAGCGATAAGCCGCAAAGATCGCAGAGCGGCCACCGCCCCCTTGCCGAGGCCGCCGCTCTCGTGGAATACGAGCAGCCATGCGTCGCATCTTGCTTGTGTGGGCCGCGGTGGCGATGCTCCTCACTCCCGGGCGGCTCGCTTCCGTGGTTCTGGCCGCTGACCCGGAAAGCGCCTGGATCCCGGTGGCGCCGGGTATGGAGCTGCGCCTTTTTTCCATCCCCCGAGACACCTCGGAGGGGACCGTGGCCGTGCTGCGCCTGGATCCCTCCCGCGTGGAACTGGAGCTCGGCACCGCCCTTGCCTCCGGCCGCAGCCGCACCGTGGAAGATTGGGCCGCGGCGCACAACTTCACCGCGGTCATCAACGCCGGCATGTACCGCATGGACGAGCGTTTCCTCAGCACCGGTTTTTTGCGCGACAAATCCGTAGAAGTGAACACCTTCTTCCATCCCAATTACGGGGCGCTCTTCCTCTTTCAGCCCAAACGCCCGGACCTTCCCCCGGTGCGCTTCGTGGACCGAACGGCAGACCCGCATTGGCGCGCCCACATGGACGACTATTTCGGCGTCATGCAAAACTACCGCCTCTTTGGGCCGGATCGCCAAAACGCCTGGCCTGCCACCGGCAAGCCCCACTCCCAGGCGGCCCTGGCCGTGGACGCCGCCGGCCGGGTACTGCTCCTCCACTGCCGCCCGCGCATCACCACCGGCCAATTCGCCCAAATCCTCCTGGAACTTCCGCTGGAGCTTGCCGGCGCCATGTACCTGGAAGGCGGGGCCGACGCGGCCCTCTTCGTGCAAACACCCAGCGGTCCCAGACGCTTCGTGGGCGAGTACGCCTCGGACCTGGCGGCAGCGTCCAACGAACACTTCTGGCCGGTACCCAACGTCCTGGGCGCACGGCCCAAACCCGCTCCCGGAGCCGCGCACCCATGACCTTCCAGCTCGTCTCGCCCTGGGAGCCCAGCGGCGACCAGCCCGCAGCCATCGAGAGCATCTGCCGCAACCTGGAGCAGGGGGTGCGCCACCAGGTACTCCTTGGGGTCACGGGCTCGGGCAAGACCTTCACCATGGCCCAGGTCATCGCCCGCATGCAGCGCCCGGCCCTGGTGCTCGCTCCCAACAAGACCCTGGCGGCCCAGCTCTATACCGAATTCAAGGCGCTGTTTCCCCACAACGCCGTGGAGTATTTCGTCAGCTACTACGACTACTACCAGCCCGAAGCCTATCTGCCCCACACCGACACCTACATCGAGAAAGACTCCTCCATCAACGACGACATCGACAAACTGCGCCACGCTGCCACCCATGCCCTGCTCACCCGCCGCGACACCCTCATCGTGGCCTCGGTGTCCTGCATCTACGGCCTCGGTTCACCGGAGTACTACGCCCGCATGGTCATCCCCATCCAGCGCGGCCAACGCCTCACCATGGACAGTCTCATGGACCGGCTCCTGGACGTCCACTACCAGCGCAACGACTACGATTTCCATCGCGGCACCTTCCGGGTGCGTGGCGACAGCCTGGAGATCATCCCCGCCTACCACCACGAGCGCGCCCTGCGCCTGGAGTTCTTCGGCGACGAGCTGGAAGCCATCTTCGAGACCAATCCCCTCACCGGCGAGATCCTGGACGAAGTGGAGAAGACCGTGCTCTTCCCCGCCAGCCACTACGTGTCCGACCGCGACAACCTCGCCCGGGCCATGGCCGATATCCGGGAAGAACTCCGCCAGCGGCTGCGCTACTTCCAGGAACGCAACCAATTGGTGGAGGCCCAGCGTCTGGAGCAAAAGACCCAGCTGGATTTGGAGATGATGGAAGAGCTCGGCTACTGCACCGGCATCGAAAACTACTCCCGCCACCTGGATGGGCGCGCCGAAGGTCAGCCGCCGGCCACCCTCCTCGACTATTTCCCCAAGGATTTTCTCCTGTTCGTCGACGAATCGCATATCACCATCCCCCAGATCGGCGGCATGTTCCATGGCGACCGATCCCGCAAGCAGACCCTGGTGGACTATGGTTTCCGCCTGCCCTCAGCACTGGACAACCGCCCCCTGTCCTTCGAGGAATTCCTCACCCGCATCGGCCAGGCGGTGTACGTCTCCGCCACCCCGGGGCCGTGGGAGCTGGAGCAGGCCCAGGGCGTGGTCACCGAACAGATCATCCGGCCCACCGGGCTGCTCGACCCGGTAGTGGAAGTGCGGCCCACCCAGGGCCAGATGGATGACCTCCTGGCCGAGGCCAAGCGCCGCATGGAGGCCGACGAGCGGGTGCTCGTCACCACCCTCACCAAACGCATGGCCGAGGACCTCACCGAGTTCCTCCAGGCCCGCGGGATCCCCTCCCGCTACCTGCACTCGGACATCGACACCCTGGAACGCATGGCCATCCTCCAGGCCCTGCGCGACGGCGAATTCTTCGTCCTGGTGGGGATCAACCTCCTGCGCGAGGGGCTCGACCTGCCCGAGGTCTCGCTGGTGGCCATCCTGGACGCGGACAAGGAAGGGTTCTTGCGCTCCGCCCGCTCCCTCATCCAGACCTTTGGCCGGGCCGCGCGCAACGACCACGGCACGGTGCTCCTCTATGCCGACACCGTGACCCCGGCCATGCGCCAGGCCATGGACGAGACCCAACGCCGCCGGAGCATCCAGGAAGAATACAACCGCCGCCACGGCATCACCCCGCGCACGGTACGGCGCGAACACGGCGACGCCCTGGCCGAGCTGCGCCGCGACTCCCGTGGCAAGGGCCATGACCTTGCCGCCGAGGCCGCGGCCGACTATGGCAAGGATCCCCGCACATTGGTGGCGGACCTCAAACGCCGCATGCGCAAGGCGGCGGAGCTGCTGGAATTCGAGGAAGCCGCAAGGCTGCGGGACATCATCCGAACCGTGGAAGCACGCCATGGCCTCTCCCAATCCTAATGTCTGGCGCCTGGGGGTGCTCTATTCCTGGCTGCGACTGCGCTGCGGCGTCTTCTTGCCGCTGGTGGCCAGCTTTTTCCTCCTCGTCGGGGTGGTGGCCTATGGCCTTACGGTGTTCATGGTGGTGGAAGGCTGGAACTTCCTCGACAGCTTCTACCAGGTGGTCATCACCCTCTCCACCGTGGGCTTCATGGAAGTCCACCCCATCTCCGAGCGCGGCCGGATCTTCGTCACCATCCTCATCCTCTTGGGAGTGGGGAGTTTTGCCTACCTGGTAGGCGCCATGACCCAAGTCATCGTGGACGGCAAGCTGCATGACCTGTGGGGGAGACGCAAAATGCGCAAAATTTTGGACACCTTGGAAGGACATTACATCGTCTGCGGCTTCGGCCGCATCGGCCAGGTGGTGGCCCAGGAAATGCGCCAGGCAGGGCACACCGTGGTGGTCATCGAACGCAACCCGGAACTCTTGGCCGTACTCCAAGAAGAGGGCTATCTCTTTCTCGCTGGCGACGCCTCGGAAGACCAAACCCTCATCGCCGCAGGCGTGGCCCGCGCCCAAGGGCTTTTCGCCTGTGTGGATACGGATGCCGAAAACGTCTTCATCACCCTGTCGGCGCGGCAATTTCGGCCGGACATCACCATCGTGGCCCGGGCGGACCGCCCGGACGCCGTGGCCAAACTGGAGCGCGCCGGGGCCCAGCGGGTCATCACCCCACATCACATCGGCGGCCGGCGCATCGCCCAGGTGATGCTGCGGCCCACGGTCACGGACTTCATGGACCTGGCGCTGCAAGGCAAAAACCTGCAGATGGAAGAGGCGCGGGTGGCCGAGAACTCCACCCTGGCCGGCACCACCCTCATCACCTCGGGTATCCGACCCCGGTTCGGGCTCATGATCATCGCCATCGACAAGCCAGGCACAGGCATGCTCTTCAATCCCCAGCCCAATCAGCTCATCGAGGCTGGCGACACCCTCATCGCCGTGGGCCCGCCGGAAAACTTCGCCGCCTTCCAGGCCGCTGCCCGGGGCGAAACTGCGGAGCCAGCATGAACGTCGATACCTTGGTGCAGCGCCTCACTGAGCTCAACCGCGCCTACCGGCACGGCACGCCTCTGGTGCCCGACGAGGTGTACGACGCCCTAGTGGAAGAGCTGCGGCGTCAAGCCCCGGACCACCCCTTTCTCCACCGCGTAGAGCCCGAAGACTTCCGCGGCCGCCGTCTAGTGCGCCACCCCCAGCCCATGCTCTCCACGGAAAAGGCCTACACCCCCGGTGAAGTGGCCCGTTTCGTGGAGCGGGTGGAGCGCGCCGGCGAGGAAGCGGGCGTGCACCCGGTGCGCCTGCGCCTCACCCCCAAGCTGGACGGCCTGGCAGGCCGCGACGACGGCGAGGTCCTGGCCACCCGTGGCGATGGCGAGATGGGCTCGGACATCACCCACGTCTTCGCCCGCGGGGTCATCCCAGTGGGCGGCCGCGGCCTGGGGCTGGGCGAGCTGGTGCTGCGGCAAAGCTATTTCGCCAAGCACCTTGCCGCCTATTTCGAGCACCCGCGCAACCTCGTGGTGGGCATCGCGAGCGCCGACGAACTGAACGAGCACGCCCAAAAGGCCCTGGCCGCCGGGGCCGTGCTCTTCGTGCCGTATGTAACCTTGCCGGCCTGGGAAGGCAGCGGTGCAGAGCTTCTGGAGCGCCTCGACGCCATCCGCCAGGATCTGGCGCGGCAGGTGGACTACCCCCTGGATGGATTCGTGGCGGAAGTGACGGACGAAGGCGTGCGCCGGATCCTCGGCGCCACCAGCCACCACTACCGCTGGCAGCTGGCCATCAAGCGCAAGGGCGATACCGCCATCACCAGCGTGGAGGCCATCGTGTGGCAGGTGGGCCGCACCGGCAAGGTCACCCCGGTGCTCCAGGTGGCGCCGGTGTCCCTGTCCGGGGCCACCATCCGCCGGGTGAGCGGCCACAACGCCGGGTTCGTGCGCAAGGCCGGGCTGGGGCCTGGGGCGCGGGTAGTCATCATCCGCAGCGGCGAGGTCATCCCCAAGGTGGAAGAGGTCATCGAGCCCGCCCCGGTTCTCCTGCCCACCACCTGCCCCTCCTGCCACAGCCCCCTGGCGTGGGAGAACGACTTTCTCGTCTGTGAAGCCCCCCATTGCCCGGCCAAGCAGGCCGAAGCCCTCTCCCATTGGTTCCGCACCATAGACAGCGCCCATTGGTTCGGTCCCAAGACCATCGCCCGACTGGTGGAAGCCGGATATGACCGCGTGGAGGCGGTGTACCGGCTGACGGAAGCGGATTTCCGCGCCCTGGGCTTCGGCCCGGTGCAGGCGGCCAATCTGGCCCAGGCCCTGAGAAGCAGCGCGAGCGGCGGCGTGGAAGACTGGCGCTTTCTGGCGGCCCTGGGCATCGAGGGATTGGGTATCGCCGAAAGCCGACGCCTGCTCACCCACGTGCCCTGGGAGCGGCTTTTTGCCATCACCGAGGAAGAACTCCAAAACATCCCGGGTTTTGGCCCGGTGACCGCCGCAGCCGTGGTGGCGGGGATCTCCCGCAACCGCGACCGCATCCGCCAGATGCTGGACGCAGGCTTCGTGCTGCGCCATACCCCACCACCAGCGCACCAGCCCAGCGCCCTTGCGGGCAAGCGCATCGTGTTCACCGGGACCATGGAGAGCGGTCCGCGCAAGGCCCTGGAAGACGAGGCCCGCGCCCTGGGGGCGCAGGTGGGTTCCGCAGTCTCGCGTTCCACCGATTACCTGGTGGTGGGCCGTGACCCTGGATCCAAGCTCGCCAAGGCCCAGGAGCTTGGCGTCACCATCCTTACGGAAACCCAATACCGGCGGCTGGTGGAAGAGCGCCACGCCGCCACCCACGGGAGGTAACCCATGTCCCTTTCCCTCATCGTCACCGGCGCCAAAGGCCGCATGGGCTCCACCATTGCCCGCCTCGTCCTTGACGACCCGGATCTGCACTTGGCCGCTGTAGTGGAACGTCCCGGCCACACCGCAGGCTTGGAAACCTTCGGCTGCACCGTGACCGAATCCCTGGAAGCCGCCCTGCCGCAACACCCCGGCGCGGTGGTGGTGGACTTCACCGCCCCGGAGGCGAGCCTCGCCCACGCCCGCGCCGTGGCCGCCACCGGCAATCCCTTGGTCATGGGCACCACGGGGCTCACCCGCGCCCAACTCACGGAACTGGAGGCCCTGGCGGCCAAGGCCCCGCTCTTCTGGTCGCCCAACATGTCCATCGGCATCAACGCCCTGTGCCGCGTCTTGCCGCTTTTGGAGCGCATCCTCGGCGCGGCCTATGATCTGGAGATCGTGGAGACCCACCACAAGGCCAAAAAGGACGCCCCCAGCGGTACGGCCCTCAAACTCGCCCAGGTGCTCGCAGACAGCCGCGGCCTGGATCTGGAGGCCGCCGGCACCTATTGCCGCCACGGCATCATCGGCGCCCGCAAGCCGGAGGAGATCGGCATCCAGACGCTGCGCGGCGGCGACGTAGTGGGCGACCACACGGTGTTCTTCTTCGGCCCCGGCGAGCGCATCGAGGTCACCCACCGCGCCCATTCCCGGGAGAACTTCGCCCGCGGCGCCCTGCGCGCGGCCCGCTGGCTGGCAGACCGGAAGCCCGGCCGCCTCTACTCCATGGCGGACATGATGGACGGGGTGTGATGGACCCCCACGCCCTCATCCACGCTGTGGGCCGGACCGTACTCGGCAAAGAGCCGCAGGTGCGCATGGCCCTGGCCTGCCTGGTGGCGCGGGGGCACCTGCTCATCGAAGACGTGCCCGGCATCGGCAAGACCACCCTGGCCAAAGCCCTGGCCGCGGTGCTGGGCCTCAGCTTCGCCCGGGTGCAGTTCACCAACGACCTCTTGCCTGCGGACATCCTCGGGGCCTCGGTGTGGCACGAAGGCCGCTTCGTGTTCCACCCCGGCCCCATCTTCCACCACGTGCTTCTGGCCGACGAGATCAACCGCGGCACCCCCCGCACCCAGAGCGCCCTGCTGGAGGCCATGGAAGAGCAGCAGGTGAGCCTCGACGGCACCACCTATCCCTTGCCGGCGCCCTTTTTCGTCCTGGCCACCCAAAACGCCCAGGACATGGCCGGCACCGCCCCCCTGCCCGAATCGCAATTGGACCGCTTTCTTGCCCGCATCCACCTGGGCTATCCTGAGGCCGAGGCCGAGATGGCGCTCCTCACCCAGCCCGCCCCTCAGATGCCAGACCCCATGGCCGACGCCGCCGCAGTGCTCGCCATGCAGTCCGAGGCCTGGGCCTGCAGGACGAGTCCGGCGCTTCTGGCCTATGTGCACGCCCTGCTTGCCTGGACCCGGGAGCCGGGGCGCTTCGCCCTCGGACTCTCGCCCCGGGCAGGCCAGGGATTGGTGCGCCTGGCCAAGGCCTGGGCCTATCTCGATGGCCGCGACTACGTCATCCCGGAAGACGTGCAGGCGGTGTTTCCCGCCGTGGCCGGCCACCGCCTACGCGCCGCCACGCCCATCGCCCCTGAGGCCATCCTGCGCGAGGTGCCCATCCCATGAGATCCTGGGCCGAGAGGCGCACCCGCGCCGCGGCCCCGAAGGCCGCCCTGCCGGCCCGTCCCCGGCGCATCTTCATCCTGCCCACCGGTGCTGGTGTGGCCTTCGCCGCCACGGTGCTGCTGCTCCTGGCCGCGGCCCTCAACCACACCAACAACCTGGCCCTGTTCCTCTCCTGCCTGCTCGCCGCCGTAGGGGTAGTGGCCGCGGTGCACACCCACCTCGTCCTTGGTCGCATCGATGTGCATCGCGTGCAGCTCACCCCGGTCTTTTGTGGAGAAGACGCCCCCTGCGCCGTGCAGGTACGCGTGCCGGGAACAACCAGCCTCACCCTGGAGGCCTGCGCGGGAAACGGCCCGTGGACGCCCCAGATGGTGCAGCCCGGGACCGCACACGTGCACGCGCCGCTTCCCACCACCCGGCGCGGACAGGTATCCTGGGTGGAGATAGGCATGGCCACGGCCGCGCCCCTCGGGCTCTTTCGCGCCTGGACCTTCATGCGTCTGCCGGTGCACGGTGTGATCTATCCTACGCCTTGGCCCGGCGGATGCCCGGTCTTTCCCATTCGTCCCATGAGTGCCGACGCCAACGCCCCACAGCAGAGCACTGCAGGCGACGATCCCCAGGATCTGCGGCCCTACCGTCCCGGAGACGCCCCCACGCGCATCGCCTGGAAGACCGCGGCCCGCAGCCTGGCGCGCGGGGGACCGCTGGTGGTCTTCGATCACAGCGACGGCCAGGGCGGAGCAGTGCTGCTCCATTGGGACGCCTGCCCAGGGCAGGGCGAAGAGCGCATCCAACGTCTGACCGCGTGTGTCGAGGCCGCCGCCAGGGCGCAGCTCCGCTATGGCCTCTGCCTGCCTGGCATGGTCATCGTTCCGGAAAAGGGAGAGGCCCAGCGCCACCGCTGCCTGGAAGCCCTGGCCCTGCTCCCCTGGGAGGAGAGGCCGACGCGCTAGCCTTCCAAGGCCGCCAAGGCGGCACGCAGGCTGCCGCGCCGTGATAGCCCCAATTTCCGGCGCAGGCTGCGGCGATGGCTCTCCACCGTGGTCTGCGCCACCCCCAATCGCTGGGCGGTCTCCTTGATGGAAAGCCCCGCCTGCACCAGTTCGGCCACCCGCAGCTCCGCCCGGGTCAGCCCCAGGTCCATGAGCCGGCGTGTGAGCGGGGATGCGGCCTCGTGCACCGCACGGACCAGCTCCTGCGCTGCTTCCTGCGCCTGCGGCGGCAGATCCAGCCCCAACAAGCGCTCCACAGCAGGGAGGATGCGCCCCTGCACATTGGCCACAACCGCCCGGCGCTCGGCCTCGCGGTCCGCCTCGCGCTGGGCCAAGAGCACGCGCAAGGCGGCGGAGAGATCCGCCACCTGTTCCTTGTGCGCGCAAATCTCCGCCCGGTCCTGGGCCACCTGGGCCGAGAGCTCGGCATTGAGGCGCTGGAGCAGCGCTTCCTCCTCCTTGCGCCGGGTAATGTCCATCACCGTGCCGACGTAGCCCCACAAGGCACCGTCCGGGGAAAACACCGGCCGGGTCTGTTCCTCCACCCACCCGGCGCGCCCCGATGGCGTGACAAAACGGTACTCGGCCCGGAACACCGCCTCGCCGGCGGCCACGGAGGCGGCACGGGCCGCAAGCAATCCCGGCAGGTCTTCGGGATGCACCCGCAGGGTCCAGCCATCCCCCAGGGCCTCTTCCAGGGTCATGTCCATCATCTGACAGAAGGCCTCGTTGGCGAACACACAGCGGTCCTCGGGGTCATCGAAAAAGATCCCCAGCGGACAGCCCTGCACCAGCACCATGAGCCGCGCCTGGGCCTCGCTGGGAGACATGGACATCCAATCCCCGGCCCACGCCCCTGTGCCCTGCTCGTTTTCCGCGTCCATATGGCTTCCTCGAATTGCCCCAATGGTTGTTCCGTGCTACGAGAAGCTGTCCCACCTGGACTGCAAGCACCCCAAGGAGCGCCCCATGCACCGCCACGACCGACGCCGCCTCTCCCGCATCATCCATGCCGCCCAGGGGGCTGCGCCCGCAGACCTTTGCCTGCGCGGCTGCCGCATCGTCAACGTCTTTACCGGCGAAATCGAAGCAGGGGACCTGGCCGTGGCGGAAGGCGTCTTCCTGGGCTGGGGGCGTTCCACAGAAGCCCGGGAAGAGCTGGACGCCCGCGGGCTCTACGTGGCCCCGGGGTTCCTCGACGCCCACATCCACCTGGAGAGCACCATGCTCTCCCCGCGGCAATTCTGCGCCGCAAGCCTGCCCCACGGCACCACCGCCGTGGTGGCCGACCCTCACGAGATCGCCAATGTCCTCGGTATGGACGGGGTGCGCTACCTTTTGGCCGCCACCGAGGGCCTGCCGCTGGAGGTGTTCTTCATGCTCCCGAGCTGCGTGCCCGCCTCACACCTGGAGCGCTCCGGGGCAGAGCTCTCGGGCGCGGATCTCGCCACGGTGCTGGACCATCCCCGCGTTGTGGGCCTTGGAGAAATGATGAATTTTCCCGGAGTCTTGGGTGCCCGACCGGAAATCCTGGACAAGCTCGTGCTCTTCCAGGACCATCCCATAGACGGCCACGCCCCGCTCCTGGGCGGCCTTGGGCTTTCCGCCTACATCGCCGCCGGGATCGGCTCGGATCACGAGTGCACCTCCGCCGCCGAGGCCCGGGAAAAACTCGCCCAAGGCATGGCCCTCATGCTGCGCCACGGCAGCCAGTCCAAGGACCTCACCGCGCTCGCCCCGGCAGTCACCGACCACAGTTGGCCCTGGTGCATGCTCGCCACCGACGATCTCCACCCCCATGAGCTCTGCAGCCAAGGCCACATGGACCGCGCCGTCAACGCCGCCATGGCCGCAGGTATCGCCCCCGCCCGCGCCTTGGCCCTGGCCAGCATCACCACGGCCCGGCACTTCGGCCTGCGCCGGCGCGGGGCCATTGCCCCCGGATACCGGGCAGACTTCTCGGTGAGTCCCACGCTCCATCCCTGGAAGCCGGTGATGGTGTTCAAGGACGGTCGGCTGGTGGCCCAGGACGGCGCCCTCGTCGCGCCGCTGGCCCTGCCGCCCTGCCCACCCCTTGCGCCGGTGATGCATCTGCCCGAGCTGCGCATGGGAGACCTCGCCATCCCGGCGCAGGGCACCGTGGTCCGGGCCATCGGCGTGCTCGAAGGCTCGCTGCTCACCGCAGACCTGGAAGTGGAGGCCCGCGTGGAAAACGGCTGCGCCGTGGCCGACCCTTCCCGAGACTTGGTGAAACTTGCCGTCTACAATCGCTACGGCGCCGGCACCGCGCCGGCCCTGGGCTTTGCCCAGGGGCTTGGGCTCCAACGCGGGGCCATGGGCACCACCGTGGCCCACGACTCCCATAACCTGCTGGTGGCCGGGGTGGACGACGCGAGCATGCTCGCCGTGGCCCAAAGCCTTCGGGACGCAGGCGGCGGCATGGCCGTGGCCCAAAGCCCCCATGAGGTGGACGTCCTCCCACTCCCCCTGGCCGGGCTCATGAGCGATGCGCCCGCCGCCGAGGTGGCCCAGACCATGGAGCGCCTCACCGCGGCAGCGCACGGCCTCGGCTGCACCCTTGCCCAGCCCTTCATGGCCCTGAGCTTCCTCGCCCTGCCGGTGATCCCGGCCCTCAAGCTCACGGACATGGGGCTGGTGGAAACCGCCCTGTTCCAGACCGTGCCGCTGTTTCCCGGCACGTGACCGGCCCGGGATTACGCCGGCGGCGTCACCCCGGCCTGGGAAAGGACCTTGGCCAGGCCTTCGCGGGTGATGGGCTTGACCACATAGCCCGTGGCGCCGCTGAAAAAGCTTTCGCTCACGGTCTTCACGTCGTCCAGGGCGGTGGTCATGATGACCTTGGCCTCCGCGCCCGGGGAAATGCCACGCCGGGACTCCTCCTCGCGCAAGAAGCGCAGCACTTCCCGGCCATCGGCCTCGGGCATCATGATGTCGAGAAAGACAAGCTCGTACGGCTGTCCCGCATCCCAGGCCAGACGCAGGGCATTCATGGCCTCGGCGCCGTCAGCGGCCATGTCGCTTTCTCCCAGATGCGCCACCATTCGGCTCAAGATCTTGCGGGCGATGAAATCGTCTTCGGCAATGAGTATGCGCATACCTGCCTCCTCCTTGGCTGGTCCCTCCATAGGCGATGGTGGAGCAGACGTCACCTGCTTTTCCAAAAAATCCAGGGCCCGACTGCTGTTGGGGGAAGGAACACGCCGACGCCGCCGGTCGGCCCGGCATTTGACCTGGGGGCCGCCTCCGGCTAGGTTTCCCGGCTGCGGCGCCTCCCCAAAGCGCCGCGTCCCCGCAACCCTCCATGCCCTATCTGGTGGAATCCACGATGCCCAAACGCACCGACATCCGCTCCATTATGCTCATCGGCTCCGGCCCCATCGTCATCGGCCAGGCCTGCGAATTCGACTACTCCGGCACCCAAGCGGTCAAGGCCCTCAAGGAGGAAGGCTACACGGTCATCCTCGTCAACTCCAACCCCGCCACCATCATGACGGATCCGTCTCTGGCGGACCGCACCTATATCGAACCCATCGAACCCGGCACCGTGGCAAAGATCCTCGAGCGCGAGCGGCCCGACGCCCTCTTGCCCACCCTGGGCGGTCAGACCGCCCTCAACACCGCCGTGGCCCTGGCCAAGGACGGGGTCTTGGAACGCCTGGGGGTGGAGCTCATCGGCGCCTCGGTGGACGTCATTGAGAAGGCCGAGAGCCGCGAGCGCTTCCGCGCGGCCATGGAGAAGATCGGCCTGCGCGTGCCGAAAAGCGGCATCGCCCGCTCCATGGACGAGGTGCGCCGCCACGCGGCGGTCCTCTCCTTTCCCCTCATCGTGCGGCCGGCCTTCACCCTGGGGGGCACAGGCGGCGGCGTGGCCTACAACCGTGAGGACCTGGAGTGCATCGCCGCCCAGGGCCTGGCCGCCAGCCTCACCTCCGAGGTCATGCTCGAAGAGTCGCTTCTCGGGTGGAAAGAGTTCGAACTGGAAGTGGTGCGGGACAAGAAAGACAATTGCGTCATCATCTGCTCCATCGAGAACCTCGATCCCATGGGGGTGCACACCGGCGACTCCATCACCGTGGCCCCGGCCCAGACCCTGACAGACACCGAGTACCAGCGCATGCGCGACGCCGCCATGGCCATCATGCGCGAAATCGGTGTGGAGACCGGCGGCTCCAACGTGCAGTTTGCCGTGAACCCCCAAAACGGGGAGATGATGGTCATCGAGATGAACCCGCGGGTGTCGCGCTCCTCGGCCCTGGCATCCAAGGCCACGGGGTTCCCCATCGCCAAGATCGCCGCCAAGCTGGCCGTGGGCTATACCCTGGACGAGCTGCCCAACGACATCACCCGCGAGACCGTGGCCGCCTTCGAGCCGGCCATCGACTACGTGGTGGTCAAAATCCCCCGCTTCACCTTCGAGAAATTTCCCGGCTCCCGGGACGAGCTCACCACGGCCATGCGCAGCGTGGGCGAGACCATGGCCATCGGCCGCACCTTCAAGGAGGCCTTGCAAAAGGGGCTGCGCTCCCTGGAGATCGGCGCCGCAGGGCTGGGCACCCGTTTCGACGCCCCCACCCTCGGCAAGGACGAACTCCTCTCCGCCATGCGCACCCCCTCCTCCCGGCGCCTGTTCCAGATCCGCCACGCCATACTCTGCGGCGCCACCACCGAAGAGATCCATGCCGCTACCGGCATCGATCCCTGGTTTGTGCGCCAGATGCAGGAGATCGTCCGCTACGAAGGCATCATCCGCGATGCCGCCTTGACCGGCCCCTTGGACGCCACCAACGCCCACCTCAGAGAAACCCTGCGCGAGGCCAAGCGCATGGGCTTTTCCGACCGCCAGATCGCGACATTGTGGAAGCGCGCCGAAGACGACGTGCGGCAATTGCGGCAGGCCATGGGCATCACCCCGGCCTACAAGCTCGTGGACACCTGCGCCGCCGAGTTCGAGGCCTACACCCCCTACTACTACTCCACCTACGAGCCGGAAAACGAGGCGCGGGTATCGGACAAGCCCAAGGTGGTCATCCTCGGCGGCGGGCCCAACCGCATCGGCCAGGGCATCGAGTTCGACTACTGCTGCGTGCACGCCTCCTTGGCCCTGCGCGAGATGGGTATCGAGTCCATCATGGTCAACTCCAACCCCGAGACCGTGTCCACGGACTACGACACCTCCTCCCGCCTCTATTTCGAGCCCCTCACCCTGGAAGACACCCTGGCCATCGTCGAGCAGGAAAAGCCCCTGGGCGTCATCGTCCAGTTCGGCGGCCAGACCCCCCTCAACCTGGCGGTACCGCTCCTGCGCGCCGGGGTGCCCATCCTCGGCACCAGCCCCGACGCCATCGACCGCGCCGAGGACCGGGAGCGCTTCCAGGCCCTCATCCACAAGCTCGGACTGCTGCAGCCCGACAACGGCACCGCCGTGACCCTGGAGGAGGCCCAGGCCGTGGCCGCGCGCATCGGCTACCCCGTGGTGGTACGCCCCTCCTACGTCCTGGGCGGCCGGGCCATGGACATCGTCTACGACCACGGCGAGCTGGCGGCCTATTTTGCCCGCAACGTCCAGGTCACGCCCGAGCACCCCATCCTCATCGACAAGTTCCTGGAAAACGCCATCGAATTGGACGTGGACGCCCTGGCCGACGGCGAAGACGTGTATGTCGCCGGCATCATGGAGCACATCGAAGAAGCCGGCATCCATTCCGGCGACTCGGCCTGCGTGCTGCCGCCGCATACCGTGAACCAAGAATGGATCGCGGAAATCGAACGCCAGACCCAGGCCCTGGCCCGGGAACTGGGGGTGGTGGGGCTCATGAACATCCAATTCGCCCTCAAGGAGGGCCGGCTCTACATCCTCGAGGTCAATCCCCGCGCCTCGCGCACCGCGCCCTTCGTGTCCAAGGCCACGGGCGTGCCCCTTCCCAAGCTGGCCACCCAGGTGCTCCTCGGGGCCAAGCTCAAGGATCTGAACCCCTGGGCCATGCGCAAGGGCGGATTCTTCTCGGTGAAGGAGGCGGTGCTGCCCTTCAACCGCTTCCCTGGGGTGGACCCGCTTTTGGGACCGGAGATGCGCTCCACCGGCGAGGTCATGGGCATGGATACCTCGGTGGGGCTGGCCTACCTCAAGGCGCAACTGGCCGCAGGCCAGCGCATCCCGGAGGCGGGCACGGTATTCATCTCCGTCAACGACCGCGACAAGGCCGGCATCGTGGAGCCGGCGCGCACCTTCCACGAGTTGGGCTTTGCCATCGTCTCCACCCGGGGCACGGCGGCGCACCTCACGGCCCACGGCATCCCGGCGCGGGTGGTGAACAAGGTGTACGAAGGCCGGCCCAACGTGGTGGACGCCATCAAGAACGGCGAGATCCAGCTGGTCATCAACACCTCCTCGGGCAAGCGCACCAAGGAGGACTCCTCCGAGATCCGGCGCACCGCCGTGCTCTACGGCCTGCCCTACACCACCAACCTCTCCGCGGCCCGGGCCTTGGCCCAGGCGGTGCGGGAACGCACCCGGCTGCCGCTCACCGTGAAAAGTCTGCAAGAATACTACGGAGGTCGGTCGTGATCAAAGAGGCATGTGGCATCTTCGGCGTCTCGGGCCATCCGGAGGCCGCACGGCTCACCTATTTCGGCCTCTACGCCCTGCAGCACCGCGGCCAGGAGAGCGCCGGCATCGTCACCTGGGACGGACGGGGGCTGCGCGAACAGCGGGGCATGGGGCTGGTGGCGGACATCTTCGAGGAAAAACACCTCGGGCATCAGCTCAAGGGCCAGGTGGCCATGGGACACGTGCGCTACTCCACCACCGGTGCGTCGCTCATCCGCAACGCCCAGCCCTTCAAGGTCACCTACAAAGGCGTGGACCTGGCCGTGGCCCACAACGGCAACCTGGTGAACGCCCGCTCCCTGCGCCAGGAGTTGGAAGAGACCGGAAGCATCTTCCAGACCACCATGGACAGCGAGGTCATCGTCCACCTGGTGGCCAAATACTGGAACGGCGGCAGCATCGAAGAGGCCATCGCCCGGGCCTGCTCCCGCATCCAGGGCGCCTTCAGCCTGCTCTTTCTCACGCAAGGCAAGCTCATCGCCGTGCGCGACCCGTGGGGATTCCGGCCGCTGGCCTTGGGCCGCATGGGGGATGCCTACGTGCTGGCCTCCGAGACCTGCGCCTTCGACCTGTTGGAAGCCCAGTACCTGCGCTGCCTCGATCCCGGCGAGCTGGTGGTGGTGGAAAACGGCCGCCTTACTTCCCACCGCCTGCTGGAACCGGCGGAAGTGCAGGGCAGCTGTATTTTCGAGCTCATCTACTTCGCCCGGCCCGACTCCTTGGTCTTCGACCACGACGTCTACGCCGCCCGCAAGCGCATGGGGCAGATCCTGGCCAGTGAATGCCCGGTGGAGGCGGATTTCGTCATGCCCTTCCCGGACTCCGGGGTCTATGCCGCCGTGGGCTATGCCCAGGCCTCGGGCCTGCCTTTCGAGGCCTGCATGATCCGCAACCACTACGTGGGCCGCACCTTTATCCAGCCCTCCCAGGACCTGCGGGATTTTTCCGCGCGCATGAAGCTCAACCCCGTGAAATCCATGATCCGCGGCAAGCGCATCGTCATCGTGGAGGACTCCATCGTGCGCGGCACCACCATCCGCACCCGGGTCAAGCAGCTGCGGGAACTGGGGGCGCGGGAGATCCACATGCGCGTGAGCTGCCCGCCCATCCGCTATCCCTGCTTCTACGGCATCGACTTCTCCTCCAAGGGCGAGCTCATCGCCGCCAACCACAACGTGGCGGACATCGCCCGCTACCTGGAGCTCGACAGCCTCCACTACCTCACCGTGGGCGGGCTGCTGCAGACCGTCGCCTGTCCGGGGAATTTCTGCCTGGCCTGCTTCAACGGCGCCTACCCCGTGCCTCCGGAAGACGGGGCCGGCAAGATGGCCCTGGAGAGCGGCTGCGGAGGATGCCAGTGACCACCGATCGCCACGGCGCTGCGGCGGCCGCTGCCTGCTGGGTGGACTTGGCCCGGCAGGTGCTCGACATCGAGAGGGAGGGCATCGCCTCCGTGCAACAGGCCCTGGGGGCCTCCTTTGCCACGGCGGTGGAAATGCTTGCGGCCTGCCGCGGCCGGGTGGTGGTCACCGGGGTGGGCAAGTCCGGCCTGGTGGGGCGCAAGATCGCCGCGACCCTGAGCAGCACCGGTACCCCGGCCTTTTTCCTCCATCCCGTGGAAGGGGCCCACGGCGACCTGGGGATGCTGCGCAGCGACGACGCAGTGCTCGCCATCTCCAACTCCGGCGAGACTGCCGAGCTTTTGGCCATCCTGCCCACCATGCGCACCCTGGCCGGCCCCCTCATCGCCATGACCGGCAGGCCCGATTCCTCCTTGGCCCGCAAGGCGGACGTGGTGCTTTCCACCGCCGTGCCCCGGGAAGCTTGTCCCCTGGGAGTGGCGCCCACAGCGAGCACCACCGCCACCCTGGCCCTGGGCGACGCCCTGGCGGTGTGCCTCATCCAGGCCAAATCCTTCGATCTCGACCAGTTCCGCACCCTGCACCCCGGCGGGGCCTTGGGCCAGCGCCTGGCCCTGCAGGTGACGGACCTCATGGTGCGCGAGGGGCTTCCCACCGTCTCCGAGACCGCGCCGCTTGCCGCGGCCATCGCCCAATTGGACCACCGCCGCCTGGGCCTTGCCGCGGCCGTCGACGCCCACGGCCGGCTCCTGGGAGTGCTCACCGACGGCGACGTGCGGCGGCTGGTCCATGCCGGCCCCCTCGACCTGAACACCCCGGCCCTGCGCGTCATGCGCCGCAACCCGGTGACCGTTCGCCCCGCCACCCCTTGCTGGCAGGCCCTGGAAATCATGGAGCGCCGGGCCATCACCGTGCTGCCGGTGGTGGACGAGGCCGGAGTGCTCTTGGGGCTGGTGCACATCCACGACCTCCTCGGCAAAGGCCAGATCGGTTTCCAGCGCCTATGAACGACCCCGACGTCTGCCGCCGCTGCGCCCTGAAAAACCCCACCTGCTGCCGCCATGCGTCTGGGGAGGAACGCTTCTGCTTTCCTCTGCCCGAGGCCGAGTACCAGGCGCTGCGGGCCTTTGGCGTGCCGGAATCGGCCTTTGCCGAAGAACCCAACGCCGCGGCATTCTGCACGCACCTTGCCCGGCTCTTTCCTAGCGCCCCCGTGGAGGCGGCCTTTCCCGTCCACGGCACGCACCGCCGCCTGGCCACCCCAAACAGCGCCTGCACCTTGCTCACCCCGCAGGGCTGTAGTCTTCCCCGCACCGTGCGGCCGCTTTTTTGCCGCACCTATCCCCTGTGGAGCATCCACGGGCGGCTCACGGCCTTTGAAAACCCGAACTGTCTTGCCGTCTGTGAGGCGGCAGCGCCCATGCAGCTGTGCCGCCTCATGGGCACCGATCCCCAGCGCGTGCGCGCCCACGTCCACGCCCTGCGCGGCATGCTCTTTGCCGAGGAATAATCATGCGTCTTGTGCGGATTCTCCTGCTTTTGTGTGTCGTTGGCCTGGCCGCTGCCGCAGGCGCTGCCTGGTGGCTCTACCATATGGCGGCCAGTGATCTCCCGGACATGACCAAGCTCTCGGACTACTCCCCGCCACTGGCCACCACGGTGCTTGCCCGCGACGGAGAGGTGCTCGGCTATTTCTACCGAGAAAAACGCTTCCTCACGCCGCTGTCGCGCATGAGCCCTTGGGTGCCCAAGGCCTTTCTCGCCGCCGAAGACGCCGCGTTCTACTCCCACCCCGGAGTGGACATCCCCGGCATCCTGCGCGCGGCCATCAAGAACCTCCTTGCCGGCGGCATCGTCCAAGGGGGCAGCACCATCACCCAGCAGACGGTCAAGGCCATGCTCCTGTCGCCGGAGCGCAGCTTCGAGCGCAAGCTCAAGGAAATGATCCTTGCCTACCGCCTGGAGCGTTTCCTCTCCAAGGACGAGATCCTCACCATCTACCTCAACCAGATCTACCTCGGCGCCGGGGTCTACGGGGTGGAGGCCGCGGCCCGGGAATACTTCGGGGTCCATGCCAGCGAGCTCACCCTGGCGCAGGCGGCCATGCTGGCAGGGCTGCCCAAGGCACCCAGCCGCTACTCCCCATTGATCGCCCCCGAGCGTGCCCAGGAGCGACAAGCCTACGTCCTGGGCCGGCTTGTGGAACTGGGCTGGATCACGCCCCAAGAATACGAGGCCGCCCGCGCCGAGCGCCTCAGCTACCATCCCATGCCCGACCCGTCGTGGAAGGTGGGGGCCTACGCCCTGGAAGAGGTGCGCCGCCAGCTCTTTGCCCGCTTCGGCGAGGATATGGTGCTCACCGGCGGGCTCACGGTGCGCACGAGCATTGACCGCAAGCACCAAGCCATCGCCGAAGAGGCCCTGCGCCGGGGGCTCATCACCGTCTCCAAACGCCACGGCTGGCGCGGCCCGGTGGAGCATGTGCCTGAAGCGAACCGCACCGCCTGGCTTGGCGCACACGAGACGGAAAGCCTCACCCCCGGCACCCGCGCCCTAGGAATTGTGGCCGGCATGGACAAAGCCGGGGCCCACATCCATCTTCCCCGCAGCCGCACCGGACTGGTGCCGGCAAAAGACCTCGGGTGGATACGCAAACTCGATACCGGCCTGCCTGCCGACACGGCCAAACGCCTGCGCGAGGCCCCGCTGCGACCGGGGGACGCCGTGTGGGTGCGCGTCACCGGCCCTGCCCCAAACGGGGTTCTGCCCCTCACCCTGGAGCAAGACCCCGGGGTGGAAGGGGCGCTGGTTTCCCTCGATCCCCGCACCGGCGAAGTCCTGGCCCTGGTGGGCGGCTACGACTTCTTCCGCAGCCAGTTCAACCGCGCCACCCAGGCCAAGCGCCAGCCCGGTTCAGCCTTCAAGCCCATCGTCTACAGCGCCGCCCTGGACAATGGGTTTACCGCCGCAAGCGTGGTCCTCGACGCCCCGGTGGTCCTCGACGACGGCAGCGACAAGCTCTGGAAGCCGGAAAACTATGAAGGCAATTTCTACGGTCCCACCCTGCTGCGCACCGCCTTGGTGAAGTCCCGCAACCTGGTGACCATCCGGGTGGCCCAGCGCATCGGAGTGGAGAAGATCATCGAGCGGGCCCGGGCCATGGGGATCACCACGGAGCTCCCGCCGTACCTCTCCATGGCCCTGGGGGCCATCGAGGTGACCCCCATCAACCTCTGCCAGGCCTACACCACGTTTGCCCGTCTGGGCAGCACGATCCCCCCGCGCCTGGTGCTCGAGGTCCTGTCTCCTTGGGGCGAAACCCTGGCAAGCGACCCCCTCGCCCCCCAGGAGGTGATGTCCCCCCAGACCGCCTACGTCATGGTGTCCATGCTGCAAGGAGTCGTGCAGGAAGGCACGGGCACCGCAGCCAAGGTCTTGGGCCGTCCCCTGGCGGGCAAGACCGGGACCACCAACAACGAACAGGACGCCTGGTTCATGGGCTTTTCCCCGTATCTGCTCACCGGCGTGTGGGTGGGCTACGATCAGGTACGGCCCATGGGCAGGCACGAGACCGGCGCCCAGGTGGCGCTGCCCATCTGGATCGACTACCGCCGCCAGGTGGAGCCGGACTATCCTCCCGAGGACTTCGCCGCGCCGGAGGGCATCGTCTGGGCGACCGTGGACCCGACCACCGGCTGGCCAGCGGCCCAAGGCATCACCCTGCCCTTTGTCAACGGCACCGCGCCCAATGCCACGGCGGAAATCCCCCTGGACGCGCCTGTGGGAAGCGAAGGCGAAGACCTGCTCAAGCAAATCTTCTAAGCCATGGCTGCCGCCCTCGTTTCTCGTATCCAGCAAGAGGCCATAGCCATCGGCCGCAAGTCCTTGCACGCGTGGATCGCCCTCACGAAGGTCCTGATCCCCACCGTGGTGATCGTGCGCCTACTCCACGATGCGGGACTTGTCCCTTGGGTGGCAGCGCCCCTCTCCCCGGTCATGAACGTCCTCAGTCTGCCCCCGGAACTGGGGCTCGTATGGGCCACGGCCATGCTCAATTCCATCTACGGCGGGCTCGCGGTCTTTGCCGCCCTCGCGCCAGGGCTGGATCTCACCATCCGCCAGGCCACCACCCTGGGCATCCTCGTACTCCTCGCCCATTCCCTGCCCGTGGAGCTCCAGGTGGCGCGCCTGGCGGGCGCCCGGCCGCTATTCCAACTCCTCCTGCGTTTCCTTGGTGCCGTGCTCCTGGCCTGGATCTTTGCCCGGACGACCCAGATCTTCGGGGTCCTGGAAGCACCGGCACGCCTCGGCTGGGTCCCTGCCCCGGCGGACCCTGGCTGGATGGCGTTTCTGCAAAGCCAGGCCGTCAGCCTTCTCGGGATCCTCGCCATCATTGTCACGCTCTCCGGGCTCATGCGCCTCCTCGACCTCGCGGGTCTCACCCGCCTGGCAGTGCGCCTGCTCACCCCACTGCTTCGGGCCATGGGCATCGGCCCGGAAGCGGCCCTCATCACCGTAGCCGGCACCGTGCTCGGACTCTCCTATGGCAGCGGACTCATCCTCACACAGACCCGCTGCGGCCACGTGAGCCCCAAGGATACCGTGGCGGCCATCTCCCTCATGGGACTCGCCCACGCCGTCATCGAAGATACCCTGCTCCTTGCCCTCATCGGCGGCCACCCTTCGGGCCTGCTCTGGACGCGCCTGGCCTTTGCCTTCCTGGTGACCGCGGGTCTTACCCGCCTAACGGCCCGCCTGCCGGAGCCGATCTTTTACCGCTGGCTCTTTCGGCCGCACCCCAAAACCGCCATGGTCCCCTCCTGCTGCCCCACACACCGTGCGGAGGGCACGTGAATCCACGCAAGCCCGTGCTCGTGCGCATCACCAACAACCTCGGCCTCGGCGGGGTGCAGCGCCGGCTGCGCGACCTCTTGCCGCTGCTGACCGACCACTTCGCGGTGCACGTCATCACTTACAAAGACCGCGGCGTCTTTTTCGAGGAGCTGCGCGACCACGGGGTGGCCACCCACTTCCTGCCGCGGCGCTTTCCGGCCGTGGCGCGCCTGGCCGCCTTCCTTGGCCGGCTCAAGCCCACCATCGTTCACACCCACTCCTACGGCGGCAATGTGCTTGGCCTTCCCGCTGCCCGCCTGGTGGGAGCACCGGTGCGCGTGGGACATGTCCACTCCGCCTTTCTCCATTGGTACGCCGCCTCCCCCTGGCGCCGCAGGCTCCAGGCCCAAAAAGAAGCCCTGGTGCACCGGATCTGCTCGCACGCGGTGTGCTGCGTCTCCGAGGAGGCGCGCCAGCATTTTCTCGCAGGAACCGGGCTTGCCCCAAACCGCGTCGTGGTGCTGGAAAACGGCATCCGCCGCCCGCCCGAGCACGTCACCCCCATGTCCCTCGCCGCCTTGGGGGTTCCCCCAGGGGCCGTGGTCCTGGGCATGGCCGGCCGCATCACCCGCAGCAAGGGTTTTGCCCAGGGCATCTCCTGGATGGCACAGACTCCGCCGCACGTTCACCTCGTCGTGGCCGGGCCCGGAGACACCACCGCCCTCGAGCGCCACGTCCACGCTCTTGGGCTGTACGGACGCGTGCACTTCCTTGGTCCCCTCACCGACATGCCCGCCTTCTACGCGGCCCTGGACCTCCTCCTCTTTCCCTCCCCGCCCGGGGTGGAGGGCATGCCCGGCATCGTGCTCGAAGCCCTGGGCATGGGCCTTCCCGTCCTGGCACAGGAGAGCGCCCCGCTGCGGGAAATGGCGCCGGTGGCTCCGCGCCTGTACTTCTTCCGGCCCGAGCTGCCGGCCACGGCCCAGATGGAGGCGGCCATGGCAAGCCCTGCGGCGGATCTTGCCCCGTTCTTTGCCCGCTTTTCCCTGGAGGCCATGGTGGAGCGCACCCTTCACCTCTACGAAACGCTCTTGCGGCAGGGGCGGCCATGAACCTCGTCTTTGCCAATGCCAGCAAAAAATGGGGCGGGGTCAAATCCTGGACCCTGGACGTGGCCGCCGGTCTTCGGGAGCGCGGCCACCGGGTGCTCCTCCTTGCCCGGCCGGGGGAATTTCTGCGCCGGGCCGCCCTGCTGGGCTGCGAGACCTGCGCCTTCACCTTTGGCCCGGACTACAACCCCGTGGCCATCCTGCGGGCCGCACGCGAGCTGCAAAGATTCGGGGCCCAAGTGGTCTGCGGCAATGTCGGCAAGGACCTGCGCACCGTGGGGCTGGCGGCCCGAATCTTGGGCATCCCGGTGGTGCACCGCGTGGGCCTGGCCGGGGACCTCAAACCCGGACCTTCCCCCTGGCTGGACGCCCAGCTGCTGCGGCCCTACCTGCTCGCCCCATGCCAGCAGGTGCTCGACGGGGTGCGCCACGCCGTCCCCGCCCTGCGCCCGCTGCCTGCAGCAGTCATCCACACTGGAAAACGCCGCGGGCCATGCCCGGAGCACGGCCCCCACACCCCGCTGGCCCTCGTCTCCGCCAGCCAGCTCAATCCCGACAAGGGCCACGCCACGGTGCTGGCGGCCCTGGAGCGCCTTGCCGGCAGCGGCATTCCCTTCCACTACCACGTCTACGGCACCGGCTCGCTCCAGGACTCCCTGCCGCGCCACGCCCAGGATTTGGGTCTCGCCGACCACGTCACCTGGCATGGATTCGTGCCGGACGTGCCGGCCCGCATCGCCCAGGCCGATGTCTTCGTGCTCGCCTCCACCAGCGAGGGGCTGCCCAACGCCCTCGTGGAGGCCATGGCCGCAGGCCTGGTGTGCGTGGCCCGCAACGTCGGCGGTATCGCCGAGATCTGGCCGCCTGCGGCCCATTGGCTGCTGCTGCCTCCAGACGCCGGCCCGGAAGCCTTCGCCGAGGCCCTCCTGCGCCTCACCCGGCTCTGCGACGAGGAATTTCGTCTGCTGCGCCAGGCCTTCTGGCAGGCTGTCCCCAGTCGAGAGGCCATGCTGGACGCCCTGGAAGCTTTCGTGATCCGCCTGGAGAAGAGAGCATGACACTGATCTCCTGCGTCTCCCTCGTCCTCACTGCGGCCCTGGCCCTGGCCTGCCTCTTCAAGACCGGCTGGGTAGGCTCCGTGGCCGTGGCCGCCGGCCTTGTGGTGCTGTGGGCTGGGGCAGCCCGCAAGCTTCCCGCCGGATTCTTTCGCGACCCGGTGTTCTTCGGCCTGACCTGCTTCGCCGCGGTGGTACTCACCCAAATCGCCCTTGGCCGCACCTCCCCTGCCAGCCTCGGGGCCATCGGCAATGCCGCGGCCTTTTGGGCCTTGGGCAAGCTGGTGGCCCTGCAATTTCCCACCAAGCTGCTCTCCGGATGGAAGGTATTCTCGCTACTGGTGCTCCTCGTGGTGGCCCTAGGATGGGTGGGCGTATACTGGGGAATTTTTCCCGACCCAGCCCTTGGTTTTGCCAATATCACCCGCACGGCCCTGTTTCTCGCCAGCGCCATCCTGGTGATGCTCGGCCATGCCCTAGCCCGCCAGCAGCTTCCCGCCTGGGGCCCCACCCTCATCCTCGCCGGACTCTTGGCCGCCACCGGACGTCGGACCACCATGCTCGCCACCCTGGTCGCGGCCCTGGTCTGGGTGCGCCGGCCGTTCCATGCCGCAGCTGTCGGCATCCTCGCCGTTGCCCTCGCCACCGCAGCCCTACTCTCCGGCCAGATGGACCGTTTCACCCACAGCTTTGAGCTCACCAGCCCCTCCACCTACGAGCGGGTGGCGGTATGGTTCGCGGCCATGCACCTCTTTGAGAAACATCCGTTCCTGGGATGCGGGTTCAAGACCTTCAAGACCCAGGCAACTCCTGCCGTGGAGGAGTTCCGCAAGCGCCATCCAGCGGACCACACCCCAGAGCGTCTGGACGACGCCCACAACATCGTCCTTCACCTGGCAGCGGAGACCGGGATCCTTGGCCTTGCCGCCATGCTGATCGCCTGGGTCGTCCCGATACGATCTGCCTGGCGCCGCCGCGACGATCCGACGGCCGCGCTCCTCGCCAGCCTCGGGGTCCTCTTTGTACTCCACCTCCAGCTGCACGTGCAGCTCTTTTCCAGCAATATAGCGGCCCTGATGTTCACGACCTTGGGGCTCACCATGGGGTACCTCCATGCTTCGACACCTGCTCTATATCGCGGCCTCGCGCATCCCCTCGCGCCACGCCAATAGCGTCCAGGTGGCGCACATGCTCTGCGCCTTCGCCGCCCAGGTGGAAGAGGTGACCGCGATCCTGCCCGCCACCTGGCGAGGCATCACCGCGCACCTCTGCGGCCGGCTCCTGACGCCCTACGGGCTTACGGCCCCGGCCAACCTGCGCATCGTCTTCCGAAGCCTCTTCCATCCCTCGCACTTCGAGACCCAGGCCATGAGCCGCCTCCCCTCGGCGGACCTCATCTACACCCGCAGCGCGAAGGCCGCCCTGGCCCTGGCCTCTGGCCCCACGCCGGTACTCATGGAATCCCACGATCCGGTCCGCGACGACGCCAAGGCCGGAATCCTGCGTCTCGCCCAAGCCCTCGGTCACAATGCCAACGGACTGGTGGCCATCTCCCAGAGCATTTGCCAGCGCTACCAACAGGCCGGCCTTGCCCCGGATCGTATCCTCGTGGCCCATGCTGCTGTCGATTCCTGCCGCTTCGCCCAGTCCCAAGGTGGACTCCTCGCCCGTCTCTGCGCGCCGAATGCCCTGCAGCGTCCCGTGGTCCTTTACTGCGGTTCCCTCCAGCCCGGCAAAGGGGCAAGGTTCGCTGCGCGCCTGGCGGCACAGATGCCAGACGTCCACATTGCCATCGTGGGCGGCAGTCCTGAGGAAATCCGCGCCCTGGGAGAGGAGGCGCACGCCCCCAACCTCTTGCTCCACCCTGCCGTACCCCATGCCCAAGTGCCGGACCTCTTGGCCGACGCCGACATCCTTCTTCTGCCCTACACCAAAACCGAACGGAGCGGTCCTACGGACCACACCACCGCATCCTTGTGCCCCATCAAGGTATTCGAGGCCCTGGCCGCAGGCGCGCCCATCGTGGCAGCAGACCTCCCGGTGCTGCGCGAGGTCCTCACCCCGGAGACGGCCTTCTTCTTCCCCCCCGCCGACGCCGCTGCCTGCGCCGCCGCCATCCGCCGGGCCCTGACCCTGACTCCAGAGGAGCGGCAACGCCGCAGGACCCTGGCCCAAAGTCAGGCATGGAGTTGGGAGCAACGCGCCCAGCGCATCCTTGCCTGGTGGACCCGGCGGCGCGACACCCATTCCACGGCCTAAGCGCACCAGATGAGGGCGTTTTGACTTCTCCCGCCCTCGTGGGTACACGAAAAGCCTCGCCTCTTCCCACCTGGAGGTCCCCATGGCGCGCAAGAAACTGCCCATCGGCATCCAGACCTTTGCCGAGATCCGGCGCGAAGGCTACTACTACGTGGACAAGACGCCCTTTGTGGCGAGCCTTGCCGAAAGCGGGAAGTACTATTTTCTCTCCCGGCCGCGGCGCTTCGGCAAATCCCTCTTCCTCGACACCCTGGCCGAGGCCTTTGCCGGCAATCGCACGCTCTTCACCGGCCTGTACCTGGAAAATCATTGGGATTGGGAAAGACGCCACCCGGTGATCCGCATCAGCTTTGCCTCCGGCCAACTCCAAAGCCGGGCGGAATTGGAGGCCCGTATCTGGGAGCAGCTCCACAATACCGCGGCGCAGCTTGGGGTAACTTCATCCAAGAAAACCATCGTCGGCTTTTTCGAGGATATCATCATCGGTGCGGCAAAACGCTTTGGAGAGCGAACCGTGGTCTTGGTGGACGAATACGACAAACCCATCCTCGATAACCTCACCCACCCGGAGATCGCCGCCGAGATGCGCGAGGGACTGCGCAATCTCTACTCCGTACTCAAGGGCCGCGATGCCGACCTGCGCTTCGTGTTTTTGACCGGGGTGTCCAAATTCAGCAAGGTGAGCCTCTTTTCCGGGCTCAACAACCTCAACGACATCACCGTGGACGACCGCTACGCCGCCCTCTGCGGCTATACCGAGGCGGACCTGGACACGGTCTTCGCCCCGGAATTTACTGCAGCAGCGCAGGAGGGGCGCCCCCTTTCCCGGGAAATGGTGCGCGACTGGTATAGCGGCTATAGCTGGGGCGGGCCGCAGCGGGTCTACAACCCCTTCGATGTCCTGCTCGTGTTCGACAAGCGCGAGTTCCGTGCCTGGTGGTTCGAGACCGCCACCCCGCGCTTTCTTGTGCAGTGGCTGGCCCGCCACCACTTCTATACCCCGCAGCTGGAGCGCCTCTACGCCAGCGAGCAGCTCATCTCCGCCTTCGATGTGGAGCACATCGAGCCCGAGGCCCTGCTCTGGCAGACCGGGTACCTCACCCTCACCGGGGTGCACGACTATGACGGCGTGAAAGAGTACCAGCTGGGCGTGCCCAACCGCGAAGTGCGCATGGCCCTCAACGAGGCGCTCCAGCAGGCATGGCTTCCCTCGCGCCCCCGCCAAAGCCTGGGCGAGATCTTCCGCATCCTGCGCGCCGGCGACGCAGCGGCCCTGCACGAGCACTTCCAGCGCCTCTATACCAGCATCCCGACGGACTGGTACCGCAAAAGCCCCATCGCCCAGTACGAAGGCTACTTCGCCAGCGTGTTCTACAGCCACCTGGCGAGCCTGGGGCTCCCCATGACCGCGGAGGACACCTCATTGCAGGGCCGCCTGGACCTCATGCTACGCGCCGGATCTACCGTATGGCTCTTCGAGTTCAAGGTGGTGGACGGCGACGCCCCCACCGGCGAGGCCCTGGCCCAGCTTATGGCCAAGGACTACGCCGCCAAGTACCGCGCCGCACCAGAGGTGGAAAAACTCCTGCAAGTCGGCGTGGAATTCAGCGCAAGCCTGCGCCAGATCGTGGGCTGGGAGGTGGCGTGAGGCAATCTCCGTGCGCGGCAAAGAAGGCTGCCGCTTCTTCCCGTGCCGCCACCGCCCCGACGGTGCTTGCCGTCATCCCCACCCGCAATGCCGGCCCGCGGTTTGCCCAAACCCTCCAGGCCCTGCGCGGGACCCCGGTGCTCGTGCTCGACACCGCCTCCACCGACGGCACCCCGGAGCGCGCCCGCAGCCACGGCGCCCAGGTACGCGCCATCGCCCCCGAAGCCTTCAACCACGCCACCACCCGCAACCTGGCCCTGGAATACCCGGCAGACTTCTATCTCTTCCTCACCCAGGACGCCGTGCCCGCCGGCCGCGACCTCATCCCTGCCCTGCTTGCGCCCATGGGGGATCCCCAGGTGGCCATGGCCTACGGCCGCCACCTGCCGCCCTGCCAATGCCGGCCCGAGGAGCGCTTCGCCCGCCTCTATCACTATCCGCCCCACTCCCAGGTGCGCACCCGCGCCCACATCCCGCGCCTGGGTATCCATGCCTTTTTCGCCTCCAATGTCTGCTGCCTCTACCGGGCAAGCGTCTTCCGCGCCCTGGGCGGCTTCACCCCCGGCCTTGCCACCAACGAAGACATGGAATTCGCCGCCCGCGCCCTTTTGGCCGGCTACGCCGTGGCCTACGCCGCCGAGGCCTGTGTGTGGCACGGCCACCATTTGAGCCTTGCCCAACTGTGGCGGCGCTACCAGGCCATCGGCCGCTTTTTCGCCCAAAACCCCTGGATCCTGGAGGCGGCATCCGGCATGACCGCTTCCGGCGGCGCCTACGTGCTTGCGGAGCTGCGCCACCTCATCCGGCACGCGCCGCTTGCCCTGCCCCGCGCCCTCGCAGCCACGGTGGTCAAGTATCTCGCCTTCCAGCAGGGAAAACGCTCATGACCCGTCGCCCCCTCTCGCCGCTCACCACGTCCCTCGTCCTCCTGGCCGCGGACATCATGAGCCTGCTCGTTGCCTGCTGGGCCGCGGTGCTCGTGCGCTGGGCCTTGGGCGGTGCATTTGCCCTCGCCCTCTACGCCGAAGTCACGCCTTTCGTGCTCCTCTTTCCCGGCCTCTTCGCCCTGCAGGGACTCTATCCCGGCACCCTCATCGCCCCGCCCGACGCCCTCAAGCGCCTGTGCCAAAGCATCTCCCTGGGCTTTGCCCTGCTGGTGGTGCTCTCGTTTCTCGCCAAGCACGGGCCGTTGTACTCCCGCGGGGTCATGGCCATGGCCTGGGGGGCAGGCCTGGCCGCCGTTCCCCTGGCCCGCGCCCTGGTCCGGCGCTTCTGCCTGCGCCAGGGGCGCTGGGGGCAGGCCGCAGTGCTCGTGGGCGCGGACGCATCCACGGCGCAGCTCAAGGCAACCCTCCTTGCCCATCCCGAGCTGGGAATCACCCCGGTGGCGCGCATGGATCCCAGCGGCGCCTGCACCCAGGGCACATTGCCGCCGCCGCGCCAAGGTGTGGCCATCCTCTTGGTGGAAGCCGACCAGGTAGAGGCCCTGCTGGAGGGCCCGCTGGCAGGCTTTGGCCGCGTGCTCCTCGTGCCGCAGCTGCCGGCGCTGCCCTCCCTGTGGACCGACACCGCCGATGTGGCAGGCACCCTGCTGGTGGACGTGCGCATGAAGCTCCTCGATCCCCACCGCCAGCGCCTCAAGCGCCTGCTCGATCTCGCCATCACCCTCATGGTCCTGCCCCTGATCCTGCCGCTCATGGCCGCCATCGCCCTGACCGTGCGCCTCACCTCCCCCGGGCCCATCTTCTTTGCCCACCGCCGCATCGGCCGCGGCGGCCGCGACATCCGCATCTGGAAGTTCCGCACCATGCACCCGCAGGCCGACCGTCTCCTGACCGAGGCCCTGGCCCAGGATCCCAGCCTGCAGCACGAATGGGAAACCTGCCACAAGCTGCGCCATGACCCGCGCATCACCCGCGTGGGGGGCTTTTTGCGGCGCACCAGCCTCGATGAGCTGCCGCAGCTATGGAACGTGCTTCAGGGAGACTTGGCCCTGGTGGGCCCGCGGCCCATCGTCTGGGACGAGGTTCCCAAGTACGGGGAGACCGGCTTTGCCCTGTACTGCAAGGTACGGCCCGGGCTCACCGGCCTGTGGCAGATCTCGGGCCGATCCAGCACCACCTACGCCGAGCGCGTGGCCCTGGACACCTACTACGTGCGCAACTGGTCGGTGTGGCTGGACATCTACATCCTCGCCCGCACTCCAGCAGCGCTCGTGGACACCACCAGGGCATGCTAGCCGAGGGGCATCTGGGCTTCCCCTCTTCTGGTGCCGTCACCATACGCCGCCCGCGGTTTGCGCGCCAGCCACGGTGCCTCCACCACATGCCAGGAAAAAACCGCTCCCAGCAGGGTCAACCCCAAACTCAGGACAAACAGGGACCCATGGCCTGCCTGGGCCCCCAAGAGGGCAATGGAGAGCTGCTGCATGGGAAAGGCATAGATATAGAGCCCGTAGGAAAAATCTCCCCACCGGGCGGCGTGACGCACCACCGGCCACGACCGTAACCCCACGGCCAAAGTGGCATAGGGGATGATCACCACCGCCAGCATCTGCTGCACCACCCCGGACGCACCCCACAGCACTGCCCCCAAAAGAACAGCCACAGGCACGGAGAGCATCTCCCGCCGCCCCCAGAGGGCCCAAAAACTTCCCATCATGTAGTACGGGGCGAGCATCCCCAAAAAACGCACATCCGAGCCCCACACCACCATGGGGGCATGGGTCGCCAAGGCCCAATGTCCCAGGGCCGCCACCACCACTGCGCCCCCGGCCAGTATCCATGGACTGCGGCGGACGGCCTCCAACAACAGCACCAAGGTCATGGCAAAGTACAAAAAAAACTCCAGCGGCAAGGTCCACAAAGAACCATTGACCGCGTGGGGGTAAGGATTGGCGCCGAACACCCCGGGGAGCGAATACACGGGAAAAAAGAGGATATTGAGGAAATAGGCGCGCACTTGGGGGTGCCCATAGTACTGGAGCACGGGCAGGGTGCTCACCCAGGGCCCCAGCACCAATGCGCACAGGACCACAACGACCACCAGTCCGGGGAGGATACGGAGCATACGCCGCGCAGCGAAACGCCCCCAATGGGGATCCCGCATCCAACTGAGGGTGATCAAATACCCACTGATGGAAAAAAACATGGCCACCCCGAGCCCGCCAAAGGTGGTCCAGCCGCCCACCATGGGTTCCGCAAACCCCTGCAGCGCAAAATGATGACTCACGAACACCAGCATGGCGCCCAGCAGCCGCAAAAAATCAAAAGCGTTGGTCCGTGCTCGTTCGTGTCCTTGCATGCCGTCCCTCGTTCCTCCGTCCTGATACCCATACTCCCTGGGCGCTACCCTAGCCATCTTCAACTCCTCCAGAGAGCACCATCGACGCCAAACACAAAAAAAAAAAAATCAGCCTGCCCATTGACATCCCGTGACCATTGGAGGATGCAGAAATCATCTATTTACCCCAACCCGGAGGTGCCGCCATGGCCTTCACCCCGTACGATCCCAGCGTCCATCACTCCATCGATCTCCTTACCGCCATCCTCGTCCCCGGCACCGGGCTGTCCATTGTCCCGGGCTCTGTCAACCTCAAATTCGGCACCGGCACCCAATACGACCCTGCCAGCGGAACCAGCACCACCAAGACCTCCGTCTCGTTCTACGACGGCACGCTGCCCTTGGGCATCGGTCATGGCATCCTGCTCTCCTCGGGCGACGGCACCCCACCGACCTCCAACACCCAAACGTCCTATACCGTATCGTTTATGGACAGCGAGGACTACGGCGCCGCCGTGGACGCCGACCTCCAGGCCGTGGCCACTGCCGCCTTCAGCGGCGCCGGTCAGATCCACGACGCCTCCATCCTGACCTTCAGCGTGGATGTCGTCGACCCCAGCGTCAAGTCCATCCGCTTTGACCTCGTCTTCGGCTCCGACGAATACCCCGAGTGGGTGAACTCCTCCTTCGTGGACATCGCCGCGGTCATCGTCAACGGCGCCAACTACGCCCTGTTCAACAGCCAGCCCACCCAGCCCCTCAGTGTCATCCAGGAGAACCTGAGCGTCGGCAACTTCGCGAACAACACCGCCGGGACCATCCCCATCGAGTACGACGGCGTCTCCCAACTCCTCTCCATCATCGTCCCGGTGGTCACCGGCACCAACAGCATCAAGATCGGCGTGGCGGACACCGGCGACCAGGCCTATGACTCCGGGCTCTTTGTGGCCAACGTTCAAGGCGTGGGCTATACCGGCGCGGGCATCGCCCAGGTAATCACGGTCAACGATGCCAACTCCTCCGTCACGGCCCAAAGCGGCGACCTGGTCTATGAACTTCCGAAGAATGCGTGGTCAGGCGTCTTCTCCTTCAGCCCGTCGACTCCAGGCAACAAAACCATCGTCGGCGACGCCAACGACTACATCCAGGCGGTCTTCGACTTCGCCATCAGCTCCGTGCTCGATGCCTTCTATTCCGCCTTCAACACCGTCAGCGGCACCAATTCCCTCACCATCCAGACCCCCTTCGGCCAGTATTCCTTTTCCGGAGCGGACCTCCTCGTCTTTCAGGATGCGGCCTATGCCCTCGATACCTACCAAGGCGGCGACACCTGGCAGGCCTACGCCCTCTACTCCCTCGCCTTCGGCCAGCCCCCCTCCACCGCCACCCTCTCCCAATGGGTCAAGACCGCCCAAAACGCCGCAACCTTCGACGCTCTGGCCGCCCAATTCCTCAACACCTACGCCCCCACCGCCACCCTCGACGAAGTCGTCGCCTATCTCTACCAGATCGTCACCAAGACTGTGGCCGACGCCATCACCATCCAAAACGTGATCCAGCAGCTGGCCGCCGACGGGCTCACCACCGCCCCCCAAATCCTCGCCTTTGCCGCGGAGAACTTCGCCGACACCACCCCCATCCTCGGCCAGCCCGTGGCCCTGGACCCCAGCTTCTTCTAACCATACGTCACTGCTGCATACCACCTCCGGCCCCCAGGGCCGGGGGTGGTTTCGCGCCCGTGCGGCGATAGACAACAGGCCCGCTTCCGTCTAAGGCGCCCTGCACCATGTTCATGGAATCCTTCATCACCCCCACCACTGCTTCCCCCTCCGTGCCAGGCCGCGTCATCGCCGTACTCGCCCCGCATCCCGATGACGAAGTCCTCGGCTGCGGCGGTACCCTCGCCGCCCTCGTGCACGCCCAGATCCCGGTGCATGTGGCCATCCTCACCGACGGCCAAAAATGGCAAGACGCCCCCAACTGCCGCCGGGAAGAATCCTGCTGCGCCGCGCACTGCCTCGGCTATGGCGAACCCCAGTTTTGGGGCCTTGCCGACGGCCATCTGCTGGACGTGCCGGACCTTGCCCAGCGCATCCTCCATTGGCTGCGAAAGCTCGAAGCCGACACCGTACTCGCCCCCTCCTTATGGGAGATGCACCGCGACCACCGCGCCTGCGCCCAAGCCGCGGCAAAAGCGACACTCATGGCCGGCGGGACCGTGCGCCTCGCCGGCTACGAAGTAGGGGTCCCCCTTGTGCCCAACCTCTTGGTGGACATCACCCCCTGGCAGGGCCATAAGGCGCGCGCCATGGCCTGTTTCGCCTCCCAGCTCGGGCGCCAGGCCCTGCACCGGCAGATCCACGGGCTCAACCGCTACCGGACCTATAGCCTTCCTCGCCATGTGCGCGCTGCCGAGGCCTTCTGCCTTATGGAAGGTGCAGAGCTTGCCCGCCTGCTCCAGGAAACATCGGCCCACACCGTGCATCTGCTCTCCGCCCAACGCCACAGCACCGAGCGCGAGGCCCAGATCACCGCCCTCACCCAAACCCTCGCCCAGCGCGACGAGGCCATCACCACCCTCACCCAAACCCTCGCCCAGCGCGACGAGGCCATCAGCACCCTCACCCAAACCCTCGCCCAGCGCGAGGCCCAGCTTCACCAGATGCTCCACTCCCGCTCCTGGCAGCTCACCCGCCCCCTGCGGGCCCTGGCGGCAGTGCGACGGGGTGAGCGCAGCCTGGGTTCCCTGTTCATCGCCCTTGGCCGGCATGCCTTCCACGCCGCTCCCCTGCCCCAATCCTGGAAGACCAAGGCCAAAGTCGCGGCCCAGACCCTGCGCGAGCAGGTGCTGCAACGCCTCCACTCCCCGGCCAATGCCCATCTGAACCAGGCCCAAGTGGATGCCTGCCGCGCCCTGTGGCAGCAGGGTGGGTGGGAAGGGCTCCTGAGCCCACAGGCCCCGACCCATTGGCCCCATCTCGACATCAGTCTGGTCACCTACCACAGCGCCCGTTGGCTCCCGGGTTTTTTCCAAAGCCTCCTCGCCCAGGACTACCCCCTGGACCGCATCCACCTCCTGGTGGTGGACAATGGATCTCTCGATCCCACCTGGGAGCTCCTCCAGGAATTTGCCGCCACCTCCGGTCAGCGCCTCGCCGGTGTCCATCTCGAGCGCGGCCCCAACCAGGGCTTTGGCCGCAGCCATAACCAGGCCATGGCTCAGGGCAACGCCCCCTGGGTGCTCATCGTCAATCCGGACGTGGAGTTCCACCCGCACAGCCTCACCACGGTAGTGGCCCACGCCATGGCCGACACCCCAGAGACCACAGCCTGGGAGCTGCGCCAGATGCCCTACGAGCATCCCAAGCACTACCACCCGGTCACCTGGGAGACCACCTGGAACTCACATGCCTGCGTGCTCGTACGCCGTGCGGCCGTCCAATCCGTGGGCGGCTACGATCCGCGCATCTTTCTTTACGGTGAAGACGTGGAGCTCTCCTTGCGCCTGCGCGCCAATGGCTTCACCCTGCGCTACTGCCCGCCAGCCACCATCACCCACCACGCCTACCCCACCCCAGGGGAGGTCAAGCCCGCCCAATTCCTGGGCTCCGTCACCGCCAACGCCCTGATCCGCCTTGGCTACGGCACTGTCCAGGACATGGCCATGGTGCCGCTCCTCCTGGGGGCCAGTCTCCTGCGCTCTCCTTTTGCCGGCGCCCGCATCCAGCTGCTGCGCTATCTCGCCCGCCATTTTCTCCCCCATGTGCCGGCCGTGCTTGCCGAGCGCCGCCAGCACCCGGCAGTGGGCATCGCGCCGCTGCGCGGCATGGACTATGAGCGTCCCCGCCACGGGGCCTTCGTGCCGGCCTGTCCGCTCTGCGGCGATCTCCCCCTGGTGAGCGTCATCACCCGCACCATGGCGGGCCGGGAGTTCTTCCTCTGGCAGGCGGGCATGACCGTGCTGCGCCAGACCTACCCGCACGTGGAATGGGTGGTGGTGGAGGACGGCGGCAACGCCCAGCAGCCGCTCGTGGAGAGCCTGACCCGCCACACCACCCGGCCGGTGCGCTACATCCCCCTGCCCAAGGTGGGCCGTACCGAGGCCGGCAACCGTGGCCTGGCCGAGGCCCGCGGCACGCTCCTGCTCTTTCTCGACGACGACGACCTCCTCTACGCCGACCACCTGGAGACCTTGGTGCGCGCCCTCCTCGACCATCCCGAGGCCGCAGCCGCCTACAGTCTGGCCCTGGAGATCCCCACCACCGTGCATGCCGACGGCAGCATCCGCGAGGGCGAATACCTCCTCCACCCCGGTCATCTCCAGCCCTTCGACCCGCAAGTCCTGGCCCACCACAACTTCATCCCCATCCAGGCGCTGCTTGTGCGCCGCCACCTGTGGGAAGAGCGCGGCGGCTTCGACCCATCCCTGGACGTGCTCGAGGATTGGAACCTCTGGCAGCGCTACGCCCAGGGCAACCACTTCCACTACGTGCCCAAGGTCACCTCCCTCTACCGAGTCCCGGCGGACCCAACAGAGCGCCTGCGCCGCCAGACCCGCTTGGATGAAGCCTACGAAACCGTGCGCCAGGCCACGGCCCGCACCCTTGCCTCCACCCCCACCACCTAGTCGCCATGCACCATCCTGCCTCCCCTTGGGCCCTTGGACGCACCCTGTGGACCCATCGCCACCTCCTCGCCACCCTCGCCCAGCGCGAGGTAGCCGCCCGCTACCGCGGCTCGCTGCTCGGCATGCTCTGGACCGTGTGCACCCCGCTTTTGCTCCTCACCGTGTACACCTTTGTCTTCGGCTTCGTGTACCGGGCCCGCTGGAGCGGCATGGAGGATGGCGGCGGGGTGACCTTCGCCCTCGTGCTCTTTGCCGGGCTCAACGTGTTCAACCTGATGGCCGAGGCCCTGTCCCGCGCCCCATACGCCATCGTGAACACCCCGGCATACGTGAAGAAGGTCGTCTTTCCCCTGGAGATCCTGCCCTGCGTGCCGGTGCTCGCGGCCCTGTTTCAGGCCGGGGTGGGATTCGCCCTCCTGATGGCAGCCCTGGCCCTGGTGCAGGGGCTTTCCGCCACGGCCCTCCTGGTGCCCGTGGTCCTTGCGCCCCTGCTGCTCCTCCTCATGGGTCTGTCGTGGTTTCTCGCCGCCCTGGGGGTATACGTGCGCGACGTGGCCCACCTCATGGGCATGGTGCTTACCGTGGCCTTGTTCTTGAGCCCGGTGTTCTACCCCCTCTCCGCCCTGCCCGAGCCCTGGCGCATCCTGCTCCTGGCCAACCCCCTCACCCTCATGGTGGAGGAGACCCGCGCCGTGCTCATCCTCGGCCGCCTGCCCCAGTGGGAGGCCCTGGCCGTGTATTTGGGGGTGGCCGTCGTCACGTGCTGCCTCGGCTTCGCCTGGTTCCAAAGGACCCGCAAAGGATTCGCCGATGTCCTCTAAACCGCGCATCGTCCTCGAGCACCTCACCAAGACCTACCACCTCTACGCCCGGCCCGCAGACCGCCTCCGGCAGATGCTCCTTTCCCGTCTGGGCAGCCCCCGCCGCCTCTACCAGGAGTTCCACGCCCTGCATGACCTCTGCCTCGAGGTGGCGGACGGCGAGGTCCTCGGCATCGTCGGGCACAACGGCGCGGGCAAATCCACCCTGCTCCAGCTCGTCTGTGGCACCCTCACCCCCACCTCAGGCACGGTCCACGTCCATGGCCGCATCGCCGCCTTGCTGGAGCTCGGCGCCGGCTTCAACCCGGAATTCACCGGCCGAGAAAACGTCCTGCTCAACGCCGCGGTCCTCGGCCTCACGCGCGAGGACATCGCCCGGCGCCTGGACGCCATCGTGGCCTTTGCCGACATCGGCCCCTTCATCGACCAGCCGGTAAAGACCTATTCCAGCGGCATGTTCGTGCGTCTGGCCTTTGCCGTGGCCAGCGCCGTGGAGCCGGACATCCTGGTCATCGACGAGGCCCTGGCCGTGGGTGACGGCGCCTTTGCCCGCAAGAGCTTCGAGCGCATCCTCGAGCTCAAGCGCCAGGGCACCACCATCCTCTTCTGCTCCCATTCCCTCTACCAGGTGGAGGCCTTTTGCACCCGTGTCCTGTGGCTCCATGCCGGCCGCTGCCGCATGCTCGGCGACCCCGGCGCGGTGATCTCCGCCTACGCCCAACACCTCGCCGCCCAAGCCGCCGGCACCCCTGAGCTGCCGGCCGACATCCCCCTGGAGGGGTCCATCCCCCCGCGCCCTCCTGCCTCAGCCCCAACACCAGCAGGCTCAGGCCGCATCACCCAGGTGGAGGTGCGCCTCGGGGAGCACACCGGCCGCAGCCTGCATGGCCCAAGCGGCGCCGTGGACCTCCATGTGGCCGTGGCCTTTACCATGGACCCGCAGCTTCCCCTGCCCACAGTGGGCGTGGTGCTCGACTACGGCTCGGTGGTGGCCGCCTCCAGTGTGGTCTCCCGCACCGACGGGGTGCTCCTCACCCGCGACCCCCAAGGCCGCGGCGCCGCCCAGGTCACCTTCCCCCAGATCCCCCTGCGCAAGGGCGAATACCGGGTGAGCGTGTATCTGGCCTGCGAAAACGCCGTGCACCTCTACGACCAGGTGGTCAGCGCCGCCACCCTCACCCTGGAGGACCATGCCCCGGAGCCGGGTCTGGTGCACTTGGCGCATGGGTGGACCACCGGCCACGTGCTCGTGCACGGCCGGCCCTTTGTCCTGGACCCGGCCGATAGCCTTGGCCTTGGCCACGGCCCCTTCGAGCCAGGGGAGACCGCCCTGGTGCGCCGCCTGGTGCGCCCCGGCATGCGCTGCCTGGATGTGGGGGCCAATATCGGCTACTACACCCTGCTTTTGGCCCAATTGGCAGGCCCCACCGGCCTGGTGGTGGCCGTGGAGCCCGACCCGGCCAACCAAGAGCTCCTGCGCCACAACCTTGCCCCAGAGCTGGACCGGGGGCAGGTGCGCCTGGTGCCTGCCGCCCTGGGGCACACCGCAGGCCGGGTGCGCCTCTTTCACGCCGCAAGCGCCGGCATGCACCGCATCTACCCTTCGGTGTGCTGTAGCTCCCAGGCCGTGGAGGTGGAGCTCTTGCCCGGCGACCACCTCGGCCTCGCCCCTTTGGACTTTCTCAAGATCGATGTGGAAGGCGCCGAATCTGCGGTCATCGCCGGGCTTGCGCACACCATCGCCGCCTCCCCCAACCTCGCCATCCTCGCCGAGTTCTCGCCCCTGGCCATGCTCGAGGCCGGCCACGACCCCGCCACCCTGGTGAGCACCCTCGCCTCCCTGGGCTTCGTGCCCCACAGCGTGGACCCCCACGGCCAAACATCTCCCCTGGACCCCAAGGACCTGGCCCTCGCTGCCGCCCGCATCCCAGCCCAGGGCTTTGCCCAGCTGCGCGCCGAGCTTGCCGGAAAATCTCCCACCGCCCAGGCCGAAGCCGCCCAGGCCTTCCTTGCTGCCTGCAGCTACCCCCGCCCCCTCTACGAAACCCTGCTCTGGAGCCGCACCCCCCGGCCATGATGGAACCGATCCCCACCCCCCGCGGCACCTTTACCATCCGTCCTGCGACCGATGCCGATACCCCCGGCATCCTCGCCCTGTGGCAGGCCGCCTTTGGCCGGCCCCTGGAGCCGCGCCTGTGGGCCTGGAAATACCGCGGCCCCCTGGGGGCCCACATCACCCTGGCCGTCGCCCCCAACGGGGCAGTGGCCGCGGCCTTCCCCACCGTGCCCGTGCCTGCCCGGGTGGACGGCGCCCCAGCCCAGGTGGAGCTCGCCATGGATTCCGCCTCCCACCCCGCCTTTCGCGAGGTCCTCTCCGGCCGCACCGGCCTTTTCGTACGCACGGCCCGCGCCCACATGGATGCCGCCCGCCAGCGCGGCACCCGATGCCTCTATGGCTTTCCCGGGCCGCGGCACTTGCGCCTGGGAGAACTCCTCCTCGGCTACGTGCCCTGCACCGCCCAGCCCGTGTTCCTCACCGGCCGCCCCACCGCGCCCCCGGCCCCAGGCATTACCCTCACCCCCATGCCCCCGGATGCGGACCTCTCCTGGGTGGACCCGCTGGATGCCCGCTACGGCCCGGCCACGGCCCTGCGCCGCACCGCCGCCTTCCTCACCTGGCGCTTCCGCTCCCACCCCCAGCACCCCTACCAGCTCTGGGCGCTGCACCAAGAACCCCGGCTGCGCCGCCTGCTGCGCCGCCTGTCCCCCCGCGCCTTCGCCCCCACGGCGCCCCTGGGCTACCTCTGCACCCTCCCGCGGCCCGGGGCGACCCGGGTGGTGGACCTGCTGCTCCCCCCTGCCCTGCTTCCCTCGGCCCTGGCCCTTCTCGCCCGCAGCACCGCCCTCCCCCTGGAACTCTGGCTGGCCGCCGCTCACCCCCTGCGGCCCCCAGCCGAGGCCGCAGGCCTAACCCCCGACCCAGAACCCCTGGGCGCCACCGCCGCCCTGCGCCCCCTCACCCAGGAGGCGCCCCCCTTGGCCATGGCCTATACCCTGGCCGATACGGACGTGGATCACCTGGGGGGGTAATTTTCTCCCAAAAAGTATTCCCAAGAAAAATTTTCGCTTGCCATCGCTGCACGTTGGGAATAGAGAGCGACCATATTCGTCCCGGTTGGGTTGTTTGTGGGCGCAGAACGCTCTGCCCCCCCGGAGGCGGAAATCTTTTTCCCAACATAACCTCAGTTTTAGGAGGGAGTTCCGTATGGCAATGACCACAGAACAACGTGCAGAAATCATCAAGATCGTGGTGGGGATGTTTGGTGCCGCCCCTGGCGCCACCTACCTCAGCGAGCTGAGCGCCTATGCCGGCAAGCCTGCCCAACTGGTGCAGGACCTCACCGCTACCGGCGCCTTCACCTCCCTGTACCCCAGCTTCCTCACCAACGAGGAGTTCGCCACCAACTTCATCACCAAGCTCCTGGGGAACGCCGTCACCGATGCCGCTGCCAAGGCATGGGCCATCGATTGGATGAAGAACGGTCTGGATGCCGGCCTCTCCCGCGGCCAGATGATCTTCGAGGCCATCAAGGCCCTGGACGCCCTGGACAGCACCGATACCACCTGGGGCAAGGCTGCCAAGCAGTTCGATAACCAAGTGGCAGTGGCCGAATACTACTCCGTGACCCTGGCCTCCCAGGTGACCGATCTCACTAAGCTGCAGAGCGTGGTGGCATCGGTGACGGACACCACCGATGTCTCCACCCCAGAGAAGATCCAGGAGATCATCGACCAGACGCCTGGAGGGACCACGGGGCAGACCTTCACGCTCACTATTGGTACGGACACTTTGACCGGCACGGCTGGCAATGACACCTTCGTCGGCGGCATCACGCTGGCACCGGGCACCGCAACCGAAGTGAACACGCTGAACAACGGCGACGTTCTGGATGGCGGTGCTGGCACCGACACTCTGCAGGCAACCTTGGTTGACAATTCCGCACCCACTCTCAAGAACATTGAGAACGTGGATGCTCGTTTCCTCGTTACTGCCAAAACGTTGAGCCTGGCTTCTGCTACTGGCGTTGAGAAGGTGTCGGTGGTGAACACTGCCGTCGCTGCTTCCACTGTTTCTAACATCGGTGCTGTGGGTACGTTCGCCGTGACGAACCACACTGGTGCTAACGGTAATACCGTTACTTTCGACAACGGTACGGCTACCAAACTCAATGCCACTTTCACCAACGTCGGTGTGGTGTCCGCGACAGCCGCCAAGGAAATCAACGTCAACTTCGACGACAACGTGTTCACCGAGGCGACGATCGCAATCACCAACTCCAACGTTAACCTGCAGAGCGCCACCGCAGGCAACGATGACGTCAAGACCATGACGGTTGTTGCAACTGGCACCAACGAGCTGAAGCTGACTTCGGGTGCTGGTTCGCTGGAAACGCTGACTGTTTCTGGCGAAGGTTCTCTGGATGTTTCTGAAACCGCTACTACCGCGCTCAAGACCCTGACCTCCACGGCCAAGGGTGGTGTCAAAGTGGACGCAACCGCGGGCGTTTTGGAAACTGCAACCACCGGTGATGGCAAGGACACGATCACCGCAGTGGGTGCCAACGTGAAGAACATCAGCACGGGTGCTGGTGATGACACCGTTAGCATCATTACCTCTGCTTTGACTGCTACTGCGGTGGTCAACCTGGGTGCCGGTAACGACAAGCTGACGCTGTCTGCTGCCCCTACCGCGGGTGCCACCCTCTCTGGTGGTGAAGGTACTGATACCATCGCAATGGCTAAGGCTGCCTACGCGACGGTATCTGGGTATACCGATGCACAGCGCGCGCTGATTTCTGGCTTCGAAGTGCTGGAAATCACCGATGCACTGGGTACGGGTGACAGCATCGATGTCAGCAAACTGGCTGGTGTGACTTCCTTCACCGCAGGCGCTGGTGTTACTTCGGCACAAACCGCTGCGGTTACCGGCGTGACTTCTGGCTCGACGGTAACGCTGGCTGGTGCGATTGCTAACAACGGCACGCTCAACGTCACTGTGAAGGACGCCGCTACGGGTACGGCTGATGTTCTGAACGTTGTTCTGAACAAAGCTATCACCGATGATGGCAACGATGCCGCTGTGACGACCAATGCTGTCACCATCAATCTTGGCGCGACCGGTGTTGAGACGGTGAATCTGGAAGCCAAGGGTGTTAAGGCCACTGCGACGTCGAACGATGTCAACAACTACACCTTTGCACTGACGGATAACGATCTGAAGGCGCTGAGTGTCTCTGGTGACCAGAAGGTGACTTTCACTGCAGCGGCTGGCATGACCAAGCTCGAAACGGTGGATGCATCGGCCAACACCGCCGGCGTTACGATCGACACTGCAAATGCCGCGTTGACGCAAACCATCACCCTGACCGGTACTGCCAAGGCTGATACCTTTGTGCTGGGCAAGGGCGACGTGCTTAACGCAGGCGCAGGCGATGACACCATCACCCTCGGCAACCTCTCCAAGGTCACCGGTGGAGCTGGCAAGGATGCGTTCAGTGTTGATGGCGTTGTGATCACCAACGGCAACACCTACGGCTCCATCACCGACTTCACCGTCGGTGAGACCATCAAGTTCACCGATGCCGGTAACTACGCTGGTTCTGCGACCCTTGGTGCCAAGATCACCTTGGCCGGTACTGCGCTGTTTGCAGACTACCTCCAGGCTGCTGCCGCTGGCACGACCGCTGGTGAAATGAAGTGGTTCCAGTTCAGCGGTAACACCTACGTGGTGAACGACGCTTCGGCAACCGCTGCATTCGTTAACGGCACCGACCAAATCGTTGAACTGGTTGGTCTGCTTGACCTGTCGAAGAGCACTGTCTCCGCTGCTGGTCTGCTGACCTTCGTGGAAGCCTAATCTCCCCCGGAGACAAGCACCCGCCCTCGGGTAGGTGCTTGAGGTGAAAGCCTTCGAACCCTGTCCTTCGCAAGAGGGGCAGGGTTTTTTCCATAAGGGCCTTGCGCGTGGGCAGGGTCTTTACGGAAGGGAACTAACAAAGGGACACCCACTTTGTCCGTCCTCCTTTCGAGTCCGTCCGGGACAAACAAAGGGACACCCACTTTCCCACTTTCCACTTTACGTTCCCCCCAGATTTCCTTACAAAGTTGCAAACCTCCTCGGGAACACCTTGTTGGTCGGCGCTCTTTGAGCGGATCGGAGCCCCCATGCCACGCCCCCGCGCGCACATCGTCTCACTGGAGCACACTGCCTGGTATCACGTGGTCTGCCGCTGCGTGCGCCGCGCCTTTCTCTGTGGCGAAGACCGCCTGACCGGGAAAAACTTCGACCACCGCCGCGGCTGGATCGAGGCCCGCATCCGCGAGCTGGCCGCGATCTTCACCATCGACGTGGCCGCCTATGCCATCATGAGCAACCACTACCACATCGTGGTGAAAATCGATCGGGATCGGGCCGAGCGCCTCGCGGACGAGGAGGTCCTCGCCCGATGGACACGCCTATTCTCCGGGCCGCTGGTGGTGCAGCGCTTCCTCGATCCCCGGACCCGGGCCGCCATGCCCGAGGCAGACCGTCACATGGCGCGCCAATGGGCCGCCTCCTACCGGGAGCGCCTCTGGGATCTTTCGTGGTTCACGCGCGTGCTCAACGAGTCCATCGCCCGCAAGGCCAACCGCGAAGACGGGGTGCGCGGCCGGTTTTGGGAGGGACGCTTCCAAAGCCAGGCCATCCTCGACGAACAGGCCCTGTTTGCCGTCATGGTGTACGTGGACCTCAACCCCATTCGCGCCGGGATCGCCGAAACACCGGAAGACAGCCGGCACACGAGCATCGAGGCGCGGCTGTTCCCGGACCGGGTGGAAGCCCGACTGCGGGAATGCGCCCACACCACGACACCAGCCCACGCCGCCCCAAAGGCCGACGGCCCCCCCGCAAACCACGCCGCCCCCACAAACGAACGCCGCCTGCCCATGGCCCCGCTCCTCCCCTTCGACGCCACCGGCCACGAGGACTGGGCCCTGCCCTGCGCCCTGGAGGATTACGTGGAGCTGGTGGAAACCGTGGGCCGGTGTATCCACCCCAAAAAACGCGGCCACATCCCCGAGACCGCCCCGCGGCTCTTGCAGCGCCTGGGCATGGACACCGAGGCCTTCATCACGCTCAGCACCCGGCTTCTCAAGGAGTTCGGCCACGCCGTGGGCACGCCGGAAAGCCTGCTGGAACTCGCCGCCCGCCGCCAGGCCCGATACCTGCGCGGCATGACCGCAGCGCGCAAGATGATGGAGGCATGATCCCGGGAAGCCCGCAAAGTGGGTGTCCAAAAGAGCGTCAGCGCGCTTGCAGCCAGTCGGCGAATTGGCAGACGGTCAGAATCGGCACCGCAAACCGATCCCGTACGGCCAGAATATCGCCGTCGCCGCTGACCAGTGCATCGGCCTGGGCTGCGGCCGCAAGCGCCAAAAAGATGATGTCATCCGCATCGCGGATGTCGGGCAAACCTTCAGGGGTGCGCGCGATCTTCACGGTTTCGACATAGGGCAGGAAGTCCGCAAGGAGCGTTTCCCGCTCGCTGCAAGTCAGCTGGAACTTGGGGTAAGCCAGCACCCGCAAGAGTTCGCTGACCGTGTCGTGACTGGCCAAGGCGATGAAGCGCTGGGACTGCCACGCGTGGCGCAGCCAGGCAAAGCTGCTGCGCGAGAAGATCAGCGCCGAGATCAGGCAGTTGGTATCCAAAACAACACGCGGAATGCTCATGCCCGCGCTCTGGCCCAGGCAATGGCATCGTCGACGTCCTCTGGCGTGATGCCCAGTTCTTCCAGTTTCGCCCGCACAGCATCGGCCTGCTGCAAGCGAACGGGGGTGAGCACAATCTTGCCGTCTTGAACGGTGACGTCATAGTAGTCCGCCCCGCCAGTGGCCTGGACGGCCGCCTTGGGGAGGGTGACCTGGTTCTTGCTCGTGCGCTTGGTCAACATACGGATTTCCTCAAGTTCAAGTAATGAAGTAAGAAACCCAATGGTACCTGCAAGGCTGAGCAAAGTCCACCCGAGTACTGGGACGCCGCATGCGATTTGCCTCGCGTTGGGAAGCACGACAAGACACCGCTTGCGCCGGGGCCGGTCGAAGAGATCCGCCGGGCGGGCACGGGCAATTTCGCCGTGGACATCACGCGCTGTGCTGGGGCGAGCCACATCGAGTGCCGCATCTGCCCGTGGGGCAAAGAACTACAAAGCTACAAAGGGACACCCACTTTACGTTCCCCTCGACCGCCACGCCCAGCGCATCCTGACGCTCGCCAAAGGTCGGGGCAGCGAGACCATCCTGCGCGTTGCCGCTGGGGCGCTCAACGCAGCTTGTGGACGGGCCGCTCCGCCCGACGATCTGCGGAAGCAGCCTTCATCACGCTCAGCACCCGGCTTCTCAAGGAGTTCGGCCACGCCGTGGGCACGCCGGAAAGCGTGCTGGAACTCGCCGCCCGCCGCCAGGCCCGATACCTGCGCGGCATGACCGCAGCGCGCAAGATGATGGATGCATGAGCCCGGGAAATCCGCAAAGTGGGTGTCCAAAAGTATGTGCGCGGCGCGGCCCAGGGCAACAGGAGGATCTCCTTGCGGACGCATTGCGTGGAACCAGAGACTTCGGGGTCCCGCTGAGAGGGTGTCGCCTCCACGCGGGGCGTGGATTGAAACGCAAGCCCGATGCCGGCCGGATCCTCTCCTGGGAGCGTCGCCCCCCAGGCGGGGGCGTGGATTGAACGCGGCCTATCCGCTGCTGGAAAGCGGGCTGTGTTTTGCGGCCCACGGGGGAGGAAGGGGGGATGGTTCGGGCGAGCAAAAAACGCCCCTGGGTGGGGCGTTTTTTTTGGGAAAAAAAAACTCCTGGCAGCGACCTACTTTCCCACGGGAAGGCCCGCAGTAGCATCGGCGCTGGAGGGTTTCACTGCCGAGTTCGGAATGGGTTCGGGTGGGACACCTCCGCTATGACCGCCAGGAGAAAATATATAAGAATAATAGAGAGAAGAGAGATACGTCACTCGATCCATTAGTACCGGTCAGCTCAATGCGTTACCGCACGTACACTCCCGGCCTATCTACCAGGTAGTCTCCCTGGGATCTTACTGCCTTACGGCAGGGAGAGCTCATCTCGTGGACGGCTTCCCGCTTAGATGCTTTCAGCGGTTATCGCTTCCGATCATAGCTACCCTGCTGTGCCGCTGGCGCGACAACAGGTCCACTAGAGGATCGTCCACTCCGGTCCTCTCGTACTAGGAGCAGACCCACTCAACTCTCCTACGCCCACAGAAGATAGGGACCAAACTGTCTCACGACGTTTTAAACCCAGCTCGCGTACCACTTTAAACGGCGAACAGCCGTACCCTTGGGACCTGCTCCAGCCCCAGGATGTGATGAGCCGACATCGAGGTGCCAAACCGCGTCGTCGATGTGAACTCTTGGACGCGATCAGCCTGTTATCCCCGGCGTACCTTTTATCCGATGAGCGATGGCCCTTCCATGCGGAACCACCGGATCACTAACACCGACTTTCGTCCCTGCTCGACTTGTCAGTCTCGCAGTCAAGCTCCCTTATGCGTTTGCACTCAACGGCTGGTTTCCAATCAGCCTGAGGGAACCTTTGTGCGCCTCCGTTACTCTTTGGGAGGCGACCGCCCCAGTCAAACTACCCACCAGACACTGTCTCCCACCCGGTTCACGGGTTGGGATTAGAATCCTAAACCACCAAGGGTGGTATTTCAACGACGGCTCCACGAATACTGGCGTACCCGCTTCACAGCCTCCCACCTATCCTACACATGATAGTCCAAGATCCAATGTCAAGCTGTAGTAAAGGTGCACAGGGTCTTTCCGTCTTTCTGCGGGGAGACGGCATCTTCACCGCCAATTCAATTTCACTGAGCCTCTGGTTGAGACAGCGCGGAGATCGTTACGCCATTCGTGCAGGTCGGAACTTACCCGACAAGGAATTTCGCTACCTTAGGACCGTTATAGTTACGGCCGCCGTTTACTGGGGCTTCGATTCAAAGCTTCGCCTTGCGGCTAACCTCTCCTCTTAACCTTCCAGCACCGGGCAGGCGTCAGACCCTATACGTCGTCTTCCGACTTCGCAGAGTCCTGTGTTTTTAGTAAACAGTCGCCACCGCCACTTCTCTGCGACCACTCCAAGCTCGCATAGTCAATATGCTCACCCAAAGTGGCACCCCTTCTCCCGAAGTTACGGGGTCATTTTGCCGAGTTCCTTAACCAGAGTTCGCTCAAACGCCTTGGGTTACTCACCCCACCCACCTGTGTCGGTTTCCGGTACGGTCTGCAGTACCTCTCGCTACGAGGATTTTCTTGGCAGCATGGGCTCAGTGGCTTCGCCTAACGGCTCGGCATCACGTCTCAGAGGTATCGGCTTCCCGGATTTGCCTAGGAAGCCCTCCTACTCGCTTGCACCGGGTATTCCAACACCCGGACCACCTACCCTCCTGCGTCCCCCCTTCGCTCCAACAAGGCACCACAGGTACGGGAATATTAACCCGTTTCCCATCAGCTACGCGTTTCCGCCTCGCCTTAGGGGCCGACTTACCCTGGGAAGATTATCTTTACCCAGGAAACCTTGGGTTTACGGCGAACAGGTTTTTCACCTGTTTTTTCGTTACTCATGCCAGCATAGTCACTTCTCTGCAGTCCACAGCACCTCCCGGTACTCCTTCAACCCGCAGAGAACGCTCTCCTACCAATCAGACCTACGCCTGATTCCGAAGCTTCGGCGCCATGCTTAGCCCCGTTACATTTTCGGCGCAGGGTCGCTCGACCAGTGAGCTATTACGCTTTCTTTAAAGGATGGCTGCTTCTAAGCCAACCTCCTGGCTGTCCAAGCGACCCCACCTCCTTTCCCACTGAGCATGGACTTGGGGACCTTAGCTGTCGGTCTGGGCTCTTTCCCTCTCGACCACGAACCTTATCACCCGCGGTCTGACTCCCGGGATTCACCTTCTGGCATTCGGAGTTTGATAGGGTTTGGTAAGCGGGTAAGCCCCCTAGCCCTGTCAGTGCTCTACCTCCAAAAGGAAACTCCCGAGGCTATACCTCAATATATTTCGGAGAGAACCAGCTATCACCGAGTTTGATTGGCCTTTCACCCCTATCCACAAGTCATCCGAGTAATTTTCAACTTACAACGGTTCGGTCCTCCACTTGGCTTTACCCAAGCTTCAACCTGCTCATGGATAGATCACCCGGCTTCGGGTCTAATCCGCAGTACTCAACGCCCTATTCAGACTCGCTTTCGCTACGGCTCCACCTCGCGGCTTAACCTCGCACTACAGATGAACTCACTGGCCCATTATGCAAAAGGCACGCGGTCACACCCAAAGGTGCTCCCACTGCTTGTAGGCATACGGTTTCAGGTTCTTTTGCACTCCCCTCACTGGGGTTCTTTTCACCTTTCCCTCACGGTACTGGTCCACTATCGGTCGCCAGGGAGTATTTAGCCTTGGAAGATGGTCCTCCCAGATTCAAACGGGATTGCACGTGTCCCGCCCTACTCAGGTACCCCCCTCGCCACTTTCGATTTCGCATACGAGACTCTCACTCTCTCTGGTGGGCCTTTCCAGACCCTTCTGCTATCTACTCATGGATCGATTCCGGGGGCCCTCCAACCCCACACAGCATGCTGCGTGGTTTAGGCTCCTCCGCTTTCGCTCGCCGCTACTCACAGAATCTCTCTTGATTTCTTCTCCTTCGGGTACTGAGATGTTTCACTTCCCCGAGTTCGCCTCCTGCAGCCTATGGATTCAGCCGCAGGATGACTGGACATGACTCCAGCCGGGTTGCCCCATTGGGAAATCCCCGGATCATCGCTTGTTTGGCAGCTCCCCGAGGCTTATCGCAGCCTCCCACGTCCTTCATCGCCTCCTGGCACCAAGGCATCCACCGTATGCCCTTATTTCCGTATCTCTCTTTCCCTCTATTCTTCTGTCAATGAACCACAAGCTTTCCGCTCATGTCCCCTAGCGATACCTCGCTCGAGGACCCAAGGGCAAACCTTGTTGTGGTGGAGGTGAACAGGTTCGAACTGATGACCTCCTGCGTGCAAGGCAGGCGCTCTCCCAGCTGAGCTACACCCCCACTTGGTGGGCCTGGGAAGACTTGAACTTCCGACCTCACGCTTATCAGGCGTGCGCTCTGACCACCTGAGCTACAAGCCCCCACCGCAAGGACAACAACCCTTGCAAGTAAATAGCGAGAAGAACTCTTCCGATAAGGAGGTGATCCAGCCGCAGGTTCCCCTACGGCTACCTTGTTACGACTTCACCCCAATTACCAGCCCTACCGTAGGCGCCTACCTCCCTTGCGGGTTAGTCCGGCGACTTCGGGGAGAACCGACTTTCGTGGTGTGACGGGCGGTGTGTACAAGGCCCGGGAACGTATTCACCGCGGCATGCTGATCCGCGATTACTAGCGATTCCAACTTCATGCAGTCGAGTTGCAGACTGCAATCCGGACTACGACGAGTTTTTTGGGATTCGCTCCACCTCACGGTATCGCTGCCCTTTGTACTCGCCATTGTAGTACGTGTGTAGCCCTGGGCGTAAGGGCCATGATGACTTGACGTCGTCCCCACCTTCCTCCCGGTTGACCCGGGCAGTCTCCCGAGAGTGCCCAGCTTTACCTGGTAGCAACTCGGAACAAGGGTTGCGCTCGTTGCGGGACTTAACCCAACACCTCACGGCACGAGCTGACGACAGCCATGCAGCACCTGTCTCTGGGTTCCCCGAAGGGCACTCCCGCATCTCTGCAGGATTCCCAGGATGTCAAGCCCAGGTAAGGTTCTTCGCGTTGCATCGAATTAAACCACATACTCCACCGCTTGTGCGGGCCCCCGTCAATTTCTTTGAGTTTCAGCCTTGCGACCGTACTCCCCAGGCGGGATACTTAACGCGTTAGCTCCGGCACTGAGGGTCATGCCCCCAACACCTAGTATCCATCGTTTACGGTGTGGACTACCAGGGTATCTAATCCTGTTTGCTCCCCACACTTTCGCGCCTCAGCGTCGATACCTGTCCAGGTGGCCGCCTTCGCCACCGGTGTTCCTCCTGATATCTACGGATTTCACTCCTACACCAGGAATTCCGCCACCCTCTCCAGGATCCAAGCCCAGCAGTTTCAAAGGCAATTCCACGGTTGAGCCGTGGGATTTCACCCCTGACTTACCAGGCCGCCTACGCGCCCTTTACGCCCAGTGATTCCGAATAACGCTCGCACCCTCCGTATTACCGCGGCTGCTGGCACGGAGTTAGCCGGTGCTTCCTCTGAAGGTACCGTCACAACACAGCCCTATTCGAACTGTGCCCGTTCTTCCCTTCTGACAGAGGTTTACGACCCGAAGGCCTTCATCCCTCACACGGCGTTGCTGGGTCAGGCTTGCGCCCATTGCCCAATATTCCCCACTGCTGCCTCCCGTAGGAGTCTGGACCGTGTTCCAGTTCCAGTGTGGCTGATCATCCTCTCAGACCAGCTACCCATCGTCGCCTTGGTAGGCCTTTACCCTACCAACTAGCTAATGGGACGCAGGCTCATCTCTGGACAGATGCATATGCAGAGGCATCCTTTACCGACTTCATCGAAATAAAGCCAGACCATTCGGTATTAGCTCCGCTTTCGCAGAGTTATCCCCAATCCAGAGGGAGATTACCTACGCGTTACTCACCCGTGCGCCACTCTACTGAGGGCCGAAGCCCCGTTCGCGTCCGACTTGCATGTGTTAGGCACGCCGCCAGCGTTCATTCTGAGCCAGAATCAAACTCTCCAGTTTGAAACGTCAAGGCAACCAAGTTGCCGTAGAAACCTTACCTTTGGTTCTTCTCGCTATTTATTTGTCAAAGACCGTTGCCCTTCCGGGCGCGAGGTCGGCGCCTCTACCGAGCCACCCACCCCCTGTCAAGGAGTTTTTTCCCGGGGCCATCCGGCCCCTCCCGAAGGGACGCACCCCCTACAGGGCACCACCCTCCGCTGTCAAGGACTTTTTCGCCCAGGCCCAAAACCCCTTCGCCTTTCTAAAGAACCCCACGGGCAAAACCTGCTCGCTCGCGGGAAGAAAACTCTTAGAGAAAAAACCAAACAGCGGTCAAGAAAAAATTGTGCAAGACCAAAAAGTTCATTTTTCACTGAAAATTCAAAATGTTTTCTCCATTCTCGCCGTTGACCTCCTTTTCCTTCGGCAACCATCCTCCACCGTCTGCCGCTCAAGAGCAGGTGTTCGCAGCATCCGAGCGCAGCTCCCACGCCCCGCCTCCACGCCCATCGATTTCCGCCATCGACCAGTGACGGGGAGAAAAATGGGCGGGATCCGCCACCGAAACCACCCGAGTCACCCCCTGCGAACGCAGATCCTCGGCCCAGGCAGTCACGGCGGGCCGCAGTTCCGGCAAAAAACCGGTGATCAGCACTGCTGGCTCGGAGCACACGGCCTGGACGAGCCGCCGCGGACGCTTGCTCGCAAAAAGGGCCGGTACATGGGACCAACGCCCAAGAAGGCCTTCCAGGGTGGCCATGGATTGCGGCTGCGCGAGCTCCCGACGAAGCGCGGCCGCCTGACGCACCAAGGCATGACGCGCCGAAGCAGACCGCAGGGATTCTGCCCGCCGCACCAGCCAGCACGAGAGCACCCCCTGCGGGTGGACAAGCACAAGGTCCACGCGGGGGGCACCTTCCGCAAGCAGGATATCCACCGCCCCCACACACGGCTCCCGCAGGGCAAGAAAATCCACCAACCCTGCCTGGGGATGAGCAACGCGCATCACCCGACGGCGGAAGGCCACAAAACGTCGCGCGACGTCATCTACCTGGCGGATAATCCCCGGGAAATTCGCAGCCGCAGGCTCCAACACCACCCGAAACCCCGGCGGCGAAAGGCACAGATATTCCTCGGCGGTACGCACCAAAAGCCCCTGGGGAAGCGCATCCACCCACAAGGCGGCATTACCGGCCCACCGCACCACCAAGGTGTGGTCGTTCCATGCAAGCACGGTCTGCGGATCTCGCGCCACCTGCGACCACCAGCTGGTCCCGTCCTGCGCAAGGAGGGCCAACCGAGCACACACCTGACGCCATGGCATGGGCTACGGCACTCTCGAGGTCAGGGTCGTCGCCACCGAGGGTTCCCGGTAGGGAAGTTGTTGCCGCGGCACCAGGGCCTTGGCCGGCAAATCCATGTCCGCGGCAGCAAGCACCACGCTGTCCTGCGCCCGCACCACCCGTACATTGACAAAAAGACGCGACCCCACCCGCGTATAGGTGCCCACCAACACTGCGTAGGCATCCGCCTCCGGGTCCAGGTCCTCAAGACGCCGAGACAATGCGAGCACCCCCCCCGGCCGCACCACCACCGACTGGGAGCGCAACTGCACGTCCTTCATGGCGTAGCGCAGCTGTCCCAGACGCGAGGCCACCTGCTCGGCCAAAAGACGGCCCACGTCGCTGACGTGCTCCACGTCTGCGCCATCCACAAAAGCGGCTACCAACATCGGATGCGCCGCCGCCTCGGTAGAGCGCAATTGCCCATGCAAGGTGTCCGCAGCGCGGTAGGTCTCCCGCAAAAGCACCTGGTCCCCAGCCGGCTCACGCGGCGTCAACGAAACAAGCGAGGAAATCTGCCCACATCCGCTTATCATCAAGAGTACAAGCACAAGCCAACGCATGGGATCCTCCGGGAAAAAAACTCCACCAGCCGGGCACAAGCAAAAAGTGGTCCATAAAAAAACAGAGTAGACATCCTTTCTCGCTCCCCTTGAGCGCGCCCCAGCACCTCCCAAGAACATCCCTCAAGGTGTTTTTTGGAATGCAGTCGCTCTAATGTATTCAATGAAATACCATAAAACTCGCCTTCCAACCCTCACCCCCCGTCCCCCCAGAGGCAGACCGCCTGCGCGGATCCCCCGAAGGAACGAACTTACCACGCCACATCATCACAATTATACGCCGCAACATCCAGGAGAGCAAACAGATTGATTTGACTGTTTTTTTCTGAAAAGCAGCAAATGCAAGCGGCGTCGATTTGCTCCACCGCTCCCTTGTCTTTTATATCAAGAGGGGATACATACCATTTCCAAAGCAACCGAGGAAAGACGAGTTGACCATGTCGCACTGCTCTCCCAGGCGCCGCGCCCCTTCCTGGGGCTTTACCCTCACCGAGATGATGGTGGTGCTGGCGATTGTCGCCATCCTGATGGGGCTCTCGGCCATGGCTCTTTCCAGTTACTTGCCGTACAGCAACCTCAAGCGGGCTGCCCGGACAATTATCAGCCTTTGTCAGATGGCACGCAGCGAGGCCATCAAACGCAATACCCGGGTGGCAGTGGTTTTTAACCCATCCAATCAGACGTGCACCGTCTACACCGAAGATGGTCCGGATAATAACTGGAATACAGAACAAGACAACGAACTCTTCCGGCGTTTTTCGCTTTCTGATTTGCGAGGAGAAATCACTTTCGGGCATGGCGTTGCGACAAAAAACATTTCCAATGCAACATTCTCCAATAGCAGCTCCAATCTTCCTCCCAACAATCGTTTTGTATTCAATGCACGGGGGGGGATAGCAGGCTCTCTTGGAACGGTGTACATCCAAGACATCAATGGAAATACTATGGCCATCACCGCTCGAAGTCTCTCTGGATCCATGATTGTCCGCCAATGGCAGGGAACACAATGGATTCCATAACCAGGCATCGCTATCCACAAGGAATGACCCTTGTAGAACTCTTGGTGGTACTTGCCATCATGAGCATTTTAGGCATTGCCATTTACAATTTGTTTGCGACACATAATCGACAAGCGCTCATTCGAGAAGAAACAGCATTAATGCAGCAAGAGCTGCTCTCGGCAATGACTTCCATGGCAGATTCTATTCGCATGTGCGGCTACTCTCCAAATACAAATTCGACAGATAATTTTGGTTTTACATCTATAACAAATCAAACACAAATAAATTGTACCCAAGATGCCGACGGCAATGGGACTTTTGATGGATCCGACAATGAAATAACAACATTTTACTTCAATGCAACAACAAATTCCATTCAAAAATTTAGCACAGGCACTGTGCCATGGCAGCCACTCGCTATCAATATAGGCGATCTCCAATTCACATATTTGGACGCTGAGGGGAACGTAATTTCTGATCCGAATGCAAATTTGGAATCCATTCGTATGGTTCAAATCAACGCGACAGCAATTCCATCTTCCAATCGTGCAAACATGGGAATACGGAATCGTACTATGACAACAGTAGTGCAGGTTCGTAATGCCAAATAGGAATTTATTGCAACAAAGTAGAATCTCTGGATTTTCTCTCGTAGAACTCCTTGTTGTCTCTGCAATCCTGGCAATAGGCTTGCTTGGCGTTGCGAGCCTTTTCTCGCAAGGATCTTTTCAGGACAGCAGATCTTATTATGCAACACAAGCCAATTTTATTTTGGAACAAATTATAGAAAATTCTACAACAAATCAGTATAATGAAAATACATATAAAAACATATCGAATATCAACAACAACATAACAATAGACAATGTAAATTATAATTTTATATGTAATGTCACGAACAATACCCCAATTGCTAACTCCAAAGAAATGAACTGCTCTATATCCTGGCAAATTTTCAGAAACTCAGGGAACATACGGACGACTTATGTCTTCTCTCCAAAATACTGAGCAAGGATCTTCCTTGGTCATTGCGCTCATCGTTTTATTCATCCTGACCGCCCTAGGGCTCATGGTTGCTGACGTTACCGATATCAATATCATGATTGCGGCCAATGATCGTGACGCCAAAAATGCCCTCATCCATGCCGATAGCGGAGTCAATGTCGGTCACGAAATCTTAGAAGCCAATCTCGAACAAAACCAACCCCTTGCCCTCTGTAACGAAAACCTCGCAGGGCTTCCTTCGTGTCCAGCGGGAACTTGCGACGCTGCATGCTGGACGAACCAAACAGTGGCCAGCTTTAATGCCAGCGACAATGCCTCCTGGCCGATTTCTTTGTACACCAATGGCTCCACCGGCATCTACCTTCGTGCCGGCCAATTCTCCCAGGGACTGGTCGTCGGCGGCGCTATCCAAATGGGCGCCGGATACGAAGGTGTTGGCAAAAGCGCCGCCAAAGGAGGTTCTTTTGTCGTCTACCTGGTGCGCTCTCACTATGAGGGAGATCGCGCGTCCAGGGCCGAAGTGGACCTCGGCTGGCGGCATGTGAACTATTGAGGAGAAGCGTGAGGTCGCGCATGAAAGTATTTTCTCTCCTTGTGATGATGATTCTTTTTCATCTGATGGCTTTTGCCATGCCATGGTCCAAGGGGACTGTGACCAAACCAGCATGGTACGATACGGGTGGCTATCAAGTAGAAATTGACCACATTCGATACGTATTCATCAGAACCGCCCGCATTAAATATGATGACCGATGGTATGATGTCCCAGATCGAGCCCATCTTCTGACACCAAAGACACGCGTTCGCATCCAAAAAGAAGGCTTTCGTATTTATGCTCTGGAAATCGAAGGAAGGTGATAGCATGCGCCGCCTCGTTACAATTTTTCTGTTTGGATGGGCCATTTTTTCCATAGGAAATTTTGCATGGGCAGAAGTTGCCTCGCAGTATAATTACGTTCCACCATTTTTGACTAACAGTCTACCACCGATGGTCATGCTCACTATGGCCAGAGATCATCGCCTATACTACGAAGCCTATAACGATGCTTCTGACATCGATGGTGATGGAGATCTCGATATTCGCTATAAACCGTCGATCAATTACTACGGCTATTTTGATTCCTTTAAATATTACGAATACAATAACGCGGCCGGGAGATTTGAACCCCGTGGAGTCACCACCACCAAGAAGGCCCCTGATGGGCCCTATTGGAGCGGTGACTTTCTGAACTATGTCAGCATGACGCGCATGGATTGTCTCCGCAAGGTGCTCTATGGAGGATATCGCAGCACCGATACTGCAACAGAAACCGTGTTGGAACGGGCGTATATCCCTCAAGACGCCCATTCTTTTGGAAAAGAATACGAAAGTATCGCCCGCGATGGGTATGATATCCGCGAATACACGCCTCTCGATCTTCCCCTTTCCGGTCGTCGCCATCTCATCGCCACAACCGCCCTCGGCACCGACGGCGCCCCACTTTTACGGGTTCTTCCCAATAGCTCAGCCCGTATTTGGGAATGGGTCGCCACCGAGCGTCCAGTGGTCAAAAGTAACTTTGGCGGAAGCACCAGCCATCCTGGGCACCCTGCCAATGCGGCAGGGTTTCAAACCATGGTCGCCACCTATGCAACGCCAAGTCGGCAATTTGGGAATACCACCGGAGATACGATAACTATTGACGGGTCAGACAATCCATTTGGCAATGACGACAACTTCCTCACGATCTTTTCTGGAACGTTGAATACCAACAATTCTGGAAACTATACATTTGCCATTGACGGTGATGATGCCGTTGAACTCCTTATTGACGGCAATGTTGTTGTAGGATGGTATGGAGGACATGGCAAATGTGACTGCAAAACACACAACGCAACAGTTGCTCTTACATCAGGGCAGCATGCAATCGAATTTCGCCACGAAGAAGCTTCGGGATCAGCAAACTATTACTTATATTGGTATAATGTTTCTAAAAAAAATAAATGGGATATCGTTCCGGCAAACAGCACCCTTGGTCTCTCTAACATGACTCATGCCACCTACAACTTGGTGGATACTGCAGTCATTACGGACTACATTCTTCGTGTTCAGGTAGGTGTCGCATCAATGCCTGAACCGAATTGCAAGCTCTATCCCAACGGGACGTATAAACCCATCGGCATTCTCCAGCGCCATGGCGAATCAGACAAAATGCTCTTTGGCTTGATCACTGGATCCTATACCAAGAATCTTTCTGGTGGAGTCCTGCGCCAAAATATTGGAAGTATCTCTCGCGAGATCAACAGTACAACAGGAGAATTCCTCTATCTTGACAATAGTTCCATAGGCGGAATTATAGCAACTATTGATCGACTTCGAATTCATGGATTTCGAAATGACTCTAATTTCGATTATAATGAAAATTGTGGATGGATTACGACGAGACCCCTCAAAGAGGGAGAATGCCGGATGTGGGGCAATCCCATGGCAGAAATGATGTACGAAACAGAACGCTACTTCGCCGGAGCAGGCAATGCCACCCCTGCATTTACTTATAGCAGTACCGATGTGAACTTAGACGATAATCAGCTTGGACTTCCTTTGGCCGCATGGAACAACCCGTATAATGCTTCCAACTACTGTGCCAAGCCAGTCATGATCGCTATCTCCGATATCTTTCCTTCCTACGACTCCGATCAACTTCCAGGCAGCGCCTGGAATAGCACGTTTACTTCTACACTCTCCGGACTCAACGTCCAAACACGTTCCCAGAACATTTCCAATACAGAATCCATCAATGGAACGTATTTTATCGGCGAGTCAAGTTCATATAATGGTGCATGCACTCCAAAATCCGTCCTTGGATTTGGATCTATTCGTGGCCTTTGTCCGGAAGAGCCTACCAAACAAGGTTCGTTCTACAGTGCAGCAATCACCAACTATGGAGCAACCACCGATCTCAATCCTGTCAATGGAACACAATCCATGATTTCATACATAGTGGCGCTTTCTTCGCCGCTTCCAGAAATCAAAATACCCGTCGGCAATAGCACTATCACTATGGTCCCATTTGCAAAATCCGTTGGTGGATCCAGCATTAGTTCTGATCCAGGAGCATTCCAGCCAACAAATACCATTGTTGATTTCTTTGTGGAGGGAATCAATGCAACCAGCGGAAGATTTCGCGTCAATTTTGAAGATGTGGAACAAGGTGCAGATCATGATATGGATGCCATTGTCCGATATAGTTACGAAGTGCTTGCCAACAATACGGTTCAAATCACTCTGACATCGGAATATGCTGCTGGAGGTATCATTCAGCACATGGGCTATGTCATCTCCGGAACCACTGCTGACGGCACGTACTTGGTTGTGCGCGATAAAGACACCGCTGCAGACAGCGACCCCGACTATTATCTTGACTCCCCCAATGACCCAGGACCTCTGCCACTGACTTCCACGCTATTCTTCACTCCTGGCTCCACCCCTGGCGCCAGCCTCCTCAAGACACCACTGTGGTACGCCGCCAAATGGGGGGGATTTGAAGACAGCAATAATAACGGCATCCCTGATTTGACCTCCGAGTGGGACAAAAACAACGATGGCGTTCCTGATACCTATTTTTACGTCGCCAACCCAACGAAGCTTGAAGAGCAGCTCAATAAAGCGTTCGCGGATATCCTCCGCCGGACGGCATCCGGTTCGGCAGCGTCCGTGATTTCTCAATCCCGAGAAGGTGAAGGTGCTGTTTATCAATCGATATTCTTCCCAGAATTCCGAGATGAAGCGGGAAATACCATTCATTGGGCAGGCCAAGTCCACGCGCTGCTGGTCGATCCCCAAGGAAATATCCGTGAAGACACCAATGGCAACGGACAACTTGATATCCAATACGACAAGATTATTCGCTATCAAGACCTCAATATTTATCGATATACGGACGTCAATGCCAATGGAAAGCTTGATCCAGAAGAACAAAATGCAACAATAGAATTATTGAACAATCCTTTTGATGTTCATTATATATGGACATCCAGTAACTGGCTCAATCAAATCGATAATTCGTCTGTTGTGGCACAGCGTTCATTTTACAATGCAACAACAGCCAACCGATACATCATCACCTTTGCCGACAAGAACGCCAACGGCGTTGTGGAAACCGGCGAGATCCAGCATTTCAAATGGCCACCGGATGCCTCATACTCTCCAGGTCTCACCAACTCTACGGATTTCTACGCCTATTTGACGCTATACCCCTCATTCGAGGATACGCCAGCGGCCTACAATACACTCCGGACCAGCAATTCGAGCGCGTTTGCCGCTCTCCTCGAAGGTCTTGCCCGCCGCCAGGTGGATTTCATCCGCGGGGCGGATCAATCGAGCGAGACCATCGCCGGCATCGCGGTCAATGCCTCACGCAGCCGTCGTTATGTAGAAAACGGAACGTCGTATACTTGGCGTCTTGGAGATGTCGTCTTCTCCACGCCAACGGTAGTCGGCAAACCTGCAGAAAATTATCATCTTATTTATAAAGACAAGACATACCAAGATTTTGTTGGAAAATACAAAAACAGACGTAATGTTGTATACGTCGGCGCAAATGACGGAATGCTACATGCCTTCAATGCAGGATTTTATAATAGTACCAGAAAAGGGTTTGACACAACCCAAGACGGAAAGACACAATTTCCAATTGGATCGGAACTATGGGCATACATCCCATACAATCTGCTTCCCCACCTTTACTGGCTCATGGATCCGTCCTACGGGAGACAACTCCATGTTTCCTACATGGATCTCAAGCCACGGGTCTTCGATGCCCGAGTATTTTTCCAGACAGACGGCATCACTCCCAACGACAATGCTACCCATCCCCAAGGTTGGGGGACCTTGTTGGTCGCCGGCATGCGTTTTGGAGGCGGAAAAATCCGAGCAGACCTCGATAAGACTGGCCTTCCCGGCTTTGACAACGCCACCGACCGTATCATGGGCTCCGCGTATGTCATTTTCGACATCACCGACCCAGAACTCGGCCCCCAACCCTTGGCGGAAATCCGTCTTCCCGGCATGGGATTCACCACCTGCTATCCCACGGTGATGCCCATGAGCACGCCCAATGCCAATACGGCTTCTGACAACAATTGGTATCTCGTATTCGGCTCTGGCCCGGCCAACAGCGCGGGCGAACCTGACCCCAATACAATCAATTTGGCCACTAGCGACCAAGCGGGCAAACTTTTTGTCCTTGACCTCAAGGCACTGATAACACAAAAAACGATCCGAACTCTGGACGCTACAGGAACATTTCTCTCCAATTCCACGTCATTTTTCGCAGAAACCGAACCAGGATCTTTTATTGGTGACCCAGTTGCTGTCGACTTGGATGTTGGGAAAAATGATGCAAACCAGGAATTCAAGGCAGACGTAGTCTACTATGGATCTATTGCGGGAGATCCAACCAATGCAACCGGGAAGATGTACCGGCTCACAACCAACGACACCCAGGAGTCATCCAATATTGTTACGTGGATAGGAAATTCTACACTTCTCAACGCCCAAAAACCATTTTCCGCATCCGCATCTATTGCCTTGGATGAAAAGCAAAACATCTGGGTTTACGCTGGAACCGGTCGTTTCTTTACTCGCAACGATATCCAGCAATCTCAAGGAATGTCTTTTTACGGTATCAAAGAGCCAAAATCCAACGGTACGGAGACATGGAGCGCTGTCAATGCAGCGGATCTTTTCAACAGCACGCAAATAAGTCTCGTCAATGCCACATGCGGCAATACGTTCACGAAGACATGTGTTCAAGTCATCAAAACAGAGGGCAGCACCAATACAACCCTTACATGGGACAGCTTGATCTCGCAGACAGAATCAAAACCTGGCTGGGAACGGAATTTTCCTTCCCAACCATTAGAACGCGTCCTTGGCCAAGCGGCGGTATTGGGAGGCACAACGCTCTTCACTACTTATATACCAAGTAACGACTTGTGTGAAATAGAAGGAAGAAGCAAACTTTATGCTGTGTATTACAAAACAGGGACACCTTACTATGTCCCGATACTCACCAATACAGAAGATCCCTTTGCAGTCTCTGTAGATCTTGGCAAAGGACTTGCTCTAACTCCGAACATTCATGTGGGAGAAAAAAGCAAGGGAACGGCGTTCATCCAAACGAGCACCGGCGCCATTGCCACCGTGGAGCTCGCCATGCCGCTCCCCTTCAAAAGTGGTATTCTCTATTGGCTCAAACGCACCACGGACTAAGCGCTCAGGAGGGCATCGTCTCGCGCAAATCGTCCAACGGGGGACCTGAACCACCACAACACCGATCCTTGTCCCGAAGGATCGGTGTTGTGCTATTTTGAGTATCCGAGACGCTTCCCAAGCAGCAGGTATCGTTTCGCCGGATGGCCTGCTCTGTCTCTGAAAAATTCCCGCTCTCAAGAAGGTCAGCGTGTCAACTCCAGCCTTGACCGCAGCCCTATACCGAGTCACAAAGCGACATATCTTCGCATCAAGGATGGCCATCTATGTCTCCCATTCGTGTACTCATCGTCGATGATGAAGACCGCTTCCGCCAGCTCATGGCCAAGCTCTTTACTGCCAAAGGTCTCGACGTGGTCACCGCCGCCAACGGCCCCGAGGCTCTCCTCCGTCTCGAAGACGCCGGCCCCTTCGACGTAGTGATCCTCGACATCAAGATGCCTGGCCCGAGCGGACTCGACATCCTCCCCCACCTGCGCGCCTGCGCCCCGGCTACCCAGGTCATCATCCTCACCGGCCATGGCGATATCCAGGCTGCAAGCCGCTCTCTCCAGGACGGCGCTGCAGAATTCCTCCTCAAACCGTGCTCCTTCGAAGAACTCCTCAGCGCCGTCCATCAGGCAGTGGACCGCATGCGTACCACGACAACGCCCTAAACAGGACATTGAAAGTACGCATCGCCTCGCAGAAAACTTTCCACCATAGCGTCCACACATGCTTCATTGACCATGAGCATGTCTGCCTGCCGGGTAAATTGGAGCAATCGTCCCACATGCACCAGTCGCTCGGCAATGACCTCGGCGCTGGCCTTATGGAAGCGGGCGAAACTTTGATCCGCCACGGTTTCCACCCGAAAATGGAGCCGAGCCAAAATGGCAGCAATGGCCCGGGCCCGACGGCTGCGTTTGGCGTCGTCAGCGGCCCCGCCCTTGAAGACAAACGAAATATAATTTTTATTCACCGTATTGCCGCAATAGCAGTCCAGCACCCCGTAGTGATAGCCCACGCGGGAGCTGAAATTGAGATATTTATCGGACACAATGGCATAGCTCTTTTCCCCAAAGCGATCTTCCCCCGGACGGGCGCCGCCCAGCGCCTGCTCACGCAGTACGGAAAGCAGCCCTCCAACATGCACCGGCCGCGGCTGGCGCAAGGCCGCTTCGCCGAGCACCAAACCTTGCAGCAACGCGGCAAAAGGCCGCGATACCACATCTTCAAGCCGCACCCATCCTTCCTGCCCCGCTTTTGAGACAAGGGCGCCACCCAAATCAATAATGTGGAGATCAAGACCCGTGGGGGCATCGAGCCGTAGAGTGGCCCCCTGGTGATCAGCCACCAAATCGCTCAAGCGGAACATCTCCGCATAGGAGCGCTCGTGGATATAGCGCATGATGTCATGGATGGTGTGACACCCCTGAGGAGCAAACTGGGGAGATTTGGGATCCACCAGCCGCAAAGGCACGACGAGGTCGTACAGGGCTCGAGCCATGGCGTACGCGCTCCCTCGACGACGTGGGCTCGCCTCTGCAGCACGAACCCCAGCCACCAGCGCCTCCAGACGACCTGCATAGACCCGCCGGGCGCGGGCATCCACCGTCACCTCCTCTCCGGGACGCACGGCCGCGAGGGCTCCTGGAACCCCCACCAGTGAAGGGACATGGAATTCCCGGCACAACGACGCCATGTGGCCAGTGACACTGCCGAACTCGGTGACCACAGCCGCAGCTTTGGGCAAGGCAAAAAGATACGCTGGCGACGAATGGCTGGCCACCAGCACGGCGCCCTGGGGAAACACGTCGAGGTCGTGGGCATCGTGCACCACGAATACCGGACCAGCGCCGACGCCAGCATAGGCAGGCTCGCCGCCGCTCACAAGTACTGGAGCCTGCAGAACGAGATCCTCTTGCTGCGCTTGCGGGACGCATCCCAAAGGCCGGCTCTGGACAATAACGATATCGCCATTGTCACGCATCACCCACTCCACATCCTGCGGCCCACCTCCAAAACGCTCCAGCGCTTCGCCAAGGCGGCCCAAGGCAAGAACTGTAGCCGTATCCAGGCAAAGGCTCCGACGCTGGGTTTCCGGCAGCGGACAGTGCTTGACGCCGCCCGGGACGGGGACCACCGCAAGGGCCTTGTCGCCAGGCTGGACATCGGTCACGACCACATCCGCATCGGTGCGCTCCAAAACCCAACGATCCGGCACCACCAAACCGTCCACCACAGCCACGCCCAACCCCCACGCGGCCTCCAGCAAAAGATGCGGACTTCGGCCCGAGCGGGGGTCGCGGGTAAACAGTACCCCGGCAGCTCGGGCGGGGATCATTTCCTGGACGAGCACGGCCATGGCCACCGAATCCATGCCCAAGGCCGCCCGATACACAATGGCTTCAGGGGTAAAGAGACTGGCGAGGACCTCCCGGTAGGCATCCTCCATGCCGTCCACACCCACTCCCAACACGGTGTGGTACTGACCGGCAAAGGAATAGTCGCCGTCCTCGTCCTCGGCGCTGGAACGCACCGCCACACGAAGATGCTCCAGCTCGATTCCACACTGACGCGCCAACGCCTCCATGGCCTGTACCATTTGTTCTCCAAGCTCGGGAGGGAAGGGGACGGTTTGGACCACCTGCTTGAGCGCCTCCGAGGCCTGCCGCACCGTTGTGGGAACATTGGGATCCACCGTCAAAAGCCAGTGCTGGATCTCAGGCCAACTTTCGCTTTGCTGGAGCACCGCGGCGCAGGCCGCAGCAGTCACCACAAACCCCCGCGGCACAGGAAACCCCGCCCGGACCAAAGCCCCCATAGTTACGGCTTTACCGCCGACCAAGGAGGCCGGAGAGTCATGGATCTCCTCCACAGCGAGAATCCACGGCCCCGAAGGAGCTCCGGTCATTGTCTGGACCAGTGCGTCCATCCTCTCCTGAAGCGAGAGCAGACGACGGTGCAATTCCGGCTCGGGGCGACCCGCAAGGGTCTCGAAGCTCCGCAGCATGCGCAAGGCATGAAAGACTGTCCGGCTGGCCCAGGTGCGCGGCACCCCAGGGCCGAGAGGCCGCCCCTGTTCAAGAACATCTTCCATCTCGGCAATGATGCGCAACAGCTCGGTATTGCTCTCCAAAAGCTGCAAAAAGGCATGGTATTTCTCCTTGAAGGAGCCATCCACCTCTGCGGGCCGAGAAGAAGCACCGCGCCCCCTCGCCCATTGCCACAACGCGCGCAACCCATCCAAAACGCTGCCCGCCATACCATTATTCTCCTCTGTGTTGGGACTCGCGGTCTTCTGCGAGCACGTAGCGCGTTGATGGCCCTTTGCCTTCGAGTACGGCATATCCTTTCCGCACCAGCTCCTTGAGATCATAAAGGGCGGTGCGCGGTGCAATGCGTTCCTCAAACAAGGATTCATATTGCTGCCGGGTCATGGATCCATGGGCACGCAGATATTCCAATCCGCGTTGCTGACGAGGGGTCAGGGATTCCCGGGGTCGGGCACCACCATCGGCAGGTGGGACAGATTGCTCGGAGGACTTGGCCACCAGCGGCAACGAAGCGCTGGCAGCTCCCTCGCCGTTACCCAATCCATTGCCCAGCAGAAGATCCTCGGCTTGAATCACCCCGGTCTCCACAAAGGCCGCCACGCGCAAAATACAATTTTTCAGTTCGCGGATATTCCCCGGCCAGTCGTAGGCCATCAGCTTCGCCACGGCGCCGCGGCTCAGAAGCACCGGTGATCGGCCAGAGGCCTCGCAGGCTGCCTGCAGGAAATGGGCAGCCAAAAGGGGAATATCCTCCTTGCGCTGCCGCAGAGGCGGCGTGGCAATGGTGAGTACCTGAAGGCGAAAGTAGAGGTCTTCTCGGAAAAGGCCTTGACGTACCATGTCCTCCAAATTGGCGTTGGTGGCAGCGATGACACGGGTATCGAAGGGGATCTCGCGGTCACTGCCCAGGGGCTGAAGCTTACGGGCGGAAAGGGCGCGCAAAAGCGCCTGCTGCACGCGCATGGAGGCATTGCCGAGCTCGTCCAACAGGAGGGTGCCCCCATTGGCCGCCAAAAACGCCCCTTGGCGCTCACCTTTGGCCTCGGAAAAGGCGCCTTTGACGTGGCCAAACAAGGCGTCCATGAGGAGGTTTTCATCCAACGCCCCACAATTGATGGTGATGTACGGACCAAGGCTTCGGCGACTGCACTCATGAATGGCATGGGCTACCAACTCCTTGCCCGTACCGGTCTCGCCCACAATGAGCACGTCGGCGTCCGTAGCCGCGGCCTTGGCGATGACCCCGCGCAGTTGGTCCACTGCCGCGCTGATCCCCACCAGCCCCACACCCATACCATCGCCAGGCGGCAGTTCCAACGCCACAGGCTCCCGTGCCTGCAAACTTTCCATCATCTTGTCGCGGCGCACGATCTCAGCATCCTTGCAACGGAGGCTGTGGATGAGCGCTCCGATGGTCTGGCGCAACAAAACGGTTTCCTGATCCATTTCCGGCTCCAGAGGCAACTCCTCATATTTCCCGGCCTGCAAGTCCCGCACATCTTCCACAAGACGCAAAAGAGGTCTGGTGATGACCGCGCCCACGGCCCAAAGCACCAAAGAGAGGACGCCAATGGTGAGCCCCCCTACTCCCAGCATCAGCCACAGCTGCTGTTCACCGGCGCGCGCCACGAGCAGACTGCGGTCCACATACACCAAGCCAGCCACGACCCGAGGCGGCTGCCCAGGATCTTCCGCAAAACGCACCGGCGCATACCCCACCACGATAGCCCCTTCGGAGCTCCCTACCCGGCGTGACCATAACGAGCGTGCCACCCCATGCCGCCCCTCTTGAAGATCCGCCACCACCGCCCAATAACTCTCAAACTCTGGCCCAGGACGAAAGGCCACCTCCAACGCCCCGCGCCCCTGAATCCCCTGAAACCCAAAACGCACATCATCCACATCCAGTGGAGCAAGGGGGGAGACATCACCTCTCGCCTCCAGATACATCCAGCCTTGAAGATCCAAGAGCACGGAATAACGCAGCCCTGGGGTGCGCGTGAAACCAGCCAAGGGAGAATCCGCCCCATGGTATCGAGCAAGGAAATTACGTACTGCACGCAAACTTACGCCAACCACCAATACCGCGCCGTCGGGAAGCCCCATAGCCCACCGCACCACCTCCCAATGCACCGGCTGGTTATCAGCCCCCCGCAATTCAATGGGATAGACCGTATCGACAACCCCCAACCATTGTCGCCTCCCTGGGGCCAAGCCAGCGGTATCCGCGGGTAACGGCGAATTGCGAATATGCGCGACCCAGCGCAAGGGGACCTCAAGAGGTTCTCCCTGGGAATCGGCCACCACCAAGGCGCTGGTCTGCGGAGGCCTGGCGGCCAGGGCCGCCTCCACCACCACGCCATTGCCAAGCACAATTCGCGCATCGCGCAAAAATTGCTGCAAAACCTGAGGTGAAGGCTCGGCCTCGGCAAAAGCGCGTTCCGCCAATCGAACCGAAGTGGCGAACACCCCGGCCACGGCGTCGGCTTGCGCCAAAGTGGACAGCAGCGTCACCCGCTCTACAGCCATTCCCACGAAATAGTGGGTCGAGCGCATGAGCAGGGCTCCGCTTATCACCAAAACACCCAATACTACCGGAAAAACCGCTGCAGCCAGTTTGCGACGCACACTCCAATGCGCAAACCGGCTGGGTCGCCGGGGACGACAGGCAACGATATTGGAAAGCGAAAAGAGACGCATACCACCCTCCGATGCGCAAACAATCGCGCAAAAATCCCGCCAAGGCAAGACCTGTCGCACAAAAAACAATCAACAAAAAAAGCGTGTTGTCAGCAAAGGCACGGAGCTTGATACTTCGTGCACAAGCACAACCCCCAAACCTTCTTGAGGAGGAAACGTATGGAATGGAAAAGGAAACCTATCAAAACCATCTTGGTCCCACTGGACCTCTCCAGCCAAGCTCCATCGGTACTTGAAGAGGCCATCCACCAGGCAAAGGCCTCGGAAGCAGAGCTGGTCCTCTTGATGGTGGCGGAAGATTTCTCCGACATCGGCGATTATGCCCACGCTGCCCAGGTGCAGACAAAGCTCCTTGAAGAGACGCAAGCCAAGGCGGAGGAGTACGCGCACCATGCCAAGGCTGCGGGACTCATTCCTCAGGTAGAGGTATGCCAAAGCCCATCCCCAGCGGACGCCATCCTGCGCGTGGCTGAAGAGCGTCATGCGGACTTCATCGTCATGGGGAGCCGATCCAAACGCGGTATCGACCGCTTCGTGTTGGGCAGCGTAGCAGGCAAAGTAGTTTCCCATGCCCCGTGTTCTGTATTGGTGGTTCGTAACCCCTAAGGAGGAGATATGCGACGTTTCATTTCCCCTATTCTTGCCTTTCTGTTTCTTGTGCTTCCGCTTACCGCATTGGCTGCAGGAGGCGGAGGATCTTCCATCGTGATCGTTGCCGACACCCGCTGGACCAGCGGTATCTCCCATTGGTGGGCGACGCTCTACAACGAAAGTCACCTCTATTTCACTATCGTCACCGTCATCATAATTCCAGTAGTAGGCATTATATTTGGCACCATTGCCGACTTTATCATGGCTCACATCGGCATTGATCTTACGAAGCGCGGTCACGGCGGCCACTAAAATCAAAGGAGGATGCAATGGATTGGCTTTACGTACACATGCCTATTGCCGGCGTGGATATTTTCTGGCCCGGACTCATCATCCTCGGTGTGGGAGTGGGGATTATCGGTGGGTTCTTTGGCATGGGCGGCGCATGGATGGTGACCCCTGGACTCAATATCTTAGGTTTCCCCATGGCCTTTGCCATCGGCACCGACATCGCGCACATGGCCGGCAAATCGTTGGTGTCCACCATGCGACACGGCAAATTCGGTAACGTCGACTACAAGCTCGGCATTATCATGCTCGTGGGCACCGTAGGCGGATTCGAGGTAGGCGCCCAAATGATCATGTGGCTCGAGCGGTTAGGTTCGGTGGATAAAGTCGTCCGCTACATCTACTTGGTGCTTTTGGCGTTCATCGCCTGGCTCGTCTTTTACGACGTCCACAAGAAGAAAAGGCGCGAAGAAGAAGCCCGGCGTTTAGGTCGCGATCCCGAAGAAGCCGTGGGCGTGGAATGGCATAAGACCCTGCATAAAATCAAAATTCCTCCCATGGTACACCTCAATGTCGCAGGCATCTATTGTTCTGCGTGGCTGCCTATCGCGGTCTCTTTCTTCACCGGGTGGTTGGCTGGCATCCTCGGCATCGGCGGTGGACTCATCCGCATGCCTTCGCTCATCTATCTTTTGGGATGTCCCACGCACGTAGCAGTAGGCACCGACCTCTTTGAAGTCATGATCTCCGGTCTCTATGGAGCGGCTTCCTATACCTACAAAGGACGAACTGAGCTTGTTGCCGCTATTATCATGCTCGTCGGCGCTTCCATGGGTGCCCAGGTTGGGGCAGTGGCAACCAAATACATCCATGGATACGGTATCCGATATGTATTCGGGTGGGCGGTCATCGGCTGCGCCGTATCCATTGTCATGAAACTCGTTGGCGCTGCAGTTCCATCTACCAAGGATGCCATGGACATCTCAGCCACCATCCTGGTCAATGGTCTGGTCGCTGCCATGTCGCTCTATATCTTCGTGCGCATGGTTCAGGGAGCTAAGGCGGAGATTGCTGCCAAAAAACGTGGTGTCGCGAGCTAAGCAGAGGGAGGAAACCATGAAAATACTACATCGCACTGCATTCTTCGTCGTGGCGGCAAGCCTGTTTCTCGTGACCGGATGCCTGGAAGAAGGCAAGGTGGAACAAGGCCGCACCGTGGCCTATGACAAGGCCAAAGGCGAGGTCACCATCATCCGGGACACCTCAGCGGTACAAGGCAAACCTGATTATACCCACCTGCCTCCAGTCACTTTCAAAATCCCCGCAGATCCCGCAGAAATGGGGCCAGAACCTCGCCCCGGCGGACGCATGAAGCTGGACATGGAAAAGAACGAAGTGGTGATCTTCGACGCTGCGATCCAAAACTTTGTCCACATCCCCTTCAAGCTGGTGGATAAGCAGACAGAAATCACCAAAGATCACCCCTTGGTGGCGGGCAAGAAGTTCCCTATAGTGGACGCCGCCAAACGGACCGTGACCATTTATTCCAGCCGGCAAAAGACCCTGGTGACCATCGAAGTGGCAGAGGCGGACATCCAACGCCCCCAGACCGTATGGCAGGCCGGTGACGAGATTCGGGTGTACTACAAGCAGCCAGGTCAGGCTCTGCGACTCATGAATATCACCCAAACGGACATCTACAAAAAGTAACGTCAACCCACGGCAGGGGGCATGCCCCCTGCCCTTGCCCACGGAGGCCATCATGAGATCCTCTTCCCCTTGGTGGTTCGTCGTCACCCTGGATGCCCTGGTCTTGGGCTACCTCTGTATCGCCATGTACCAGGCACACCGCACCCCGGACACTTTTACTCCCACCTTCATGAAGACCTTCTTTGGGCTCCTGCTGCCAACCCTCGTGGCGTTCTTTTTCCTCCGGCGCCGCCTTATGCGGGAGAAGGCGGCATGAGTCCTCGCATCCAGCAACTCTTCACCCAGCGTCGCATCCTGGGAGGCATCGCCTCCCTCTTTTTGCTTCTGGCCCTTGGGGCGGTGGCGGATGGACTCCAGCACATGGCCAGGCAGGATGCTTCGCAACTCGTGATCATTGCAGGGGAAAGCGTCCCCATCTCCGGCTGGGTTCCAGCCAACGCCACATCCCAGGCCAGCATCCATATCCAGCCGCCCCTCTCTTTTGCCTTGCGCGGCCAACAGACGGGATACTACCTCGGCGGCAACCAGTGGCTGGGGACCATTACCGCCCCAGAGACTACCCCCGAGGGAAATTTCACGGCGTCCGTCCTTTTCCCGGGCGCTCCCGCCCAAGAATTCCACATTCGCGTGGTCTCCTCCGCCGCGCATGCGCAGCGTCTTGCCCCAAGCGTCCTCATCCGCACCCTTGGCGTGCACCCCTACCTGATAGCCGCCATACTGGCCACGTGCGGGGGGGGCACGGCGATTGCCATCTACCGTCTCTCCTCGACCCTTGAGAAGCTGCTTGCGCTGCAAAACTTGGCGGAGACCACCATTGATCACCGGGGCCGGCTCACTGTGCCTTGGGGAAGCCGCCACGGACTCACTCCAGAGACCCGCCTCGCCGTTGTCCTTCCAGGTGGAGAAGCAGTGGGGTATGCCCAGGTGGTGAATGTGTGGGAAGACCACGCCCGGGCATCCTGCCCAGGAGTGCGGGGGGTGGTGCTCGTCGCCCGCCCCGCGCCGCACTAATGCCCTGCCCAATCAGGGTTCATGCTCCCCGGCCCCAGCCCCATCGCACTGCCGCCGCGCGGAGTTGCTGAGGGCCGATAACCCCCGCCAAGCTCCCAGCCATCCCCACGGCTACTATCCCATGGAGAGCCACCTGGGCTGCGGTTTCCACCAGAGTACAATGCGCATCCACCCATGACGGCGCGCAGCAGACACTGGCCACAGGATCCCGCCACAAGGTCGGCCAAGGCCGGCTCGCCAAGGCCTTCACCCAAAGACCGGGGTCCCAAATGCCCTGAAGAGCGCTGTCTTCCATCAGCAAGACGACCGTATCTTCTGACCAGTGCTCTAAGGCCCCCAAGGTTTGTCCCACGCTCCAGGACGGCGCCGTCACCAAACATTGGTCCACTGGCACAAGGATGTCTCCAGCGTGGAGATTGCGACCGCGAGAGGTTTGCACGGCCTCTCGCAAACGGGTCACGAGGATCGCTGTGTCACAGGGTTTGTGGAGCACATCAAAGGCGCCCTGTTCCACCGCCCTGGCCGCATCGTCCAAGGTGGCGTGACCGGTGAGCAAGATGACCGGCGCCCGAGGGCACACCGCCCGAATGCGCGGCAAGGCATCCACCCCGGAGAGTCCCGGCATCCGCACATCAAGGACGATAACATCCGGCTCGACCATCTGCAAAAACTCCAAAGCTTCCCCAGCGCTGGCAGCCGAAGAGGTCACAAACCCCTGGTGCTCCAAAACCTTGGCCAACACCTTGGTAAAGGCAGTCTCATCATCGACGAGCAATACATGACTGCGCTGGCGCTCCTCCATGGCATTCTCCTTAGGAACGGATAAGGGGAAGACGAGGCAGCGTTACGGTAAAACGCGTGCCCCGGCCAAGCTCACTGGAAAAATCTATACGCCCGCCCATGGCCTGCACCAGGGCATGGCAAATAGGCAGCCCCAGGCCTGTTCCCCGGTCCGGAGCCTTGGTGGTAAAAAACGGAGTAAAAATGGCTTCCTGGTGCTCAGGAGCAATGCCACACCCGTTGTCCTCCACCACGATGCACGTCTCCTCGCCGTGTTCGGCAACTTCCACCCGTACCGTCACCCGTGACTGGGGCCCTCGGCCTTCCACAGCATGAAGGGCGTTGACGATAAGATTGGCAAGCACTTGCTGGAGTTTGGCGGGATCTAGGCGTACCATGACTGGCTCGGGTAGAGCGGATGTCTCCAATTGGGCACCCATACCCTCGGCCATGGAATGAAAGGTGGAAACCACTTCCGGCACAAAACGACACAAATCCACCACCCGGGACTCTGCGCCAGAAGAAAGGCGACCAAACCCCAAGATGGCGTGGGTTATGCGACTGCAGCGTTGGATCTGTCCCTCAAGTTGGCTCATGCTTTCCAAAAGCTCCTCTCCTGGCCCTGAGGCATCGGGACAAACCGCGCGCAGTTGCTCCAAAAGCATGCGCATATAGGCATGCTCACTCTTCATGACCTGCAAAGGATTATTGATTTCATGGGCAAAACCGGCAGCCATGGTCCCCAACTGGGCCAAAAGCTCAGCTCGAGAAAGGGCCTCGCGCAAACTCTCCTGCTCGGTGTGATACTGGGCCAAAAGCCGCGTCACCGCACTACTCGTGCGCAAGGCGACACCCACCACCAGCGCCCCGCCAGCCACCAAAACCGCTGCCAAAAAAAGCCCGAGCCACCGCTCCACAAAAAGGCCCCACTCTTGCGGCGCGGCCACTTCCACCTGCCAGGGGAGCCCTGGGACTCCAACCCTGGCCATTTCCCATCCTTCTTGAGGGGCATCTCCCCGCTCCAGGCGCCCCCCTGAGACCTGGAGGACCACATGCTCGCGCTTTTGTCGGGCAAGATCGAGCCAACGAGCCAGAGCGTTTGCCTCGAGATAGACCCAATGAAGGCCGTCTCCGCGACGAGCCCCCACCACCACACCAGCAACGGGTTGGGTTTGCAGGGGAGCGGCCACCAGGGGCCCTTGGTGAACCAACACATCGCGAGCCGCGGCCAATGCCGCTTCCGGGGCCAATACCCCTCCCTGAAAATGCACCTCTCCAGCATCATCCACCCGACCTACGGCCAAGACCCCCCACGCACGCATGCTCTCCACAGGAACGACCTGAGCAACCTCCAAGGTCTGACGTACCCATTGCTCCACGACGCGAGCCACCGTGGTCGCCCGTTGGCGCACCACTTCCTGATGGGCATGGTGGACGACTCCTACCCCCCACACCAGGGCGCAGCCCAACGCTAAAAGCACCGGCACTAAGGGCGGACCAACGATAACCGCAATCAAACGCCCTTGGACCCCGCGGGCCCAAGCAAAGAGTTCAGGCAACGGGCGCATATTCTGCTGCTTGGATCACCGTATCCACGAGTCGAGCAAGCGGCACGGGCTTGAGAAGGTAGGCAAACGCCCCATAGGCCATGCCCCGCACCCCGAGTTCCTCGCCACCATGTCCTGAAAGCAGGACCACCTGCACCCGAGGATAGTTTTCTTTGATATACCGTAACGTCTCAAGGCCATCCATGCCTGGCATGAGGATATCGAGGACCACCACATGAACGGGCTGCCGCTCTAGGGTCTTGAGGGCCTCTGCACCGCTGAGTGCACCCTGGGTCGCAAAGCCGCGGCGAGCCAGGCGCTTCACAAGAGCGTCCACAAAATCCTGCTCATCGTCCACCACGAGCACGGAAATTTCATTTTTCACCGAGGTGACGGTCATCGGCCTTACTCCCCCTGCGCACGGGCAGGCAAATGATGAATTCCGTTCCTTCACCCGGCTGGGAGACAAAGCGGATGGTGCCGCCCAACCGGGTGACAATAGAATAACTGATGGAAAGCCCAAGGCCAGTCCCTTCGCCCACCTGCTTGGTAGTAAAGAAAGGATCGAAGACGCGCGCCTGGATTTCCTTATCCATACCCGGCCCATCATCCCGAATGTGCATGCAGACACATCCGCTTTGGGCGTCATAGGCAGCGCCAAGGGTAATGGTCCCGTCCTTGCCAATGGCATCAATCGCATTGTCCACAATATTCAGAATCACTTGTTGGAGCTGAGAAGGATCGGTCTCTACCAATGGAAGATCTTCTTCTATATCCCATTTTAACTGAATATTACGAAAATGCATCTCATTTTGCAAAAAGACAACCGTCTCTCGCAATAGATCTGGTATAGACACATCAAATCGTACCGGTTCCATGCGTCTTGCAAAGCCAAGCATTCGGTGGACAACACTTCCTGCTCGCTCAACATGTTGTTCTATCTTGATGACTGCGTCTCGAAGTTCTTGAAAATTGGGACTTGACTGGATGTCCTCCTCTTCCAAAAGATCACGGATCCACCCTGCCTGCTCGCGGATCACCGCCAAGGGATTGTTGACTTCGTGGGCCACGCCAGCGGCAAGCTTTCCTAAGGCAGCCATCTTGCTCGACTGCACCAGCTCCTCGTTGAGGCGCGCCTGCTCCCGCTCTTGGCGTTCCTGATGGACCACAATCATTCGACTTACCACCAAAATTCCAAGGAGGATGCACAGCAGTCCACCAGCGCTGACGAGAATAGTCATCGTACGAGTACGTAACAGTGGTTCCAGCTCGCTGTGCTTATCCTCTTCGATCACTACAAGCCATTCTTTCTCCTGCAGCCATATACCAGCGATATAAACAGCATTATCATGCATTATTCCTTCATGAATTCGAACACCAGAAAACTTACTATCTATCAATGGACGAATAACCTGGACATCTTTTCCTGAAAATCTCGGATTTGTCTGAAGTTCACCTTTTTTATTAATAATATATGCATCTCCTTTTTTTCCTATCTGAATAAGACGAACAAAAGAATCAAATATTTCAGAGTTTATCGTTGCTCGCAAAATCCATTCTCGACCATTTTCTTGCTTAGAAACAGCAATAATAATATGTGGAAAACCACGAAATCCTGTAAATACATCACTAATATATAGCTTGCGAACACGGACTATTTTAAACCATTCTTCATTTTTATAATTTATGGAACGAAGATTATAAGGCCCGCTGTACACCACGTGGTTCCCTTCGTCATCAATGAGTCCCAAATCGACTATAGTTTGAGATCCTTGCTGCATGATGGAAAGCAGCCGATCCATGAACTCCTGAGAAGAAAGCTGGGCCAGGCTATGGCTTTGCGCAGCAACACGCAACTGGGCCACCTGATCGCGCAAAAACAAATCGATGGCATTGCGCTTATCCTCGGCAAAAATGGCGAGATTGTCACGCACCTTTGCGTGATAGGCAGACGCAAACATCCCATAAACCACCCACCCCAAAAGAAACAAGGGGACAAAAGAAAAAAGCAATACAGTGCCAACAATGGATTTTCGGAGCGAAGGGCTCGGGAGCATCTGGTCTCTCCTCCTTGGAATACGCGTCGGGATGTCGCAAAAATTGCACAGGATATGCCACAGCCACATGAAGGCCCCAAGAAAACTCCAAAAGCAAAGGGGCACGGAATCGTTGCCTCCCGTGGGAAAGACACCCGGCGCATACTGCGTTGCCCAGGGGGCCGAGGGGTCTCGGCGATAGCACAAAGCCAATGGCTGTAAACAGCACAAAGCCAATGGCTTGACCCCGGCCGCCGCGCTTCGTTAACCGGAGCGTGCATTCGGGAGTCCGGTGGAGCCGGGCTGAGAGGGTTCCCGTTCTGGAGCCGACCGACGAACCTGATCCGGGTCATGCCGGCGCAGGGATTGCCGCCCCCTTCCGAGTGCCTCCCCATTCCCACCACGCCTCGGAGGTTTCTATGTCTCGTCTCGTATGCGCATTCGTCTTGGTGCTTGGCGCGCTTCCCATCCGTGCCACGGCCGAAGAACTCACCGTCCTCGTCCACGACAGCTTCAGCATCAGCAAGGAGGTAGTCGCCCGCTTCGAGGCGGAACACAATTGCACCGTCCGCTTCCTTCAAGGCGGCGATGCCGGACTGACCCTCAACCAGGCCATCCTCACCAAGCACGCCCCCCTGGCCGACGTACTCTTTGGTGTGGACAATACCTTTTTGAGCCGTGCCCTCAAAGAAGACATCTTTATCCCCTATCAATCGCCCGCCCTGGCACGGGTGCGGCCGGAACTGGTCCTGGATCCCGAATATCGGGTAACGCCCATCGACTTTGGCGACGTCTGCCTCAACTATGACCGCGCCTGGTTCGCCAGCCGCGGCATGACCCCACCTCAAGACATAGCAGATCTCCTCCGGCCCGAATATGCGCGTCTTTTGGTCGTGCAAAACCCTGCCACTTCCTCTCCGGGACTGGCATTCCTGCTCACCACCATCGCCCGCTTCGGTGAGGACGAAGCCTTTGCCTTCTGGGAAAAACTCAAGGCCGGCGGAGTGCTGGTGCGGCCGGGCTGGAAAGACGCCTATTGGGGGGATTTCACCGCCGCATCCAAAGGCCAGCGCCCCATTGTCGTCAGCTACGCCACCAGCCCTGCAGCGGAAGTCTACTTCGGCAAAAACGGCACCGCAGAAGCCCCCACTGCCGCCGTGCTCACCCCCGGGGCAGCCTTCCGGCAGGTGGAGTTCGCCGGCATCCTTAAAGGGACCAAGCACGCCGAGCTCGCCCGCCAGTGGATCGACTTCATGCTCTCCGAGCCCTTTCAGGAAGACATCCCCCTGCAGATGTTCGTCTTCCCTGCAGTGCACGGCGTCCGCCTCCCCGATGTCTTCACGCGCCATGCCCGCATGGCCGAAAGCCCGGCCTGGATCGCGCCGGAGGACATTGCCGCCCGTCGCGATGCCTGGATTGCCCGCTGGAACCGCATCATGACCCCGTGATGCGCCCACACCGACCATGGGTGGCGCCCACTGCCTGGGCGCCCCTCATCTTTCTCGCCCTCTTCTTCGCCCACCCGCTGGCGGCCATCCTCTCCGTGAGCTTCGCCCAAGGAGGCTGGCAGGCAGCGGCCATCGTCCTGCGTGACCCCCTCGTGCACCAGATGCTCTCCTGGACCACCTTCCAGGCCCTCCTTTCCAGTGGCATCAGCGTCGTCCTTGCCCTGCCCGCGGCCTTTTTCCTCTCCCGGGTGCAGTTTCCGGGGCAAGGGGTTGCCTCCACGCTCCTCCTGCTCCCCTTCGTGCTCCCCACCGTGGTGGTGGCCACGGCCTTTGCCGTGCTCGCAGACCCCACCTCGTTTCTGGGCCGGCTCACGGCCCCGGTCTTCGGTGCCGCCGAGACCCCCGGCATGGCGGCTATTCTCGGGGCACACGTATTCTATAATCTGGGACTCGCCGCCCGCATCATGGCCAGCCTTTGGGCGCGGATTCCACAAAGCACCGCGGAGGCCGCCGCCACTTTAGGGTCGCCGCCCATGACCATCTTCCTCCGCGTCCATCTCCCCTTGCTTGCCCCGGGCATCCTCGCTGCGGCCATCACGGTCTTTGCTTTGTGCTTCAGCTCCTTCGGGGTGGTGCTGCTTCTTGGTGGAGGACGGTTCGCAACCGTAGAGGTAGCCATCTACCAGGCCACCATGCAGCAGTTGGATCTTCCCCGGGCAGGAAGTCTGGCTGTGCTGCAGCTTGGATGCAGCGCCCTCTTCTTTGCCCTGGCAAGCGTCAGTGCCCGCAGTGTGCCGCTGCGCGGCCAGGCCACCCCCACGGCGTGGCGGCAGCTTCCCCGGGCCGTACAGGGGGCAGGGATCCTTTGCGGCGCCATTCTTTTTGCCGGGCTCATCCTCCCCCTTGTGGCGCTGATACTGGAATCTTTTCGCGTCCAAAACGCCTGGAGCTTGGAGGCCTACCGCCTCCTTACCCAGGACACCCGCCAATCGGCCCTGGGAACTGCCCCCATCGTCTCCCTTGCCTACTCCCTGCGCTACGCCGCCCTGGCCACGGCCCTGGCCGTCCCCTTGGGGCTTGCCGCTGCCCTAGGGGCCCGGCGCAGCCGCTTGCGCACCGCCATCGAAACCGTATGCATGCTCCCCATGACCACCTCTGCCGCCACCTTGGGGTTGGGGCTGCTGCTTGCCCTGCGCACGCCCTGGTGGGACGCCCGTACCGCTGCGTGGGTCATCCCCGTGGCCCACGCCCTGGTGGCCCTGCCCTTGGTGCTGCGCACCCTGCAGCCGCCCCTGGAGGCCATTTCCCCGCAGTTGGGCGAGGCCGCCGCCACCCTGGGGGCGAGCCCCAGACAGATCCTTGGCCGCATCACACTCCCGCTCCTTGCCCGGCCCCTGGCCGTGGCCACCAGCGTGAGCCTGGCCGTAAGCATGGGAGAGTTCGGGGCGAGCCTTTTTCTCGTACGCCCCGCCACCCCTACCTTACCCGTGGCCATCTACCGCTCCCTGAGCCTGCCCGGCACCACCAACCACGCCCAGGCCATGGCCCTGGCCACCATCCTCCTTGCCACGTGCGCAGTCTTGGGACTCGTGGCCCAGCGCCTCTGGGTCGGCGCGTCCCATAAGGCCCACCCATGAGCATCCTGCGCCTGCAACGCATCGCCAAACGCTTTGATTCTTGGGAACTTGCGCCCCTTGATCTCGAACTTCCTCCCAACGCCACCCTGGCGGTGCTCGGACCAAGCGGCAGCGGCAAATCCACGCTGCTTCGCCTCATCGCCGGCCTGGAACGCCCGGATCAAGGCCGGATCTTTCTAGAAGACCGGGAAATCACCCATCTGCCGGCACACCGACGCAATATGGGGGTCATGTTTCAGGACTACGCCCTCTTTCCCCACCTGAGTGTGGCGGAAAACGTGGCCTTTGGCCTGGTGGTGCGCGGCGATGACCGAAGAAGCATCCACCAGCGGGTGGCGAGTCTCCTTGCCGATATGGGACTTGGCGGCATGGAAAAACGCCGCATTTGGGAGCTTTCCGGAGGCGAGCAGCAGCGTGTGGCCCTGGCCCGGGCCCTGGCCCCACAGCCGCGGGTGCTACTCCTCGACGAGCCCTTGGCAGCCCTCGACCAAGAACTGCGCCAGCGTCTGGTGGGGCAGCTCGCCGCGCTCCTTGCCCACGCGCAGGTGCCGACCCTGATCGTCACCCACGACCCGACCGAGGCCTGCCGCCTGGCCAGCCACCTGGCCATCCTTTATCACGGAAGGCTACTTCGCTTCGGCCCAGTGGAGGCGGTGCTGGACGATCCCGGCACGGTGAGCGCCGCTGCGCTCCTTGGCCAAACCACCATCGTCGCAAGCGGGCCTTTGGTTGCCCGCCTTGCCGAAGTGCTGCCTCCAGCCCCGGCCTACCTCGTGTTTCCGGACGCCGCGCTTACCGCCCACGCGCCGGACCTAGGCATTGCCCTCGAAGGGAGAGTGCTTGGCCGCCGCCTCGAGAACGCCCGCACCCTGGTGGAAGTGTGCGGCAGTACCCTGGAGCTCTTTCTGCCGCCGGAATATATCCCTGGGGAGCAGATCCGCCTCACCCTCAACAGGACGCGGGTTCGTCCCCTCTCTCAGGACGCGGTCCCAAGCGCCGCGCTTCCCACGCCCGGGTAAGTGCTGCTGGCACAAAGGGCAAAAACTCCGCCACTCCAAAGGCTGGTGTGGGCTGGGCCAACTCCCCCAAGAAACGATTGGCAAGGGCTGCCACGCAGCAGGCCTCCTGGAGGGAAAGGCGCGCGGCCAAGAGCATGGAGACCAGGGCCGTAAGGGTATCGCCCGTGCCGCCGATGGGCTCCATGGCCGGCACGTCCGGAGCAGCGATGCGCGCCACAATGCGACCGGCCTCCACCACAAAATCAACCTGCCCTTTGACGAGCAAGGCCCGGGCGGCGTTCTCCTCGGCATAGGCGCGGCGGATGAGTTCGGGCACCGCCGCTTCGTCCTGCAAGAGAAACCCCCGCGTGTAGAAAGGATGCGGAGCGGATTCGTCCGCCAAAAAGGCCATCTCCCCCACGTCCGGGGTGAAGAGGTCGTAGTGGGCGGCAAAACCACTCATCTTGGCGGCGTACATAAACCCGGCATCCGCCACCAAAAGAGGGCGGGGGCAGAGTGCCTCCAGGGCCCACAGTACCTGATTGTGCCCTGCGACATCGGGCATAAGATAATGGAAGGTCACCCCTGACCCCTGCGCCCGCTGCGGCTCGGCAGCCAGCGCCGCATAGATCTGCCGGCTCCCCTCGCCGGTTCCGATATCCCCGGCGAGGAGAACATCCGGGGCGGGCAGACGCAAAAAGGCCGCGGCCACCAAGGCGGTGGCCACCAGGGCAGGGGTACCTCGGGCCACCCGCACCCGCGCGTCCCCAAGGAGAAGCTCCGCCCCATCAAGCTGCGCCGGCCCCCAATAGAGGCCAAAATCCGCCCGAGGCACCGTGCCCACAATCAGCCACGACATCGGCGCCGCGCCTCCGTAAAGGCCAATTGTAAGGCGTACCCGCATAAGGTGCGGCCCAGAGAGCGGGGCTCCGGGGCGTCGTCAAGACTGCGGCCCACCAAGACCTCGGCCAAGTAGGGAACATCCGGGCAACCTCCACCCGAGACATTGACGATGCGGCCAGAAGGGCGGTGCACCGTGACCTTCATGTTGGCCGCCCGCACCATGAGAAAGTCCCCCAACTCCTTGACGTGGAAAAGAGACACCGGCTCCAGGAGATGGTCTTCCACCACCGCCACCCGCAAGGGCACGAGGCGGTGGTTCTCCAGGACTTCCCGCACCCGAAGCTCTTCCACCAAGGGAAATTCCACCACCATGTCACAGCCCTGGCGCAGGGCCGGCGGTGGACCTTTGACGGTCACATTTACCCCGGCTTCCCGCAGCACGGTCTCGGCGCGGATGACCTCTCCGGTACTGGGAAAGAGGAGCATACCCCGATCGGACATGCCCCGCTTCGGCGCATTCGCTGGATCGCGGCGCACCAGGCGCCGAACCCATGCGATCATTTCCGAAGTTCCAAACGGAACTCGCCGCCGGGGAGCTCGGTCACGGCAACACTCCAGCCCCGACCTTCCGCAGCCCGGGTGACATTTTCGCAGCTGGCCTCCGTATCCACCAACACCTCAATGGCACCGGAGCCCGCCTCGCTTATGGCCTGCAGGGCAAGGAGCACCGGCTGGGGGCAGGAAAGGCCCCGTGCATCCACCTTCATGACTGCCTCCTCGTATGGAACCATCCAAGAAGCACCAGCACCAAAAGCCCGATCACCACCGCGGCCATGCCATGGGGACCGATGCCTTTGGGAGAGCTCGCCAGACCGAAATTGTGCGACACCGCTGCCCCTACGAGCATGCCCAATCCAAAGAGCGCGGCATCGGTGTTGCCCTCGCCGGCCATGAAGAGCTGACGACCCGGACACCCGCCAGCCAAGGCAAAGGCCAGGCCCGCCACCAGCATGCCAGCGAAGTTCCACAACCCCATGGTATGGGCCACAGGCTGCTCTTCAAATCCAGGATGGAATTGCCCCACCACCACGTTGGTCACCAAGGCGGCGCCAAACAAGGCTACCACGCCCAAAAAGAGATGCGTATGCCGGAAAAGGATGAGATCCCGCAGGGCGCCCATGGTGCAAAAACGGCTGCGCTGGGCCAAGAACCCGATACCCAGACCCGCGGCCAAGGAGACGGTCATCGGGGCATAGGCCGCGCCGGGCCCTTTGAGAGAATACCACAGCACGCCGCTTTGGGCCTCGCCAGGAAGCGGCGGGAAAATCAGCCGCAGGGCCAAAAGACCCAGCATAATGGCCGGAAACACCAAGCCTGTTGCCACTGTCTGCGTCTGCGCCCGGCCTAGGGAAAAACCGGCCTTGAAAAAAAGTGTGCCGATCCACACCCCGGTGGCCAGGCCAGCCAATCCGAACAGGGCATTGCCATCACCGCCAGCCAGACGCAAAAACACCCGCCACGGGCAGCCCAAAAAGACCAAAGCGCCAATCATGGCGATCATGCCGAGCACAAACCGCGTCACCGGGGCCGAGCCGCCGGAAGGTTTGAATTCTCCAAAGATCACGGCCGCCACCAATGATCCGAGCACAAAGCCCATGATCTCCGGCCGCAGGTACTGGACCACCTCGGCCCGGTGCAGGCCGATGGCGCCCGCTACATCCCGTCCAAAACAGGCCACACACACGCCCATGTTGGCAGGGTTCCCCCAGTACTGCAGCAGGGCCGCCACAATGCCAATGATCGCTCCCACCACCACGATCCCGGTGGTCGTAGCAAAAACATTGGTCCGTCCTTGAGCCATAGCTTCCTCCTTGGTCGCCGTATTCTCAGCGCTTCTGCCCCAATGCACACGGACAGAGCACCGCATCCGGAGTGTAGCGGTGCACTTTGCCACACAGTGGGCAATCCACCCGCACGAGCCCACGCACCCAGCGGGCTCCTCGCTCCGTTTCCTCCACCTGAAGACGCTCCTCTATCGTCCAGGAATGATGATAGAAGACCTCCCCACATTCTGGGCACACGAATGCAACTTCCATAAAAATAAGCGCCTTTTAAGGCGCTTATCCGGCAGAGTCCAATTGTCTTGAAAAATCAAAAACAAAAAAATCAATAGATTCGCCCAATAGCCCCTGTCTTGCACAGAAGCACAGGAAATGGGCACTAGAGCGTCTCGTCCAGGACGAGATTGTCGCGATGGATGACTTCCGGGTGCGGACAGGTGCCCAGGAGCGCTGTGATTTCCGCCGAAGAAAGCCCCTGGATGCGCCGCAGCTCCGCGGCCTTGAAATTCGTCAGCCCGACGCCGATGGTAGTACCTTCGGGGTCCACGACCTTCACCAGAGCGCCCACGCCGAACTGGCCTTGCACGCCCACGACACCGGCAGCAAGGAGGCTCTTGCCGCGGGAGCGCAGGGCCTGGGCCGCGCCTGCGTCCACCTGCACCACGCCTGCGGGGTCCAAATGGTAGGCAAGCCAGAACTTCCGCCCGGACATATTGCGTTTGGGCCGCACCCAGGTCCCCAGCGCTTCCCCGGCAAAGACCCGCTCCAAGGCAAACTTCTCCCGGCCCGAGACGATGATGGTGGGGATACCCAAACGCGCGGCCCGCCGGGCGGCCAAAAGCTTGCTGAGCATCCCGCCGGTACCGGCCTGGGTCTTGCCCCGACACATGGCGGCAAGGGGGAGACTCTCGATATCTTCAATGCACGCAAGGAGCGTGGCCGCCGGATTTTCCTGGGGATTGTCGTCAAAAACCCCGGGCGCGGACGTGAGATTTACCACCAGGTCCGCGCCCACCAGGTTGGCCACCATGACCGACAAGGCGTCGTTGTCGCCGAACTTGAGCTCCTGCACGGCCACGGTGTCGTTTTCGTTGACCACGGGAATGACCTTCCAGGCAAGAAGCTCGGACATGGTGTTGCGGGCGTTGAGGAAACGCTCCCGACTGCGCAGGTCGTCCTTGGTGAGCAGTACCTGGGCCGAGATCTTGCCAAAACGGGCAAAGGCCTCGTCGTAGGCATGCATGAGCCGGCTCTGCCCCACAGCGGAAGCGGCCTGCTTGTGCACCAGACAGGCGCAGGCACCACGACCCAGCACCGAGCGGCCCGCAGCCACGGCCCCTGAAGTCACGAGCACCACCTCCAGCCCCCGGTCATGCAGGCCCGCCACCTGATCCACCAGCCGGCTCACGACCCGCATGTCCAGGCCTTCCGAACAGGTGAGCACCGCGCTGCCCACCTTGATCACCACCCGCCGGGCACCTTCCACAGCCCGACGCCGCTCTTCACGCCAATCTGCCATCCCCCTTCCCCTCGGAGTCCGGATTTGGGGCCACGCCTGCAAGTTCGGTAGTCTCCAGCATGGCCCACATAGCGGCCACTACCGCCTCCACCCCCTCGCCGTCCAGCGCGGACATGAAGAGCGCCGAAATCCCGGCGGCGGAAAGCGCCTCGGCAAGACGCGCACGCGCCGGGGCGTCCAAGAGATCGATCTTGTTCACCACGAGGAGCTGTGGCTTTTGGGCAAGGGCCGCGTCAAAGAGGCGAAGCTCCTCGTTGAGCATGGCGAACACCGCGCCCGGATCCTCGCCTTCCACGTCCGGGGCCGCCGCCAGGTGCACGAGGAACCGGGTGCGCTCCACGTGGCGCAAAAAGGTGTGCCCCAGACCGACACCAGCATGGGCACCCTCCACCAGGCCGGGGATGTCGGCCACCACCATGCGGGTGCCTGCAGGGTGTTCCATCACTCCAAGCTGCGGGGTGAGCGTCGTGAAAGGATAGGGCGCGATCTTGGGCCGTGCAGCAGAAATGCGCGAAAGAAATGTGGATTTTCCGGCATTGGGAAGTCCCAGCAGCCCTGCGTCGGCAAAGACCCTAAGCTCCAGACGCAGGCGCTTCTCCTCCCCGGGCTCGCCCGGCTGGGCAAAACGCGGTGTGCGCATGGTGGCGGACTTGAAGTGGGCATTACCCTTGCCCCCGCGCCCCCCGCGGGCGACGACGACCTCCTGGCCGTCGGAGACCAAATCCGCCAAAAGCACCTCGCCGTCTTCGGTCTCCTCGAAGACCAAGGTTCCCACAGGCACTTCCACGATCTTGGGGGCGCCGGCGCGGCCAAAGCACATGCCCCCCCCTCCAGGGCGGCCGTTTTCCGCCTCCTGCACCGACTGATGGCGATAGTCATACAGCGTCAAGAGCCGGCTCGAGGCCCGCACGATGACATCGCCGCCTGCGCCGCCATCCCCGCCATCCGGGCCACCTTTGGGAACATACTTCTCCCGTCGAAAGGAGACACACCCCCGGCCCCCATGTCCCGAACGCACAAGGATCCGGGCTTCATCCACAAAACGCATTGGCTCCTCCCTTGCCGGCCGCTGCCCCAAAACACAAAAGCCGCCCGGAACTCCCGAGCGGCTAGGAAAGCGAACGGGGCTTGGCGCTAGGCCACCGGCACCACGTTGACCCGAGTCTTCACCACATTCTTGCGGGAATACTTCTCAAACTGCACCACGCCATCCACCAGGGCGAACAAGGTATCGTCCTTGCCCTTGCCCACGTTGAGGCCGGGATGGAACTTGGTGCCCCGCTGCCGCACCAGGATATTTCCCGCGAGCACCTGCTGGCCGCCGAATTTCTTGACACCCAGCCGCCGACCTGCGCTGTCGCGTCCGTTCCGAGAACTTCCGCCTGCCTTTTTATGTGCCATGACGTCCTCCTAGAGTGCGGCCTCGATGCCCGTCACCTTCACCAAAGTGAAGTCCTGACGGTGGCCCTGCTTTTTGCTGTAGCCCTTGCGGCGCTTTTTCTTGAAAACGATGATCTTTTTGTCCCGGCCATGGTCCACCACCTGGCAGCGCACCACCGCGCCTTCCACCAGCGGCTGTCCCACCTTGAGACCGGACTCACCCTGCACCAAAAGCACCCGGTCCAGAGCGATCTCCGCGCCGACCTCGGCCTCCATCTTGGGCGCCTTGAACTGCAGCCCTTCTTCCACCCGGAACTGCTTCCCGCCCGTTTCTACAATCGCGAACATGGTATGATGACCTCCAAAAAAGTGAACGACGCCCGAAACATGCTGCGCGGACGTCACGCCTTGCCGTCGAGAGGGAGGCTTTCTGTACGCGGCGATGGCCCTGACGTCAACCACAAAGCAAAAACTCCCATCCGGGCGTCCCGGGCCGGCACCGTGCCCAAGGAGACTGCGCCGTGCACCCGCAAATCATCCGGCGGCCACCTCCCAGCCGACGATCTGGCGCAGATTCCGGGAAAATTCCACGCCCACCTCGATGACGGTGACTTCCGGGGCGCGGTATTTGGAGGAACACGAAGCATAGCGTCCCCCTTGAGTACGGAGGAGAGGTTGCGCAGGCATCCTCCCAGCCTCCCATGCCCTGCTTTGCGCAACGCATCCCTCTGAGCCGGCATCACATGCCCTTTCCCACAAACTCCATCACGTACTTGGCCGCGGTACTCAAAAGCACCAGCACCAAGCCGGCCTTGATGACCCGCGACGGCACGAAACGCTGGCAGCGCGCCCCCAGATACATGCCCGCCATGCCGCCCAAACCAAAAAGCAGCCCCAACTTCCAGTCCGGGGCAACAGAAAGGTGCGGGTACCACGGAGCAATGGCTTGATAGAAGATCACCCCAGCCACGGAGGTAACGCACGTGCCCATGAGGGCCGCGCCAGCCACGGCGTACACCGGCAGGCCGAATATGGAGACAAAAAACGGGGCCACGATGGCGCCACCGCCGATGCCGTACACCCCGCCCACAACGCCCACCACCAGGCAAAGGACAAAAATCCCCCACACCGGGGCCTGATACCGCCTTCCTTGAAAGGTAAACGCCACCTGCCGCCAATTCCAGGCCTCCACCTCCACCACGCCATGGCCGGTGTCCTTTTTGCCGCCGCCGCGCCACAGGTCGCGCACCATACGCGCGCCGATATAGGCGAGCACCAGGGCGGCAAACAGCTTGAAGCGCCGCGGATCCGGCAAATAGGCCACGCGCAACATCGCGCCGAGAAACACCCCGGGCAAGGTACCCAGCACCACGGCCCAGGTGAGCGGCCACACCATGCGCCCCTCCTTGGCGTAGCGCCACACTCCGCTGGGGATGGCCACCACGTTGAAGAGCTGGTTGGTGGCGCTCACCGAGGGGTGCACATACCCCAGCACCGACATCTGAAAAGGAAGAAGAAGAAACGCCCCGGACACCCCGCCCATGGAAGTGCCCAGCGAAATGGCAAAGGCCGTCAGCGGCGGCACCCACCACGCCACTTCGATACCTGCAGTGGAAAACATCATAACCCTCTCCCTCTGCTGTATTTTTTCACATATCTACTTTGTGATAAAAATCACAGAATCGTCAAGCCCCTCACGGACCTCTCCTCAAAAAAAATCCCGGCCAGAACGCCCTGGCCGGGAAAGCACATTTCCAGCAGTTCCAAACGTCATATTCCGCAGGCGTCCTGCAGATACTTATGACGCAGGTTGCGCGTCACCAGCACGGGGCATTGGGCCCCTTGGAGCACGTGAGTCACCACACTGCCCATAATGACCCCTTCCAAGGCCGAAAGTCCCCGGGATCCAATCACAATGAGGTCGCAGTCATACTCTTCCTGCACATCGAGGATGACATACCCCGGCCGGCCTTCACGGGCGATGAGCTCAATGCGCATGCCACAGGGCTCGAGCATCTTCTTATAATCCTCAAGCATCGCCATGGATTTCGCCTGCTCCTCTGCACGCAACATGGCAGCCTCATCTCCACCGATGGTCATATTGATAGGCTCATAGACATGCAGAAGATAGAGCACCGGATTGCGGACATTGAGTAAGTGACTCGCATATTTTGCTGCGTTGCGGGATGAATCGGATCCATCCACCGGCACTAGGACGCGTTCAATCTTGATCATAGATCCTCCACGAGATCATACTTCCGCATTAGAGGAAGAAAATCACGGTTGTCAAAATAAAACACGGAATCAAAATTCCAATAGACCACGCCATGTAGCCGAAGAAGCTCGGCATCTTCACACCTGTAGATTCCGCGATAGAACGCACCATGAAGTTAGGCGCATTGCCGATATAGGTGTTGGCACCCATGAATACCGCTCCGGCAGAAATCGCCATGAGAGTAGTCACTTCCTGCATGAGCACCTGGGCATCACCGCCAGCGGTATTGAAGAATACCAAATAGGTCGGGGCATTGTCCAAAAAGCTCGACAGTGCGCCGGTAAGCCAAAAATACATGGCGTGGTTGGGCTGACCGTTCTCGGACACCAAGGCGATGATGCTCCGCAGCGCCCCTTCCTCGCCAGCGCGCAAGATGGCGATGGCCGGAATCATGGAAAGGAAGATGCCGGCAAAGAGCTTGGCCACCTCGCGAATGGGCTCCCAGTCGAACTCGTTCTTGCGCCGGGTCTCAAAACTGGTGGTCTTGAGGCTGATGCCCGCCAAAATGAGCAGCAGAATATCCCGCACCACGTTTTGCAACTCCACGTGCACATGGTACACGTCAAAGCCCGTACCCGGGTTCCACATGCCACTCATGAGCACCCCGCCAACAACACCCGCCAAGAGCAGAAGGTTATGGGTGCCTTCCAACCCAAGCTTGCCCTTGGCTTGCGGCGGCGTGGGACGGCCTTCCTTGTTGAAGAGCACGGTATCCAGGACCAGGTACAGGGTCAGGAGAATGGCGGCGATCACGGCCATGGGTACGAAGAGATGCACCGTGGTCCAGAAGAACGATACGCCCTTGAGGAAGCCCAAGAAAAGCGGCGGGTCTCCCAGCGGCGTGAGCGATCCGCCGATATTGGCCACGAGAAAAATGAAGAACACCACGGTGTGCACCTTGTACTTGCGATGCGCGATGGCGCGAAGAAGCGGCCGGATCATGAGCATCGCCGCGCCGGTGGTCCCCATCCAGCTCGCCAAGATCGTGCCCAAAAGCAGGAGTCCTGCATTCACCTTGGGCGTGCCCACGAGGCTGCCGGTAAGGCACACCCCGCCGGCGATGGTAAAGAGTGCAAAAAGCAAAATAATGAAGGGGATGTACTCCAGAAGTGCGGTATGTACCACTTCGTAGAGGGCCAGGTCGAATCCATGGGTCAGGGCAAAGGGGACAAGAAACGCCAACCCCCAGAAGGCCGCCACCTTGCCGTAGTGATGATGCCAAAAATGCGGCACGGTAAGCGGCATGACGGCAATGGAAAGGAGCATGCAGGCAAAGGGGATGACCCACAATGCGCCCAATTCTTTTCCGATCTCCTCGGCAGCGTGATGCAAGTCTCCGCCTGCGGCCCATGCCGGGGCCAACCCGCCAAGGAGCGCCACACCAAGGAGCGCGGCCACCCATGGCCAAATCCGTCGCTGTTGCATGCAAGGTCCTCCTGTTTTCGGTTCTTCCAAACCTGATTGACGTTGCCCCCTACGCGGGAGGATGGGCGGCCACCACCGCCACCACGGCCTGGCACAAGTGGACCAGGTCTTCCTCGCTGATGACGTATGGCGGCATGACGTATACCAAGCGGCCAAAAGGCCGCACCCACACACCGGCGTGCACCAAAGCGGGTTGTATGACCGCCATGTGCACCGGCGCCGTGAGCTCCACCACACCGATCCCTCCGAGTACCCGCACCTCGGCCACATGGGGGAGGTCCTGACACGGAGCCAAACCCTCCCGCAAAAGCGCCTCCATGCGCGACACGGCCTGCCGCCAGCCCCCCTGCCGCACGAGTTCCAGCGATGCCCGGGCCACGGCGCAGGCGAGCGGATTGGCCATGAAGGTCGGGCCATGCATGAGGCATCCCGGCCCACCGGCATTGACCCCCTGGGCCACTGCAGCAGTGGCGAGCACCGCCCCCAACGTGAGGTAGCCGCCAGTAAGCGCTTTCCCTACGGCCATGATGTCCGGAGAAATCCCGGCGTGTTCACAAGCGAACATGCGGCCGGTGCGGCCAAAGCCGGTAGCGATCTCGTCGGCGATGAGCAGCACGTCAAAGGCGTCGCACAACCGCCGTGCCGCACGCAAGAATTGCGGGTGGTAGAAATACATGCCGCCCGCCCCCTGCACCACCGGCTCCAGCACCAGGGCCGCGATCTCGCTTCCGTGGCGCGCCAGCACCTCCTCGAGGGCGGCCATAGCCTGGTCATCCCAGGGAGCACCCCAAGGCACTGCCGGGCGGGGCACAAACAAATGCTGCGGCAAGATGCGCGCGAAATGGGCGTGCATGCCGTTTTCCGGGTCACACACGCTCATGGCGCCCAAGGTATCCCCATGGTAGCCGCCGCGCAGGGCCACCAACCGGCATTTTTCCGGCCGCCCCCGCCCCATCCAGTACTGAAAGGCCATCTTCATGGCCACTTCCATGGCCACGGAGCCCGAGTCGGCAAAGAACACCACGGAGAGCGGTTCCGGCGCCAATTCCACCAATTCCCGCGCCAAGAGCACTGCCGGCTCGTGGGTGATGCCGCCAAACATCACATGGGCCATGCGAGAGAGCTGCCGGGTGATGGCCGCATCCAGCTCGGGGTGGCGATAACCATGAATGACCGCCCACCACGACGCCATGCCGTCGATGAGTTCCCGGCCATCGGCCAAGCGCAGGCGGGCACCCTGGGCGGACTCCACCACCACCGGAGGCATGGCCGCAGGCATGGTGGCATACGGATGCCACACATGCTGGCGATCCAGCTCAAGGAGGTGGCGCAGGGCAGGGTCCATGACCGGAAGCCTCCCATGGGTTGCGGGCGAGCGCCCTTTGCACTACGGGGCGCCCATGGTTGCCTCGCCCCCTATCCCAGAACGCTATTGCCTGCAATCCTACATCTACGAGTTGCCTGAAGATCGCATCGCGCAGACGCCAGCGAAACAGCGTGAGGCATCCCGACTGCTCGTGGTCCCCCGTGAAGGCTCGATATTTTCCGAGCACGCCTTTGCCGAGCTCCCCCAGCTTCTGCCCTCCGAGGCGCTGCTCGTCTTCAACACCACCAAGGTGCTGCCGGCCCGGCTGCTCGCCACCAAGCCCACGGGCGGCAAGAGCGAATTTCTCCTCCTCACTCCCCTTCCCCGCATTGTCCCGGAGCCGGACGGCACAGGCTGGCAGGCCGAGGCCGAAGGGCTGGTGCGCGGCCTCAAGCCAGGGCAAGCCCTCGATTTTCACGGCCTTGAGGTGCGCGTCCTCGAGCGCATGGACTTCGGCCGCTGCCGCGTGCGCCTTACCTGGCAGGGGGAGCTTGCGGACATCTTTCTGCGCCACGGGCACATGCCGCTTCCGCCGTACATCGACCGTCCCGACACCCACGAGGACGAGGAGCGCTACCAAACCGTGTACGCCGATCCCGCCAAGCTCGGGTCCGTGGCCGCCCCTACCGCAGGACTCCACTTCACCCCGCAAATCCTCGCTGCCCTCCGCGAACGCGGGATGCAGACGGTGGCGGTCTGCCTCTACGTCGGCTACGGGACCTTCAGCCCGGTACGCTGCGCGGACATCCGCGAGCACCGCATGCACGCCGAGTTCATCGAGGTTTCCGAGCATGCGGCCCAGGCCATTGCCCAGGCCAAGGCCCAAGGCCGGCCCGTCGTGGCCGTAGGGACCACGTCTGCCCGCACCCTAGAGAGCCTGCCGGTCAGAACCGGCGGCATCCACCCCTACCAGGGCTGGACCGACCTCTACATCCTTCCCGGCCACCGCTTCCAGGTGGTGGACAGTCTCATCACCAACTTCCACTTGCCCGCATCGAGCCTGCTCATTATGGTCGCCGCGCTGGCGAGCCTAACCACCATCCGCGCCGCCTACGCGCAAGCGGTGCAATCCGGTTTCCGATTTTTTTCCTATGGCGACGCCATGCTCATCCGCTAACCCCACCCCTCGGAGGTCGCTTATGCCAAGCCGCGTCCAATTCCGGGAAGACCGCTGCAAAGGCTGCCTGCTCTGTGTCCAGGCCTGCCCCAGCGGCATCATCCAGCAATCTTCCCGTTTCAACCAACAGGGCTACAAAGTAGCCGAAGTCCCTGCCGAACGCATGGCGGAATGCAAAGGCTGCGCCTTTTGCGCCCTCATGTGCCCGGATTTCGCCATCCATGTCTTCAAAACCAAGGAGGCCGCATGAGCGAGCGCGTCTTCCTCAAAGGCAATGAGGCCATCGCCCGGGCGGCGCTTGCCGCGGGCATGCGCTGCTATTTCGGCTACCCCATCACCCCGCAAAACGACATCCCGGAACTCCTTTCCGCGGAGCTGCCCAAGGCGGGCGGAGAGTTCGTCCAGGCGGAAAGTGAAGTGGCCGCCGCCAACATGCTGCTTGGCGCCGCGGCCTGCGGGGTACGCGCCATGACCACGTCCTCAAGCCCCGGCATCTCCCTCATGCAGGAAGCCATCTCCTACATGGCCGGCAGCGAACTCCCCGGAGTCATCGTCAATATGAATCGTGGCGGCCCGGGTCTGGGGGACATCGGCCCCTCACAGGGGGATTACTACCAGTCCACCCGCGGCGGCGGCCATGGCGACTACCGCACCCTGGTGCTCGCCCCCGGCACGGTGCAAGAGGCCTACGATCTCACCATGCTCGCCTTCGACCTTGCCTTTCACTACCGCAACCCGGTCATAGTGCTCGGAGACGCCATCCTCGGGCAGATGAAAGAACCGGTCACCCCTCATGCCCCCGCCCGCACCGCTGATCCTGAGGCCGCAAGCTGGTGTTTGGAAGGCGCCGTGGGTCGACCCGGGCGCATCATCAAATCGCTCTTCCTGGAAGACGGGGCCTTGGCAGGACAAAACACCCGCCTGGCCGCCAAGTACCAGGCCATGGAGGCGGAGATCCGCGCCGAACAATTCCTCGTGGAGGACGCCGAACTCGTCGTGGTGGCGTATGGATCCATCGGCCGCATCGCCAAGAGCACGGTGCGCAAGCTGCGCAACGCCGGACACAGAGTGGGGCTGGTGCGGCCCATCACCCTCTTCCCCTTCCCCTCGGCCATGCTGCGCGCCCTTGCCGACCAGGGCAAACGCTTCCTCACCATCGAACACAACCTGGGACAAATGGTGGATGACGTGCGCCTGGCCATCCGCACGGTGGCCGACAGTGCCTTTCACGGCCATCTGCCCGGCAACCTGCCCACGCCCAACGACTTCGAAGCCCCAATCCTGGCCGCCCTTGGCGCCGACCACTAACGGGAGACCAGCATGCAGGAAATCCGCGTCACCAATTATCCGGAAGTCTTGGTGGATCGTCCCACCCACTACTGCCCTGGGTGCCAACATGGCATCGCCCACCGCTTGGTGGCCGAGGCCCTCACCGACCTGGGGGTGGTGGACAAGACCATCGCCGTAAGCTCCATCGGCTGTTCCGTGTTCCTCTACAACTACCTCAACCTCGACACCGTAGAAGCCCCCCATGGCCGGGCCCCGGCCGTAGCCACGGGCGTCAAACGCGCCCGACCCGACGCCGTGGTCTTCACCTACCAGGGCGACGGCGACCTGGCCTCCATCGGCATGGCGGAAATCATGCACTGCGCCAACCGTGGCGAGCGGGTAACCGTCATCTTCGTCAACAACACGGTGTACGGCATGACCGGCGGCCAGATGGCCCCCACCACCCTGGTGGGCCAAAAGACCACCACCTGCCCGGGCGGCCGTTGTCTGGAGCGCGAAGGCGCTCCCATCCGCATGAGCGAGATCATCGCCAGCCTCGGGGGCACGACCTACTGTGAGCGCGTGGCCGTCAACACGGTGAAAAACGTCCTTGGCGCCAAGAAGGCCATCCGCAAGGCGTTTCAATACCAACTGGACGGCAAGGGGTTTTCCTTCGTAGAAGTCCTCGCCACCTGCCCCACCAATTGGCGCATGACGCCGGTGGCGGCCAATGAACGGGTCGCCACAGAAATGATCCCCTACTTCCCCTTAGGGACCTTCAAAGACATCGCCGCCACGGAGGGAGCCTAACCATGTACATGGATGCCATTATCGCCGGTTTCGGCGGCCAGGGAGTCATGCTCATCGGCAACCTCCTCGCCTATGCGGGGATGCACCACGGCCTGGAAGTCACCTACATCCCGGTGTATGGCCCCGAGATGCGCGGGGGCACGGCCAATTGCACCGTGGTGCTCTCGGACGAGCCCATCGGCTCGCCCATCATCCACACCCCGCAAAGCCTCATCATCATGAACGGCCCCTCGCTCACCAAGTTCGCCCCCCGGCTGGTGGACGGCGGCATTCTGGTGCTCAACACCTCGCTGGTGCCGGAAGAAACCGCCGATGCCTCCCGGGTGCGGGTCATCGGAGTGCCGGCCAATGCGATCGCCGACGGCATCGGCAACACGCGCATGGCCAACATGGTGGCCCTCGGCGCCTACGTGGCCGCCACGGGGGTCGTGCCCTTGGACGTGGTGGAGGCCAGCCTCTCTTCGGTCATCTCCAGCCACTACAGCCACCTGATCCCCAAAAACGTCGAGGCCCTGCGCGCAGGCGCGGCTTGTGTGAAGCGCTGATGCTGCTTTTGGGTGTCGTCGGTCATCCCGTGGGGCATTCCTTAAGTCCCCGGCTCCACAACTGGGCCCTGCGCCACGCAGGGCTCTGTGGGGCCTACCACGCCTGGGACATCGCGCCCCACGACCTCGCGGCCTTTGTCCAGGCGGTGCGGCTGCTGCCCATCCATGGGGTGAGTGTCACCATCCCCCATAAGGAAGCCATTCTCCGCCGTGTGGATGCAGTGACCCCGGAGGCAAAGGCCATAGGCGCGGCCAACACCCTTTTGTGGGCGGAGGGCAGACTGGTGGCGGACAACACCGATGTCACCGGCTTCATGGCCCCCATCGCCGAGCTTTCCCCAGGCCGGGCCCTGGTGCTCGGTGCCGGGGGCGCGGCCCGGGCTGCGGTGTACGGACTTCGGAAGCGCGGCTGGCAGGTGGCGGTCACGGCCAGAAACCTCGCCCGCGCCCAAACCTTGGCTACGGACTTGGGAGCCGAGGCCGTCCCCTGGGAAAAACGCACGCACCTCGATTTCGACCTCCTGGTGAACGCCACCCCACTGGGCATGCGCGGCCCCCAGGAAGACTGCTCGCCCTGGGAGGCAGCACTCCCGGCCGCGGCCACGGTGTACGACATGGTCTACACCCCGGATCCCACGCGGCTTGTGCGCCACGCCCAAAAAAGCGGCTGCGCCACCATTTCGGGTCTGGCCATGTTCGTGGCCCAGGCCCAGGCCCAGTTCACCCGCTGGACCCAAGCCACCTTCCCCGGGGATCAGGCCCGCGCCCTCCTCGCCCAAGCGCTCTGCCCATGCCCCGCCTGAGTATCGCCCTTGCGGCCATCCTTTGGGGGACCACGGGCACGGCCCAGGCCCTGGCCTCCACGCAAGCGCATCCATTAGCAGTCGGGGCCATACGCCTGCTCATCGGGGCGGCCTGTCTCCTCGGTCTAGCCATGTTCGCCGATCGCCCCGGGCTTCTGCGTCCCTGGCCCCGCCGGGCAACCCTGCTGGCCGGGCTCGGGGTCGCCCTCTACCAGGTAAGCTTTTTCGCGGCGGTGAAGACCATGGGGGTAGCGGCAGGCACTGTCACGGCCATCGGCAGCGCGCCCGTGGCGGCGGGTATCCTCGGGTTTGTGCTCCATAGAGAGCGGCCGGCCTGGCCCTGGTATCCCGCCACGGCCCTGGCGGTCTGTGGCTGCGCGCTCCTCACTTCTTCCCATGCGGGGGAGATTTCCTGGGCCGGCATGCCGCTCGCCCTCGGGGCAGGCTTCTCCTATGCCCTCTACTGCGCCGCCTGCAAAAGCATCCTTCGGGATCGACGGCCGGAGACCGCCATGGCCGGCGTCTTCGGCATCGCCGCAGTGCTGCTTGCCCCACTGCTGGGAATTCTCGATATGACCTGGCTCTGGGAGCTCCGCTCCATGGCTGCCATGGCGCACCTCGGGGTTGCCGCCACCGCCCTGGCCTACGTCCTCTTCTCGCGCGGGCTCACGAGCACCCCGGTGGCCACTGCGGTCACCATCTCGCTTCTGGAGCCACTGACCGCAACAGCCCTGGGGATCTTTCTCCTGCGCGAGCCCGTAAGCCCTGGCCAGCTCATGGGTATGGGAAGCATCCTCGCCGGCATGATGCTCCTTGCCGCAGAAGGCACGGTCTTGCCAAAAACTTCCTCGAGCCCTACTTTGAAGACCAAATATTCCAACCCGGGAGGAAGACCATGACCGACAAACCCACCACCGAGACCCCCATGAGCATCCCAGCAGCCAAGGCCCCCAAGGCCCTGAGCGAGGATGCCAAGCCCGCCCTCCATGGCCAAAAGTTTCAGGAGCTCGACGCTTCCACGGCCGCCATGCTGGAATCCCAGGAAGTGCCCGCCATCCAAGGCAGTGACGAGGAATGGTGGTGCCCCAACCCCACCTGCGAAGTCATCGACAAATAGTCCCTTGGCCCGTGGAGTGCACGGGCCGTACTTTCTATGCCCAACATATGGATCAATGCCGGTGAAATCTCCGGCGACGTCCACGGCGGACTTCTGGCGCGGGAGATCCTCCGTCTCTGCCCCCAGGCCCGACTCTTCGGCATGGCCGGGCCGGCCATGCGCGCCACCGGGGTGAAGCCGCTGCTTGCCACCGAAGACCTCTCCGTCATGGGGGTCACCGAGGTCCTGGCCCACGCAGGCACCATCGTCAAACTCCTGCGCCGTACCCGCCGGGAGCTTGCCGCACAGCGCCCGGACCTCATGGTGGTCATCGATGCCCCGGACTACCACTTCCGCCTCCTTGCCATGGCCAAAAAACTCGGCATTCCATCGGTATACTACATCAGCCCCAAGCTCTGGGCCTGGCGGGAAAACCGCGCCCGATTCCTCAAAACACACGTGCGCCGCATCCTCTCCATCCTGCCCTTCGAGTCCGCGTTCTACGCCCGTTTCGGTATGGAGGTGGATTTTGTGGGCCACCCCCTCGTGGACGCAGTCTGCACGCCCGAGGTGATGGCCATCCCCCCCGTCCCCGGACGCATCGCCGTGCTGCCCGGAAGCCGCCGCAGAGAACTCACCGCCCTGCTTCCCACCTTTGCCGAGGCATGCCGGCTCCTTACTCGCCGCTACCCGGGCCTGGAGTTTCTCCTCCCTGTGGCCCCGGGCATCTCCGAAGCCATGGTGCGCAATCTCTGGAAAGGCGGCCCTGCCGTGCGCCTGGTGTCCGCCGCAGAGCGCTACCCAGGGATCCGCTCGTGCCAGCTGGCCCTGGCAGCCTCGGGCACCGTCACCCTGGAGACCGCCCTGCTCCACGTCCCCACCGTGGTGGCCTACCGTTTTTCGCCCCTCACCTATGCGGTGGGCAAGCGCGTGGTGCGGGTACCTTTCATCTCCCTGCCCAATCTCGTGCTGGGCGCCGAAGTCTTCCCGGAGCTTCTTCAAGATCAGGCCCACAGCGCCGCATTGGCAGCACACCTGGCGCTTTGGCTGGACACGCCCCAATGCGCAGAAACCGTGCGTACCCGTTTGCGCACCCTGCCGGAACTCCTGGGTGGCGGCGGCGCGGGAAAACGCGCAGCGCGCATCGTGCTGGAGGAAGCCCAGAGGAGGCACGCGTGATCCTCGGCCTTGGAGTGGACGTGGTGGAGATCGCCCGCATCGCCCGGGCCATGGAGCGGCTGGGAGAACGCTTCGCCCAACGCATCCTCCGACCCGAGGAAATGCGGGATACTCTGACTCCAACCTACGTAGCCGGGCGGTTTGCGGCTAAAGAAGCCCTGGTCAAGGCACTGGGCACAGGATTTACCCAAGGCATCGGCTTCCACGATTTCGCGGTTGTTTCGACCCCCAGCGGCGCCCCCCACGGACTCCTCTTCGGGGCGGCGCATGAACGATTCCGGCAACTCGGTGGCTCCGCCCTGCACCTTTCCATCAGCCATAGCCGACAGCACGCTGTGGCCATGGCCATCGTCGAAGGAGAAAGCACCTCCTCCCCGGTTCGAGCATGCAGGACAATCGCATTGGAGAATATATTCGAGGGCGTGCCCGGAGGCTCGATGCGATTGCCCTAGCCCGCAGCCAGGAAACATCTTGACGGCCACGGCCCATTTGGGGCAAAGAGGCCTTCGCTTCCGAGCGGGTGTAGCTCAATTGGTAGAGTACAAGCTTCCCAAGCTTGGTGTCGCGAGTTCGATTCTCGTCACCCGCTCCACACCTCATGTATCCGTCCGCGACCGCGCGGAGAACCGATGAGGGTGGGCCCGGTTTCGGTCCACCTTCTTTTTTTCTCGACCGCCCCATGACCATGGACACCACTGCCCTGCGCACCCATATCACCTCTTTGGCCCAAACCGCCTGCCTCGCCCACGGGATCTCCCTGTGGGGGATCGAATTTGGCGGCGGCTCGCGACGCCTTGTGGTTCGCGTCTACGTCGACGCCCCCGGCGGGGTGACCATCGAGCATTGCGAGGCCGTAAGCAAACACTTAAGCCTTGCCTTGGACGTGGAAGACCCCATCCCCGGGGCCTATACCTTGGAAGTGTCTTCTCCGGGCCTTGACCGGCTCTTTTTCCACCCCGAGCAGCTCGCTTCCTCTGTGGGGGCCACCATCCGGGTGCGTCTGCGTGCAGCCATGGACGGCCGCAAAAATTTCCAGGGAGTTCTCCAAGCGCTGGAGGACGATACCCTTGTCCTGGCGGAAAACGATCGTATCTTCCGCCTGCCCTGGCCCGCCTGCGCCAAGGTCCAGCTGGTGTACGACCTCTCGCCCGCCTTTTCCACGGAGACTACCGCATGAATCTCGAACTGAAAAAAGTCATCGACCAAATCAGCAAAGACAAAGGGATCGACCGCGACCTCCTCATCGATACCCTCGAAGAAGCCATCCGGGCCTCGGTCATCAAAAAATATGGGGACGGCCTCGATATCGAAGTCACCTTCAACGAGGAGACGGGCGACATCGAAGTCTTCCAATTCAAGATCGTGGTGGACAAGGTCCGCGACCCGGACAACGAAATCTCCTTGGAAGAGGCGCGCCGGCACGATCCCAACGTGGAACTGGACGACGAGATGGGCTTTCGCCTGCACGTGGAAGACCTTGGCCGCATCGCCGCGCAAAGCGCCAAACAGGTGCTCATCCAGCGCATGCGCGACGCCGAACAGGAAATCATCTACGAGGAATACAAAAATCGCAAAAACGAGATCGTCAGCGGCATCATCCAGCGCCGCGACCGTGCCGGCTGGATCGTCAACCTGGGCCGCACCGAGGCCCTGCTCCCCAAGGAGCAGCAAATCCCCCGCGAACACTTCCGCCAGGGGGACCGGGTGGAAGGCCTCATCATCGACGTGCGCAAGGAAGGCCGCGGCCCGCAGATCATCATTTCCCGATCCCACCCCGATTACATGGTGGCCTTGTTCCGCCGCGAAGTGCCTGAGGTCGCCGACGGCACGGTGAACATCATGAGTGTCGCCCGGGATCCGGGACTGCGGGCCAAGGTGGCGGTGTTGTCGCAAGATTCCAATGTGGATCCTGTGGGGGCCTGTGTGGGGGTGCGGGGGTCGCGCATCCACAACATCGTGCAGGAGCTGCGCGGCGAGCGCATCGATATCGTCCTCTGGAGTCCGGATATCGCCACCTATGCGGCCAACGCCCTGTCCCCGGCGCGCATCGCCAAGATCATCGTGGACGACGAAGAAAAGACCCTCGAGGTGGTCGTCCCCGATGACCAGCTGACCCCCGCCATCGGCAAAAAGGGCCAAAACGTGAAACTGGCGGCCAAGCTCCTGGGCTGGAAGATCGACATCCATTCGCTCACCCGCTTCAACCAGATGTACAAAAATCGCCAGCAATTGGAACAGGTGGCGAGCGCAGCGCAAATTTCCCTGGCCGACATCCTGGATGCGGGATTTGACTCTCTGGAGTCTCTGGCTGCAGCGGAAAATACGGACCTGATGCGCATTCGCGGGGTGGACGAAGACACGGTGGGGATTTTACGCACCGCCATCAACCTCCTGTCGCCCAAGGTCCAGGCCCACGACCATGAGGCCGAGAGTGGAACAGCACTCCACGAATGATTTTCCTCGCAAACACCGCCCGGTTCGCACCTGTGTCATCTGCCGGCAGCGGTTTGAGAAAGATGGTATGCAGAGATATCTCTGCCCGCCGCCAGGGGGCGCCGCATTGGTGCCAGATCCGAGCGGCCGGCAGCCAGGCCGCGGTTTTTACGTCTGCGGCAACGCGAAATGTCAGGAGCGTGTGGCCTCGTACCGCGGCTGGCGCATGAAATGTAAGGGAGAGAGGGCATGAGCACGAAAATGCGGATTCGGGATTTGGTGGCCGAGCTCGGCGCACAAGGTCGGGAGATCATGCGCATTGTCCATGAGCTGGGCATCGAGGCCAAAACCCAGATGAGCGGCCTCACGGAAGAACAGGTGGAGGCCGTACGCAAACGCTACGAAGCATCCCAAAACGCCCCGGTGGAGACCCGTGTGGCAGGGGAAGTGGTCGTGCGCCGTCGGCGGACGACGCGCAGCAGCGCCCAAGCAGACGACCAAACGCCGGAAGCGGGCGCTCCGGCCACCCAGGAGGCCCCGCAAGCCCCTGAGGGCTCGGATCTCACGCCGCAAAAGTCCGCCCGTAAGGCCCGTCGTCCTGAGGAGACCCGGGCTCGCATCATCGCAACCCCCAAGCCGGAGCCGCAGCCCGCGCCCCAAGCCGAAGCCACACCTGCCGCCACCATCCCCGAGAGCGATGCGGTATCAGAACCGGCCTCCCCGGTCCCTGCCGCTTCCGAGACTGCTCCCGTGGTCGCCACCGAGACCGCTGCCGAGATTTCCTCCGAGGACACCATGATCGCCTCCCCCGAGGCATCCGCCGACGGTCGGCCTGTGCTGGCGCCCCAGCCCGAGGGCAAGGAAGCCCCCCAGAAGGACGATCGCAAACGCTCCAAGGACCGCAGCCGCAAGCCCGCGGCGCCCACGGTGGCCGTCAAGGTCATCTCCCGACCCAAGGTGGTGGAGTTTCCCCAGGCATCTCCCCGGCCTGAGCCGCGTCCAGCCCCTGCGCCAGCGGCCCCGCCGAGCGACACCCCCAGCCGTGATGGCCGCGGAAAGAAGAAAAAAGGCCGCCGCACCGTGGAGGCTCGGGATATTTACGACAAGCAGGAAGCCGCCATCCTCTCCAAGAGCAAAAAGGCGCAGCGGGCGGAAGCCAAGCGGCAGTCGGAGCGCCGCCCGGTGTCCCAGCCCATCAAAGCGGCCAAACGCAAGATCCGCATCGAGGAAAGCATCCGCTTGAGCGACCTGGCCCATCAAATGGGCGTCAAGGCCCAAGAGCTCATCAAGACCCTCTTTGGCATGGGCGTGCTGGCCACCATCAACCAATCCCTGGATTTCGAGACCGCAGCGCTGGTGGCCGCAGAGTTCCAGTATGACGTGGAAAAGGTGGGTTTCTCCGAGGAGTCGTTCCTTGTGCCCCAAGAAGTCGACGCCCCCGAGTCCCTCAAGCCCCGGCCGCCTGTGGTGACCATCATGGGGCATGTGGACCACGGCAAGACCTCCCTCTTGGACGCCATCCGCCAGACCAACGTGGCCTCGGGAGAGGCCGGCGGCATCACCCAGCACATCGGCGCCTACCATGTGCGCACGGCCCGGGGCGAAGTGGTCTTCCTGGACACCCCGGGTCATGAGGCCTTCACCACCATGCGCGCCCGCGGCGCTCAGGTCACGGACATCGTGGTGCTCGTGGTGGCTGCGGACGACGGCGTCATGGAGCAGACCCGCGAGGCCATCAACCACGCCCGGGCCGCCGGTGTGCCCATCGTGGTGGCGGTCAACAAGATCGACAAGCCCGGTGCGGACCCTGACCGGGTCAAGCGCGAGCTCGCCGACTTGGGCCTTCTCGCCGAAGACTGGGGCGGCGACACCATCTTCGCCCATGTCTCGGCCAAAAAACGCATCGGCTTGGACGAACTCCTGGAACTCATCCTGCTGCAGGCCGAAGTCCTGGAGCTCAGGGCCAATCCCGACAAGCCTGGACGCGGCCACGTGATCGAGGCGCGTCTGGACAAAGGCCGCGGCCCGGTGGCCACCATCCTGGTGAAGGAAGGCCAGATCCGCCAGGGCGACGCCTTTGTGTGCGGACTTTTCAGCGGCAAGGTGCGGGCCATGTTCAATGACCAGGGCCGTAGCATCAAGGTGGCCGGCCCCTCCATGCCGGCAGAACTCCAGGGTCTGGAAGGCGTGCCCGAGGCGGGTGACGAATTCGTGGTGGTGCAGGACGAAAAAGTCGCCCGCCGCATTGCGGAAGAACGGCGTATGAAGCAGCGCGAGCGCGAGCTGGCCAAGGAATCCAAGGTCACCCTGGAGAGCTTTTTGGCGGCCAAGGCGGGAGGGGAGGCCCAAAGCCTCAACATCGTGCTCAAGGCCGATGTCCAGGGTTCTCAAGAAGCCATTGCCGACGCCCTACGCAAGCTCTCCACCGACGAGATCAAGATCGGCATCGTCCACGCCGGCACCGGGGCCATTTCCGAGTCCGACATCCTTTTGGCCTCGGCCTCCAACGCCATCGTCATCGGCTTCAATGTGCGGCCCACGGCCAAGATCAAAGAGATCGCCGAGCAGGAACAGGTGGACATCCGCTTCTATGACATCATCTACAAGCTGGTGGATGACATCAAGGCGGCCATGTCCGGCATGCTCTCGCCGGAGATCAAAGAGGTCTACCTGGGCCAGGCCGACGTGCAGCAGACCTTCTCCGTCCCCAAAGTGGGCACGGTGGCCGGCTGCATGGTGAGCGACGGCAAGATCAAGCGCAACGCCGGTGCCCGCTTGCTGCGCGACGGCGTGGTGGTGTACACGGGCCGCATCGCATCCCTCAAACGCTTCAAGGAAGACGCCCGGGAGGTGACCAAAGGCTACGAATGTGGCATCGGCCTGGAGAACTTCAACGACATCAAAGTGGGCGACGTCATCGAAGCCTTCGAACAGGTGGAAGAGGCTCGCACCATCGAATAAGCCATGTACATTGGGGCGCTGCGTTTGGAATTCCGTTTGCACGGCGTCTTCTCCCTCAAGGAGAAACGCCGTATCGCCGCCAGCCTCAAGCAGAAGCTGCGCAACAAGTTCAATGTCGCTGTGGCGGAGACAGATTCCCAGGACAGCCATGGGTCCTTGGTGCTTGGGGTGGTCACGGTCAGCGGCGACGCCACCCACGCCCAAGGGCTGCTCCACAAGGCCGTGGCCATGGTCGAAGCTGCCACCAGTGAAGAGCTCATCGCCGCAGACATCGAAATTTTTGGAGACTGATATGCACCGCGCCACAAGCCGCCGTGCCATACAAATGGCCGACCAAATCCTGCAGGTCCTTGCCCGCATCCTCGTGGAAGAGGTGGAAGATCCGGCCGTGCGCTTGGTGACGGTCACCGGCGTGCGCCTCAATCGGGACTTCAGCATCGCGGAGGTGCTCTTCACCCACGTGGAAGGCCGCGCGGTGGAAGCCCGCACGGCCCAAGGGCTCAACCGGGCAAAAGGGTTCCTGCGCCTGCGTCTCGGCCAAGAGTTGCGGCTGCGCGCGGTCCCTGACCTGCGCTTTACCTGGGATACCTTCCTGGAGGAAATGGTGTATGATCCCCCCGCTGCACCCCATCGCTGACGCCATCCGGCAATACCACCATTTCCTCGTCACTTCCCATGTCAATCCCGACGGAGACGCCATCGGTTCCATGCTCGCCATGGGCAATATCTTGCGCGCGCTCCACAAAGAGGTCGTCGTGTACAACGAATCCGGGCTGCCGCGCCGCTTTGACTGGATCACCGGGGGCGAGGCCATTGTCTCCACGCTGCCGGCCCACAAGCCCGAGGCCATCATCGTGCTCGATTGCGGCGACGTCCGTCGCCCGGGAGAGACCATCCAGCCCTGGCTCACCACGCTGCCCATCATCAATCTGGACCACCACCTGGGCAATTCCCATTTTGGCACCTACAATTGGGTGGATCAGCGCATGGCCGCCACCGGCGAGATGGTGGGCATGCTCGCCCGGGTCTTTGGCATCCCCTTTGCCGGCGCCCTGGGCGAGGCCCTGTACTTGGCCCTGACTGCGGACACCGGCGATTTTTGCTACAACAACACCCGGCCCCAAACCCTGGAGATGGCGGCGGAGATCCTGCGCCAAGGCCTCAAACCCGGCCCGTTTTACGAACGCAAGCACTCCACCGGCACCCTGGCGCAGATCCAGATGCGCGGGGAGGTGATGCAAAAGGCCCAGCTCTTCGGCGACGGCCGTATCTGTCTCTTCCAGTTCACCCAAGAGCTTTTTTCCCGCACCGGCACCACCCCCGAGGACACCGAAGGGCTCGTCAACGAAGGGCTGGCCATCCGCGGCGTCCTGGTGTCCGTGAGCCTGCGGGAAGAGCGCGACCGGATCAAATTTTCCCTGCGCTCCAAGGGCGAGATCAATGTCCAGGCCGTCGCCATCCGCTTTGGCGGCGGCGGGCACCGCAATGCTGCCGGCGGCAATCTCGCCACCACGGACATGGACGAGGCCATCCGCACCCTCACCCCTGCAATCACGGCGGAATTGGAGAAGGCATGCAGCACCACGGCATCCTGATCGTCGCCAAACCTCCGGGGCTCACCTCGGCCCAGGTCACCAACCGCATCAAACGCCTGGGACAGCGCAAGATCGGCCACGCCGGGACCCTCGATCCCATGGCCACCGGCGTCCTGGTGGTGCTCCTCGGCCATGGGACCAAACTCGCCGAACACCTCAACACCGGCACCAAGGTCTACCGCGGGGTCTTGCGTCTTGGCCGGACCACCGATACCTACGACCGCGAGGGCACGGTGACGTCCGAGGCGCCGTGGCAGCACGTAGATTCCGATGCCGTGCGTCGTCTCATCCTCTCCTGGACTGAGATCACCGAGCAGGAAGTGCCGCCCGTATCCGCGGCCAAACACGGAGGCAAACCCGGATACCTCTTGGTGCGCCAAGGCATTACCCCGCCTGCCAAGACCAAGCCCATTACCATTTTTTCCGCCCAGGTCCTGCGCGTGGACCTGCCGCGGGTCGAATTTCGAGTCACGTGCTCTACCGGCACCTATGTTCGGTCCCTGGCCCACAGCCTGGGGATGCGGCTTGGGTGCGGCGCCGTGCTCGAGGAACTGGAACGCGAGGCATGCCATCCATTTACCCTGGATCAGGCCTTGAGCCTCGAGGAAATCCTCGCCGCAGGCGAGGACCTCGGCCGCCTGGTCATCCCGTTGGCCGATGCCCTGCCCCATTGGCCGCGCCTCACCGCCACCGAGGCGCAAGCCACGCTGGTGCGCCAGGGACAGATGCTGCCTGCCGGGATGTTTCCCGGCGTGACGGCGGCCCCGGGGGACAAGGCCCTCATGCTGGATTCCAGCGGCGCGGCCCTGGCCCTCATGCAGGCCAAGATCCACGGGAAGACGGTGGTATGGCGTGTGCTGCGCGGCCTATGGTAGGCCCAGTTCCATGGTCCATCACCCTAACCAAATAGAAGGAGATCGCTGTGGTCCTGACACCGGAACGAAAAGCGGAAATCATCAAGGAATTCGGAAAGTCGGAAGCCGATACCGGCAGCCCTGAGGTCCAGATCGCCCTGCTTTCGGCGCGCATCGACTACCTCACCGAGCACTTCAAAAGTCATCCCAAAGACCATCATTCGCGGGTAGGGCTCTTGAAACTCGTCGGCAAACGCAAGCAACTGCTCTCCTACCTGCGCTCCAAAGACGTGCAGCGCTACCGCGACATCATCACCAAGCTCGGTCTGCGCAAGTAACCCCACGGGCGGGGCTCCCCCCCGCCCTTTGCCCTCCCGCCCCAGGGTTTCGTGTTGCTGTTCAGGAAGCGAAACGTCGTTTTCTGCACGCATCACCAAACCCGCAAGGGGAGGGCCAACCCCTTGAGGAGTATATCATGTCTGGATTTTCCACGACCACACGCACCATTTCGTGGGCAGATGGGTCCATCACCATCGAACACGGCCGCCTGGCCCTGCAAGCCAGCGGCGCGGTCACCGTGCGCTGGGGCGACACCATCGTGCTCGTCACCGCCACCCATCAGGCCCTGGACCGCGCCGTGGACTTCCTGCCGCTTACCTGCAACTACCAGGAAATGCTCTACGCCGCAGGCCGCATCCCCGGAAGCTACTTCCGCCGGGAGATCGGCCGCCCCAGCGACCATGAGACCCTCATCTCCCGCCTCGTGGACCGCCCCATCCGGCCGCTTTTCCCCAAAACCATCAATCACGAGATCCAAATCATCGCCACGGTCATCTCCTCGGACCGCGAACACCCGGCGGACATCCTCGCCATGCTGGGGGCCTCGGCGGCCCTGCACATCTCGGACATCCCCTTTGCCGGCCCCATGGCTGCGGTGCGCATCGGCCAAAAAGACGGCGCCTTCATCCTCAACCCCACCACCAAGGAGATGGCTGCCAGCACCCTCAATCTGGTGCTGGCCGGCACCCGGGACGCTGTCGTCATGGTGGAGGGCGGGGCCCAGTTCATCCGCGAAGACGTGCTCGCCGAGGCCATCGCCTGGGGACACAGCCAGCTTGCCCCCTTCCTCGATGCCCAGGAGTCCCTGCGTGAGGAACGCGGCCGGGCCAAGTTTGTGGTTCCGGAAGCGGTCCACGACGCCGAACTGGAGGCCGCAGTACGGGAAGTGGCCATCGCCCCCCTGGACGAGGCCCTGCGCGTGCCGACCAAGCTCGCCCGCAAGGAGGCCAAGGCCGCGGCCAAGGAGACCATCCTTGCCGCCCTGCGGGAACGCTTTGCCGAAACCCCGGAACGACTGGCGCGGGTAGGCGAAATCCTGGAAGCCTTGGAGAAGGAATTGGTGCGCCGCCGCATCCTCGAAGAAGGCCGCCGCATCGACGGCCGGGACCTGACCACCGTACGGCCCCTGACCATGGAAGTGGGCGTCCTGCCCCGCACCCACGGCTCCGCCATCTTTGCCCGCGGCGAGACCAAGGCGCTGTGCACCTGCACCCTAGGAAGCTCCCGGGACGAGCAGCGACTGGAGACCCTAGGCGGCGACGTGGCCAAGCGTTTCCTCATGCACTACAATTTCCCGCCCTACTGCGTGGGCGAGGCCCGACCGCTGCGTGCCCCCTCCCGACGCGAGGTCGGCCACGGCGCCCTCTCGGAACGGGCCCTCGCTCCTATCTTGCCAGACCCACACTCCTTCCCCTTCACCATCCGCTTGGTGTCGGACATCATGGAGTCCAACGGCTCCTCATCCATGGCCTCAGTATGCGGCGGCTGCCTCGCTCTCATGGACGCAGGCGTGCCCATTACCACCCCGGTGGCGGGCATCGCCATGGGACTCATCAAGGAAGGCGACCGCTATCTGGTACTCACCGATATCCTCGGGGATGAGGACCACCTCGGCGACATGGACTTCAAGGTGGCCGGCAGCCGCGACGGCGTCACCGCCATCCAGATGGACATCAAGATCGCCGGCATCCCGGCGGAAGTCATGCGCCAGGCCCTGGCCCAGGCGCGCGAGGCCCGCATTTTCATCCTCGATGCCATGGCCAAAGTCCTGCCCGCCCCGCGGGGCGAACTCTCCCGCTTTGCGCCCCAGACGGATACGGTCCACATCTCTCCGGACAAAATCCGAGAGCTCATCGGCCCGGGCGGCAAGAACATCAAGGCCATCTGCGAGGCCACCCAGGCGGACATCGACATCGACGATTCCGGCAAGGTGAGCATCTTCGCCCCGGACCAGGAAACCCTGGCCAAGGCCCGGGAAATGGTGCTCTTCTACGATCAAAAGGCCGAACTGGGCCGCGACTACGACGGCATCGTCAAAAAAGTCATGGATTTCGGCGCCTTTGTGGAGATTTTACCCGGCCTGGAGGGCCTGTGCCATATCTCCCAGTTGGACCGCGCCCGAGTCCAGACCGTTACGGACGTGGTGCGCGAAGGCGATGCCATCCGCGTGCGGGTCATCGACATCGAACCTTCGGGACGCATCAAACTCAGCCGCAAGGCCATCCTCCAAGAGGCCGCGGGCGAAGCCCCAGACCCGGTGGAGCGCCAAGCCCCGCGCAGCGGCGGGCGGCCTCGCGGCGGCGGACGACGCTAGATACGCCTTGGACAAACACCCCTATCCACATCCGACAGCGGGGCGAGAAATCTCGCCCCGTTGTTCCGTCAGGGAGACGCCATGCACCGCAAGGAAGCCACTGCCAACCTCCTTTTGTGCCTCACCGCCCTTATTTGGGGATTTGCCTTCACTGCCCAACGGGTGGGCATGGACTTCATGGGGCCGCTCACCTTCAACGGGATCCGCTTCCTTTTGGGCGGCCTCACCCTCATCCCCCTAGCCTGGGGGTTGGGGGAGCGGGCATTGCCTGTCCCCTGGATGCTTCGCCGCGGTATGGTCCTCGGAGTGGTGCTCTTTCTCGGCGCCTGGCTCCAACAATTGGGCATCTGCTGGACCACCGCCGGTAACGCGGGATTCATTACTGGCCTCTACGTCCTCCTCGTGCCGGTTCTGGGCTACCCTTTTGGCCAGCGCGCCGGACTCGGCACCTGGGTGGGCGCATGCTTGGCCCTCACCGGCATGTATCTGCTTTCCGTTACCGAAGATTTCTCCATGAGCCGCGGCGATATTCTCGTTCTCTTCTCCGCCGTGTTCTGGGCCGTGCACGTGCTGGCCATCGGTAGGTTCAGCGCAGGACTTCGCGCCGGAGAAGCGGTCATCCTTTCCATCATCCAGTTTCTCACCTGCGGTCTCATCAGCCTTACCGGGGCGCTGGCTACCGAAACCATCGCCCTCCATGGACTGCGCCAAGGGCTGATCCCCATTCTCTACGGCGGCCTCGGTTCCGTGGGGGTCGCCTACACCCTGCAGGTCATTGCCCAGCGCCACGCGAGACCAGCACCGGCGGCCATCATCCTGAGCCTGGAGGCGGTGTTCGCCGCCCTGGGCGGCTGGGCTGTTTTGGGAGAAACCATGACCCTGCGGGCCATGCTCGGCTGCGGTCTCATGCTTCTTGGCACCATCACCGCGCAACTACGGCCATGATTTTGCTTCCCTCGGCAAACCGCCGTTTGCCGAAAACTGCTAGCGTTACGCCCAACCTTGTGGCATGGAGATGAAAACCAAGGAGGCCGTATGCGGCAGGCAGGATTTACGCTGGTGGAACTTCTGGTGGCGGTCGCCATCGTGGGCATCCTCGCGGCCATTGCCATCCCGCAACTGGTCAAATACCGCATTCAGGGGGCGCTCGCCCGGGCGCAAAGCGACCTGCGCTCCTGCATGATGCTGGCCGCCAGTCAAGAAGTCATCGATGGCATCCAAAACTACACCTGCTCCAACATGAGCGGAAATCTCCTGACCTGCACCGTCTCCATCTATGTCGCCAACGGCACCACCACCCTTTCAGTGCCCTGCCAGCAGAACTACGACGGCGTGACCATCAATTGCTCCATCACCGCCAATGTGGCGGTCTGTACGCCTCAATAGCCATGCGGTCCATCACCCTCCTCGTCCTCCTGTGCCTGCTCGCCCCTGCTCTGTGCTGGGCGCAAAAGCTCTCCTTCTCCGCGGAAGAAAAGGCCTATCTGCTCCAGCACCCTACCCTCACCGTGGTCTTCGACCGCAACTATCCGCCCTTCGAATATCTGGAAAACGGAGAGTTGCAGGGCTTTACCCGCGGGCTCATGGAGCTTGTGGAGCAGCGCATCGGGGTGCACCTGCGCTTCGTCGCCCCAAACACCTGGACCGAGGCCCTGGAAAGGATGCGCCAGGGCGAGGCGGACATCGTCACCAGCATTGCCTTCACCCCAGAGCGCGCGCAGTTTCTCCTCTTCACCAAGCCCTACCTTTCCCTGCCCCTCGGGATCATCGTGCGCAAGGAAAGTCCCTGGTCGGACATGGAATCCTTACGCGGCCGCACCATCGCCCTTGTCCGCAACTATGCGGGCTCGGTGAAGGTCCGCCGCAGCCTCCCCGACGACTACGCCCGCTTCATCGAAGTAGGCACCGTCGCCGAGGCGCTCATGAAAGTGGCCTTTGGAGAGGCCGACGCCGCCATCCACAACACCGCGGTGGCGACCGATGTCATCCATCGCCTGGGCATGACCACCCTGCGCATGGCCCAATTCTTGGATCACCGCGTAGATCTCGGCCTCGCCACCCGCCGGGATGCGCCGCTTCTGGCAAGCATCCTCGACAAGACGCTGGCATCCATCTCCCCGGAAGAATGGCAGGCGCTGCGGCAGCGCTGGCTTCCTGCCGAGCTCCCCATGGACCCTGCCGTACGCCGCGCCCTCATCCTTGCAGCTACCGCGGGCACAGGGATCCTCCTGGTGCTTACCGCCACGGCCCTTTTTCTAACCCGACGGCTGCGCGCCCGCATGCGGGAACTCGAGGCTGCTCACGCCCAGGGGCAGGCCGCACTCCGGCGTCTGGAAATCGCCCTCGAGGCCACCGGGGCCGGAGTGTGGGAGCATGACCTCACCACCGGCACTGAGCAGCACTCCGCCTCCTCCTGGTACCGCATGCTCGGCTACCCGCCCCCAGAAAAGGAAAGCAACGGCTATGCCCAATGGCAACACCTCGTCCACCCTGAGGATCTGCCCCACGCAGAGGCCGCATTCTTCCGTTTTCTCCAAGATCCCAGCGTGCAACGATACACCGCCCGATTCCGCATGCGCGCAAACGATGGCTCCTGGCGCTGGATCTCAAGTTTCGCCCAAGCCCTCACGCGCGACGCCGCCGGCACACCCACCCACGTGGTGGGTGTTCACCTGGACATCCACGATCAGGAGGAAACCCGGCAGCAGCTCATGCGCAGCAAGCGGCGCCTGCAGGCCGTACTCGAGCATGTGCCTATGGCCTTTGCCCTTTTCCGCCGCACGCAAGACCAGGTCTTCCTCATCGAAGAATCCAATCCCGCTACCACAGAAAGCATCGGCGTGGACTCTCACACCGTGCTGGGCAAAACCCTCTTCGAGGCCTTTCCACGCCTGGCATCCACCCAGCTTGCCCCACTCCTCCACAAGGTGCTCGACCAACACGCCCCGCACATCGAGGAGGACTTCCGCTACGTCAACCGCCTGAACCAAGAGCACTTCTACACCGTCATCGCCTTTCCGGTGGACACGGATCTCGCAGGCATCTTTTTTCGCGACATCACGGCACAGCGCCTTGCCCAACAAGAACGCGAAGATGCGCTACGGCTTTTCACCACAGTCTTCCACCTCTCCCCCGAGGCCCTCGCCCTGATAGACCGCCACAAGACCATTCTCCATGCCAATGCGACCTTTACGCAGCTCACTGCTGGTGCCACGGTCCCCCCAAAAATCCTGGACGAGGTCCGCATCCTCCCTGGAGAATTGCGCGCCGCCCTCTGCACGGCAGTCTTCGATCACGGGGAAACCGTGCGTCAGGATGCCCAAGGCATTCGTGCGGACGCTAGCTCCATGTCGCTCTCCATCACCGCCTGCCCCCTTGTGCTCCACGACGAAACGCATATGCTGCTTGCCCTGCGCGACATGACCGAACACCACCGCATTCAGGAACTTCTGATGCAAACGGAAAAAATGCTCTCTTTGGGCGGCATTGCCGCAGGCATTGCCCATGAGATCAATAATCCGCTGGGGATCATTCTGCAGAGCGCCCAAAACGCCGAGCTGCGGCTGCGCCCAGATTTTCCCAAGAACCGCCACGTGGCCGAAGAACTCGGCGTGGTCCTGGACGACGTGCACCGCTACATCACGGCTCGGGGTATTCCTGGCTTTCTTGCCGACATCCGCGATGCTGGCGGCCGAGCGGCAAGCATCATACGCACCATGCTCGATTTCGGCCGTAGGAGTGAATCTCGCCGCAGTATATGCGCCGTCCATGACATGCTGGAAACCGCCATTGCGCTGGCCAGCAAGGACTATGACCTCAAAAAACACTATGATTTCCGACATATTACCATCGAACGCGACTACGCCCCAGCGCTGCCGCCAGTATTCGTCACGCAGACGGAAATCGAACAGATCATGCTCAATCTGCTTCGCAACGCAGCCCACGCCTTGCACGAGGCCCCGCCCGCCGAAGGCCCGCGCATCCATATCACCACCAGCTACCACGAGGGGACGATACGCATCCGCATTGCCGACAACGGCCCAGGTATCCCCCCGGAGATCCTGCCCCGTATCTTCGAGCCCTTTTTCACTACCAAGCCCCCAGGCCACGGTACTGGGCTTGGGCTCGCGGTGTCTTATTTTATTGCCCAAAACCACGGTGGCCGACTGTGGGCCGAATCCACGCCAGGCCAGGGGGCGGAGTTCTTCCTGGAACTTCCTGCTGCCCTCGAGCTCACTCCAGCCTAAGGAGGTCTCATGCGCGTTCTCGTCGTGGACGACGAACCCGCCCTACGCCGCTCCGTGCGCGCCTACTTGGAAGATTTGGACCACCAGGTGCTGGAAGCGGAAAACGGCCAAATGGCCTTGGAGATCCTTGCCACCACACCCGTGGACGTGGCCTTAGTGGACCTCAACATGCCGGTGCTGGATGGCTATGCGGTCATCGAGGCCACGCGTCGCAGTCACCCTGAGATGCCGACGGTGGTCATCTCCGGCGTCGGAGTTGTGGAAGAGGCACTGCGTGCAGTGCGTCTGGGCGCGTGGGACTACATCACCAAACCCATCCGCAACTTCGACCTTCTGCTCTACACCTTGAACAAGGTCATGGAGCGGGCCGCACTCCTGCGGGAAAACCGTCGCCACCAAGAACATCTGGAAGAGCTCGTGACCCAGCGCACCCGTGAACTCGAGCGTACCCGCCGCCAGATCATGCAGCGCCTGAGCCGTGCTGCGGAATACAAAGACAACGAAACCGGCAACCACGTCATGCGCGTGGGCGAAATCAGCGCGGTCCTCGGTCGGGCCATGGGGCTTTCCGAGGAACGCTGCCTGATGCTGCGCGACTGCGCCCCGCTGCACGATATCGGCAAGATCGGCATCCCGGACGCCGTCCTCCTCAAGCCCGGCAAACTCGACCCCGAAGAATGGGCCATCATGCAGCGCCACTGCTTCTACGGCTGTGAGATCCTCTCCAGCCTGAAAAGCCGCGACGAGGCTCGGAAGCATTGCCTGCACTTCGACGAGACCGACCCCGATGACAACGAACTCTTGCACCTGGCCCGCATCCTCGCCCTGCTGCACCACGAACGCTGGGATGGCTCTGGCTACCCCTTGGGGCTCAAAGGCGAGCACATCCCCATAGAGGCGCGCATCGTGGCCTTGGTGGACGTCTACGACGCTCTTTCCAGCGAACGGCCCTACAAGCCTGCCTTTCCCGAGGAGCGTTGCCTGGCCATCATTGCCGAAGGTCGATGCACCCACTTCGACCCGGCCATCGTCGACGCCTTTTTCCAGCACATCGAGGAAATCCGCGCCATCCACGCTCACTGGCAAGACTGATGTTCCGCACCTGCCACACGCACTCCGCAGACTGGTACGACCTGCCGCAAAAGCCTCCTTCCGCCATCCTCCTCTGGTGGGCAGAAGTCCCGGACGCCATGGTCCAGGACGCCGCCGCTGCCCTTCGGCGACGCTACCCAACTGTCCCGATTCTTGGCTGCTCCACCGCAGGCATGATTGAAGGAAGCCGCCTTCACAGCCACGGGATCCTCGCCGTGTTCTGGTTTCTCCCGGAAAAGACACGCGCCGTCCATGTTCGAGCCCGGGGGTTAGCCTCGGAATGGACCCTTGCCCGCAAGCTGGCCGATGCCCTAGGCCCAGCTCCGACAGGCCCGATCATCATCATGGCCGAAGGACTCCACCTCGACGGGGAACGCCTCACCCGCGCCCTCTGCGAGACGCTCCCCCACGCCACCATCGTCGGCGGCATGGCTGCGGACGGAGAACGCTTTCAGCGCACCGTCCTGCTCCAGGATACGGAAATCCTCACCGACGGCCTGGTGGCCATGGCCTTGCCGCCCCAAATAGCGGCAGTCTTCGCCACCGGATGCGGCTGGCAGCCCATGGGGCCGCCCCGCACGGTCACCAAGGCCGAAGGGAGGCTCGTTCTCCAATTGGACGACGAACCAGCGCTCTCCCTCTACGCCCGCTATCTCGGCCCCCATGCGGCAGACCTGCCTGCCAGCGGACACCATTTTCCCCTCCTGGTGTCCGCCCCAGGAGGGGCGCCCGCGCTGCGCAGTCTCATCGCCGTAGACGCCGAGCGCCACGGACTCTTCTTTACCACCGCCATCCCCGAAGGCAGTACCGTGCGGCTCATGCACGCCTCCATGCGGGACGTCCTGGACGCAGCGCGCACTGCGGCCAGGCAAATCCCGCAAGGCTGCACCGCGGCCCTCATGGTGAGCTGTGTGGCGCGCCGCCATGTCCTTGGTCCCCTGGCCGAGGATGAACCCGCCGAGGTGGCCGCCACGCTGGGTGTCCCCATGGCCGGCTGGTATTCCTACGGAGAGATCGCCGCCGCGCCCTGCTCCTTCCGCAATCAAACCATCTGCCTCACGGCCCTCCGCCCACGCTAATGCACCGCCTCCTCGCCCGCCAACTCCGTGACCTCGGCCTCTCGGCAGAGTCCCTCGACCCCAAGCTTGCCCCCCTCGCCGAAGCCGTCAGCAATGCCTACTTCCACCTGGAAGAAGAGATCGCCCTCCAAACCCAGTCCCTGCGCCTGGCCACCCAAGAGCTCGCCGAGCAAAGTCAGCGCCTCAGCGAGACCCAAGAACGGCTCTCCCGCATCATCGAATTTTTGCCCGACCCCACCATGGTCATCGACCACGAAGGCCGGGTGCAGGCATGGAACCGGGCCATGGAGGCGCTCACGCACGTGCCCGCGGTGGAGATTCTGGGCAAGGGGGGGCGATGCTACGCGATCCCCTTCTACGGCTATACACGCCCTATCCTCGTGGACCTGCTGCTCGATCCCTCCCTTCCCGATCGCCATCAGTACCCGGAACTGCACGAAGAAGAGGACCTGCTCACCGCAGAGGTGTTCGCCCCGGCCCTGCGCCAAGGCGCCGGGGCCTTTGTGTGGGCCCGAGCCATCCTCCTGCGGGACTCTTCGGGGAAGGTGGCCGGGGCCATCGAATCGGTCCGCGATATCACGAGCCATAAACGGGACATCGTGCGCGCCCGCATCCTCTACGAGCTCTCTCGACATACCACGGACCTCGGCAGCCTGGACGCCTTGCCGCAAGCTGTGGCGGGTGTGCTTTCCCGGCAGCTGCCGCTCACGGACGTGGCCTTGCGTCTGCGCCCCGAAAACGAAGGCGAGCGCTTCTTCTGCCAGGGCGCCCACAGCGGATTCGCCCAGCGGGCCAGAGCTGCCATGGATCAGGCGGAATCCCTCGGCCGCAGCACCGAAGCGGCGCTCCTGGCCGACGGCTGGGTCATGGCCGCGCCCCTGCCCGCGACGGCACAATTCTCCGGCGCAGTGGCCCTGTGCCTGTCCCAGGCAGGCCGGCTGCTGGCTGCCGGCGGACTGCTGGACCAAGTCGCCGACCAATTGACCCTAGCGGCAACGCATCTCCAACTCCAGGAACAACTGGCGGCGACGCAAGACAAGTTTCAGCAGCTCTTCGACAATGCGCCGCTCGGCATCCTCATGCTGGACCCCCAAGGCCAGCCGCAAGCCGCCAACGCCGCGTTTCTCCATCTCTTCGGCCTCAAGGCCGCAGAGGTCGCGGGCGCCTTTGCCGTGCTCGTGGACGAGGCAAACCAGGCGCAACACGCCGCCCTCGTGCAGCGGGCCCTGGCAGGGGCCAACGTGCATGTGGAGACCAGCCGCCGCCACCGCATGGGACACAGCATCGACGTGGCCATCTTGGGCTACCCCTATCTGGTGGCCGGCCGAGTGGCCGGGGCCTTTTTCCTCTACCAGGACATCTCCCAGCGCAAACGCTACGAGGAAGAACTGGCCTACCAGGCCCTCCATGACCAGCTCACCGGGCTGCCCAACCGCACCTTGTTTCTGGACCGGCTCTCCCAGGCCCTTGCCCGCAGGCAGCGGCGTTTCGCGGCCATGATGCTCGATCTCGACGACTTCAAACGGGTCAACGACACCCTAGGCCACGCCGCGGGAGACACCTTACTCGAACACATCGCCCGGGTCCTCTCCCAAGCGGTGCGCGCAGGCGATACCGTGGCGCGCCTGGGCGGCGACGAGTTTGCCATTCTCCTTGCGGACATCTCGTCTCCCCGGGACGCCGTGCCGGTCATCCGGCGCATCCTCCGCTCCATGAACCAGCCGGTGGATTTGGAGGGACACGCCTACCAGCCTGCCACCTCCATCGGGGTCGTCCTCAATACCGACGGCTACACATCGGCCGACGAAGTGCTGCGCGATGCGGACATCGCCATGTACCATGCGAAAAATGCGGGGAAAAACCGATTCAAAGTCTTTACCCGGCGCATGTATGCCCAGGTGATGCAGGATATGCAGATGGAAAACCACCTGCGCGCGGCCATTGAAAACGGTGGGCTCTCCATCCACTTCCAGCCCATTGTCCAGGTGGCTGACGGAGGGGTGGTCGGCCTCGAAGGGCTGGTGCGCTGGCAGCATCCCCAATTGGGGCCGGTCCCACCTGCCACCTTCGTCCCCCTGGCGGAAAAGGCCAACCTCATCACCCAGCTGACCCAATGGATGCTCAGGACTGCCTGCCGCATCTTTGCCTCCTGGCGCAAGCAGCATCCGCAACTGGCGACCCTCTTCCTCTCCCTCAACCTCTCGGCCCAGGATCTCGCCCACCCCAATCTTGTGACCACGGTGCTCACCAGCCTGCGCGAGGCCCACATGCCGCCGTCCTGCCTCAAGCTCGAAATCACCGAGACGGCCATCATGCGACACATCGAGCAGGCAAGCCACAAACTCCACCGCCTGCGCCAGGAAGGTGTCGGCGTGTGCATGGACGACTTCGGCACGGGATATTCTTCCTTGTCCTACCTGCGCCGCCTGCCGGTGGACACCCTGAAGATCGACCGCTCCTTCGTGAACTCCATGCTGGAAAATCCCTCCAATCGGGAAATCGTGCGGGTCATCTTGGGGCTGGCCCAGGTGCTGCGCCTCACCACCGTGGCCGAAGGCGTGGAAACGCGAGCGCAACTGGACGCCCTCCACCAATTGGGCTGCCCTCTGGCGCAAGGCTACTGCCTCGGCCGCCCCATGGACGCCGAAGCCGCGCTCACCTTCCTTCTGGAGCACGCCGCCCAAGATCCGTCATGAAATCCAATTCCTGGATCCGGAACTACCGCACCCATCCCCACGATCTCACCACCTTCCAAGTGGTCATCGAGGAATCGGACCTGTGGATCGCCGCCCACCAGGACCTCTCCAGCATGGCGGCCGCAGAAATCCGGCGCCTGCGCGGCCAGATCCAGGCCTGGGCGGAGCTCCACCCGGAGTTCTATCCGGCCCTCACCCCACTGCCCTGTCCCCAGCGCGCCCCGAGCATCGTCAGGCGCATGTACCGTGCTGCCGAAGCCGTGGGCGTGGGGCCCATGGCCGCCGTGGCCGGGGCCATTGCCCAGGCCGTGGCCGAGGCCCTGCACCAAGAAAGCCCCGAAGTGCTCGTGGAAAACGGCGGCGACAACTACCTCATCTCCCGCGCCGAACGGGTGGTGGGCATCCTCGACGATCCGGCCGCAGGCATCCACCTCGGCCTGCGCCTTACCCCAAAGGATTTCCCCTGCGCCCTGTGTGCCTCATCGGCGCGCATCGGCCATTCCCTGAGCTTTGGAGATGCGGACCTGGTGGTGGTGCGCGCCGCCGACGCCGCCCTGGCCGACGCCGCAGCCACGGCCCTGGCCAATCGGGTGCACAGCCCCCGCCACGTGCATCGAACCCTCGCCCTGGCGCAAGCGTGGGAAGCAATCGGCATTGAGGGGGTGCTTGTGCGCTGCGGTGACGTGTTCGGCGCGTGGGGAAATCTGGAGCTGGTCGCCTTGGACACCCCGCAGGGCTAAGCCGTCAGCCAGGCATACATGCCGCCGCACACCACAAGGCTGAGCACGCGAAAGGCCTGACTGGCAACGATGAGCTCCAGCGCCAGACGCGGCGCAAAGATCCCGGCATAGTACGGGAACTGGTGCCGAAAGGCGCGCATGGGCGAAGAGACGATGTTGCCCACCACCAGGGCGAGCACCACCTGGCGCTCGGGCAGGGCTGCGGCGTCAAGCAAGGCGCCGGCCGCGGCCATGCCTGCGGAAAGCTCCGCGGCCAATTGGAACAGCACGACGCTCATGGCTTGAGGGGGAACGAGCGCGCTGCCGAGATGTTCCACCGCCCACGCCTCCAGCCACGAAAAGACGCCGGCAGCGGTAAGCCCCTGCAAGGCGAGGTACACCGGCACGGTAATGGCGACGATCTTGCCGATGCGCCGCCGAAAGCGCTTCCATGCCGCGCGCACCACGTCGGCGAGGTCCTGCGGCGCAGGCGGCAGCGCCGGCTCTTCCAGACTGCACCGGCCAAGGCCTCCCAAAAGCAGCCGCGCCACCCCCAAAATGCCGCATGTGCGCAGCAGCGCCGCCCCCACGGTGATGGACAGATACACCACCGCGGCGCGTCCCAGAAGCGGCACGGTCACAAAGACCATGCTTGGCAGATGGAGGAAATACGTGGGCAGGCTGTTGAACAAGTTAGATAAAATGAGTTCGCGCCGACTGATGCGGCCTTCTTCGTAGGCCGAGGCGAGCATGGTATTGGCCGTGTAGCCGGAGACAAAGGCCACGGCAAAGCTGGCTGCGGAAATGTCACAAAAGCGCCCGAGCCGGGCCACAGGCCGCGCCACGCGGGCAAGCCAGCGCGACCAGGACGAAGCCTCGATGAGATTGCCCACCAAGACCCCAACCGCCACCGCCGCCACCAGCTTGACACTCGGCCAAACCACGGTGCGCAGGGCCGCATCCCACGAGGAAAGATCCATCATCGCCAGGCCGCTCCCGCACAAAGATCACCGAACGCTGGTCCCCGCCACGGTCCCGCGCACCGCCGCGATGACGTCGTCCACGTCTGCGTCCGTAAGCTTGGCCGAAAGCGGGAGGCTCACCGTACGCCGGCCCATATCACGGGCGTTGGGGACCATATCCGGACTCCAGCCAAAACGTTCCTGGTAGTAGGGGTGCTCAGGGATACAGAGATAATGCACGCCCACCCCGATATTCTGCCGCCGCATGGCGCCCAAAAACTCGTCCCGAGCAATGCCGCAGCGTGTCTCCTCCACGCCGATGGTAAAGAGATGCAGTCCATGGCGCTGATCCGGCTCCAATGGTGCCGGCAGATCGATGGGCAAATCCGCAAAGGCCTCCATGTAGCGCTGCCAGATCTCCCCGCGTCGCTGCCAATAGCGCTCCACCTTGGAGAGCTGAATGCGGCCCATGGCGGCCTGAATGTCCATCATGTTGTATTTGAAACCCGCCTCGGTGACGTAGTAATGCTTGTAGCCGTCATCGCCGAAACGTTTCCAGGCATCGGCGCTCATGCCGTGTAAGGCGAGCACCTTGATGCGGGCCGCGGCCTTTGGGTCCGCGGTAATGACCATGCCGCCCTCACCGGTGACCACGTTTTTGGTGACGTAAAAACTGAAGCAGCCAAACTGCCCCATGGTGCCGGCCTGACGGCCATGGTACTCGGTTTCGATGGCGTGGGCGCAGTCCTCAATAACGATCAGATCATGCCGCTGGGCAAGCTGCATGAGGGGGTCCATGGGGCAGGCGCGGCCTGCAAAATGCACCGGGAGGAGCGCACGGGTACGTGGGGTGATGGCCGCAGCCACCGCCTCGGGGTCGATGTTGCCGGTGGCGGGATCCACGTCCACGATGACCGGGGTCGCACCGGCATGGATGATGGCGTTGACCGTGGCGCAAAAGGTCATGGCCGTGGTGATGACCTCGTCTCCTGGGGCGAGATCCGCGGCAAGGAGCGCCAAATGCAAGGCCGCGGTGCAGGAATTGACCGCCACCGCATAAGGCGCCCCCTTGTAGGCCGCGAACTCGCTCTCAAAGGCCGCCACCTGCGGACCGGTGCCAATCCAGCCGGATTTGAGGCACGCAAGGACCGCATCCATCTCATCGGCCTCAATGCGCGGCGATCCAAAAACCAAAAAATCTTGACGCATACTCTTCTCCCTGCCGGGCATGGACGCCCTCGCACAAATAGACTACCCAGACACCGGCTCGGGGGCTATACCAGCCCCATCCTAGACGCAAGGAGGAAACCATGTCGCAACCGGCCCCCATAACCCTCTACGCCCTGAGCACCTGCATCCATTGCAAGCACACCAAGGAATTCTTGGATCGCTGCGGCGTCACCTATGACTGTATCTTCGTCGATAAATTGACCGGAGATGAACGGAAAACCATGGTAGAGCACATCAAAAAAATCAATCCTAAACTTTCTTTCCCGACACTTTCGATCAATGGACAAGTGATCATCGGCTTCAAAGAGAAAGAAATCGAGGAGGCATTGCGTAACTTATGACCACGAAGGAACTGTACGAAAAGCTCAAAGCGATCCAAGAGCCTAAAGGATATTTCTTCAATAAAGATATGCAAATGACCATGGACCTCTTGGAGAGCCTTTTGGTCAATAAAGAACGCTATGGGTACATGGCCTGCCCATGCCGGCTTGCTTCGGGAAATCTCGATCTTGACCGGGATATTTTGTGTCCCTGCGTGTACCGTGAACCTGATGTAGCGGAATACGGGGCATGTTATTGTGGGCTTTACGTCTCCAAAGATTGGAACGAAGGGCGCATCCCCCATGTCCCGGTGCCCGAACGCCGCGACCCGGAAAAGCTCCTGGCAGCACTTGCGGATGGTGAAGATTGACACACTCCTCGGCCCTGCCTAACCAGGGCCGATTTTTTCGCCCCGGAGGAACCATGTCCATCGTCACCCGTTTTCCCCCCAGCCCCACGGGCTACCTGCATATCGGCGGCGCCCGCACCGCCCTGTTCAACTTCCTGCTGGCCCGCAAGCACGGCGGTCGTTTCATCCTGCGCATCGAGGATACGGATCAGGCCCGCTCCACCCCGGAGATGACCAACGCCATCCTCGAGGGCATGCGCTGGCTCGGCCTTACCTGGGATGAAGGCCCCTACCTGCAAAGCGAGCGCACGGCCATTTACAACGAACACGTGGACAAACTCTTGGCTTCCGGCCATGCCTACTACTGCGACTGTTCCCCGGAAGACGTGGACGCCATGCGCGAACGCGCCCGGGCTGCCGGCCTCAAGCCCAAATACGACGGCCGTTGCCGCGAGCGCAATCTGGGCCCGGGCCCGGGGCGGGTGGTGCGCTTCAAGACCCCGCAGACCGGCAAGATCGTGTTCGATGACATGGTCAAAGGCACCATCGCCTGGGACGTCCAGGAACTCGACGATTTCATCATCCGCCGCGCCGACGGCTCCCCCATCTACCAATTGGCCGTCGTGGTGGACGATGCGCTCATGGGGGTCACCCATGTGCTGCGCGGCGATGACCATCAGAGCAACACCCCCAAGCAGATCCTGCTCTATGAGGCCCTCGGCTATCCCTTGCCCCGCTTTGGCCACGTACCCATGATCTTGGGGCCGGACAAAAAGAAGCTCAGCAAACGCCACGGGGCCATGTCGGTCATGGCCTACAAGGAGATGGGCTTTCTCCCCGAGGCCATGGTCAATTATCTCGCACGCCTCGGTTGGGCGCACGGCGACGACGAGATCTTCTCCCTGGAAGAGTTGCTGGAAAAATTCTCTGTGGAAGGGCTGGGGCGCTCGCCCTCGGTCTTCGACATCCACAAACTCACCTGGGTCAACAGCCACTACATCAAGACCAGCTCGCCGGAGCGCCTGGCACCACTAGTGGCGGAACTGCTGACCCCCATCTTGGGCTGCGCCCCGGACGAAGCCTTGGTGCGCCAGATAGTGCCGCTCTACCAGTCCCGAGCCAAGACCTTGCGGGAGATGGCAGAGGCCGCGGCGTTCTTTTTCGTGCCCACCGTGGATCTCACCTATGATGCCAAGGCTGTGGCCACCCACCTGGGCCCCGAGGCCCGTCAGCACCTCGAGGCCCTGCGGGCAGCCCTGGCGAAGCTCCCGGAGTTCTCCGTCCCCGCCCTGGAAGCAGCCGTGGGGGCCTATCTCAATGCCGTGGGGCAACCCTTCAAGACCATTGCCCAACCCCTGCGCGTGGCGCTTACCGGCGGCACCGTCAGCCCCGGACTCTTCGAGACCATGGCAGTGCTGGGCAAAGAACGCGTCCTGGAACGCCTGCAGCACGCGGCAACCCTGCTGCCTGCCTAAAACCCGCTGCTCTTCCAAAGCGCCCAAGCGCCCCGGGGCACCCTGCCACGAGGCGCTTTTTTTCTGGCCACTCCCTTGACAGACATGGGAATTTGTCCACAATGGCATTGTTTGGACTAACCTATTCCTTTGAGGAGGTTCTCATGCTCTTCGTCTTGCCGGATCTGCCCTATGGTAAAGAAGCCTTAATCCCCACCATCAGCGCCAAGACGCTGGACTTCCATCACGGCAAACACCACCAGGCATACGTGGACAACACCAACAAGCTCATCGCGGGCACGGAGCTGGAAAACAAGACCCTGGAAGAGATCATTCGAGCCACGGCAGGGGACGCCAGCCGTGCAGGCATCTTCAATAACGCCGCCCAGGTATGGAACCATTCCTTCTACTGGCAGTGTATGAAGCCCGGCGGCGGGGGCAAGCCCACCGGCCCCATTGCCGAGCGCATCGAACGCGACCTCGGCGGCTACGATGCCTTTGCCGCAGCCTTCAAGGATGCCGGACTCACCCAGTTCGGCAGCGGTTGGGCATGGCTGGTGGAAAAGGACGGCAAACTGGCCATCATGAAGACCGCCAATGCCGACACCCCCATTGCCCACGGCATCAAGCCGCTGCTCACCGTGGACGTATGGGAGCACGCCTACTACCTGGATTACCAGAACCGCCGCGGCGATTACCTGACGGAATTCATCGCCAAGCTCATCGACTGGGAATTCGTCAACGAACAACTGGCCAAATAATCCTTTCCCAAGAACATGGGCCGCTTCGGCAAAGGAAGCGGCCCATGCTTCCGTCCGGGGCACACGCAACGCGACTAGGTATAGAGCAAGATCTTACATTCCTTGGCATAGCGGAGAAACTCTTCCGCGGTCATAATCGTCACGCCATCAATAAAGTCCTTCTCCGAAAGGCCCATCATATCCACCGTCATACGGCACGCGACAAAACGCACCCCTTCCATCTGCGCCATTTCTTGAAGGTCTCCAACCGATGGAATGTTGGCGGCATCCATCTTTTGCTTCATCATCCAGGTGGCAACACTTGCCATGCCTGGAATCGCCCCCATAAAGCCTGGGGGATGGAATTTGATCTTGTCGATCCAACCTTTCCGGATGACGTTGATCCCCATGAACGTATAAAAGACCGAGGCTTCCATGCCCAAACGGCAGGCGTTGATGCCAAGAATCAGCCCCGGATACACCCCTTCGAGCGTATCTTTCGAGGTGATAAATGCCGCGGATTCCCGAGGTGCGGTTGCCATAAGGCCCTCCTTTTTCCGTTATGCACCTGCAGAACCTCCCAACACAAACCCCTTGGTCGCCGGTCCTGTGGACGCCGAAGTCCCGGCAATCTTGGAAAGATAGGTGTCGCCGAGGGTGGCGATGTGGTTACCGACGTTGTCGAAGTAGTTCATGTGTGCCTGCTCTTCCTCGATAATGGTCTCAAAGAGCTTGAGGCTCACACTGTCGCCGCAATCCCGGCACACTAAGGCAAACTGGTTGTACTGATCGATGGTGTCATCCTCCAGGGTGGCGTCAAAGGGAAAGATTTCCCGCACGCCCTGCCCTTTCTTGAGGCTTCCCAGCGGATCGGTGGTGGGCTCTCCGCCCAGCTCCTTGATGCGCTCGGCAAACATCTCCGCATGCCGCATCTCGTCGATGGCGATGAGCTTCACCTTGGCGGCCAGCTCGCCATAATCCATGGCGTCCAGACCATAATGCTGGTTCATGTACTGGGTAATGGCATAGAGCTCCATGGCCCGGGCCTGGTTGAGGACCTCGATGACTTTGGCGCGACGCTCTTCTTTGGACAGCATAGACAACTCCTTATTATGGGAAAGTGGGTTCTTTTTCCTGCAGCCTGCTCTCCCTATGCCCCAGCCTCGTGCGCAAAACAAGCCCCCTTGTCAGAATACGAACAACTGCATAGGCCCAAGGCATGTGGAGCAAACGCCGCGCCCGCACCCTGCAATCGGTCTCGCACGTCATGGCCTCGGCCCTCAGCGAAGAGGCGGCGCTGGAATTTGCCATCGCCGGCCTCTGGAGACGCTGGGAGGAACTGGCGGGCCCAGAACTGGGAAAGCTCCTCGTGCCGTTGGGGCACCAGGGGCGGGTCCTCCGTGTGGGCGCGCAGCACCCGGCCGTCCTTCAAGAAGCATCCTTTCTCGGCCCTGCCCTCCTCGATCGGGCCAACACCCTCCTGGGCCAGACCTATTTCCAAGAGGTACGCTTCGAGCTCCCCGGTTCCCGCACTGCCCTCAACCAAAACTTCCTTCCCCCGCCGCCCCCCAAGTCTCCCATGCCTCGTCCTGTCCCCATCGGCGGCTTGCAACTCCCCGAAGACTCTCCCGTGGGCCGGGCCTATCGCACCTACGTGGCTCGGCTGCGCGCCGCAGGTTCGGAAAACGACAATTCCTGATCCCAACAAAACCGCTCAGGCAACCGCATGGAGCCTCGGGGCACCAATCCCCGCAATGCGGCCCGAGGGGGAGGTGCCCGATTGTCCGGTAACACACGGGAGTGCACGCTCTTGACGAAGCCGGAGGAGCTCATTATTTTCTCATTTGACCAAATGAATGAATAACCATGAAAGCTGATGAAAAAAAACTTTTTGAGGCCAAGGCTGCAGTTTTGAAGGCATTGGCTCATCCCACCAGATTATGGATGATCGAGCAGCTTGCGGCTGGCGAAAAATGCGTGTGCGAGTTTGCCGAGCACATCGATGCAGATTTTTCCACTGTTTCCAAGCATCTGAGTGTACTCAAGCAAGCAGGCATCGTGCAGGACGAAAGACGGGGCAAACAGGTGTACTACCGTCTCAAGACCCCCTGCGTCATGAATTTCATGCATTGCGTGGAGGCGGTGCTTTCCGCACGCGCCTTGGAACATCTCTCAATGACGAGCCTCTCTGACTGGGGGCGCAAATAGGGACGTGGCATGAACGCGAAAGAGGCAAAGAGGCAATGTCATGGTCACGTTTTCGGGCCGTTGTCACGGCTCGGCATGGGGTTGAGGATGAACATTGGTGAAAGCTATGTTGCTCGTTACAGGGGGCGACTGTATCGCTTCCTGATACTTCTGGTGCTGCTTCTCTCGTCGAGCACGGTTGCATTGGCAAACAACGCAACATTGGACGCTTCAGCCCCTGCCGGAAACGGAGAAATTCTGTCGCTGGACCGTGCGATTGCGCTGGCTCTTTCGAACAACCCGGAAATCGCAGCCACGACCTGGGAGGTCACTGCAGCGGAAGAGAAACTCTCCGGCGCAAAGGCCGCTCGTTGGCCCATTTTCAACGCCAATGCGCTTTATCAGCGGAACATGGACGACCAGCGTCTTGTGCCGGCCCGGTATAACGGCGAACTGGGAATTTTTGATGATGACATCTCCAGTGCGGACGTGACCCTCCGGATCCCCCTTTACAGCGGCGGAAAGATCACGAGTGAAATCAAGACGGCGGAGCTGTTGCATCTGGCTGAGAAAAAACGCTTGGCCCGAACCCGTGAGGAACTCGTCTTCAATGTCTTGAATACCTTTTATGGCATCCTCGGACAGCAGGCAGTCATTCGCGCCGTCGAGCAGTCCATCGAGACCATGGAAAGCCACCTGAAGAAAAGCAAGGCTCTGGAGAAGATGGGCAAGGCCGCGCCGGTGGATGTGATGCGCACGGAGGTCCGATTGGCCGAATTGGGACAGTCCCTGATCCGAGAGAAGAACGCGTTGGCCGTTGCCAAACGTCTGCTGGCCAACCTGATGGGGGCCCGTGAAGCGGCCTGGAGCGTCTCCGGTGCGTTGCCCATGCCCGAACCACTTCCTGGAACTCCGGAATCCCTGATAGCCAAGTCATTGGAAACACGCCCCGATTATCAGGCCGCAAAGGAGCGGTTGGCGGCTCAAGAACACAAGGTGGACACCGCAAAAGCCGGAAACCTGCCGGCGGTGTCCCTGGTGGGCAGCTATGGCGGACGGATGGCCGGAACGACGGAGGCCGCGGAGACCGGAGCGGTCGGCATCAGCCTGAGCGTTCCCCTCTTCGATGGTGGACGCGTCGAAGCCCAGGTCAGGCAGGAAAGGGCCTTGCTGGCCGCAGCTCGTGAACGGCTGGGCAAACTTGAATTGCAGATCCGACAGGACGTGGAAACCGCACTGCTGAATTGTGACGCCAGCGACCGTCAGCTCGAAGTCGCACGCCACTCCGTAATGCTGGCAGAAGAAGTCTTGCGCATAGAGCGTCTCAAGTACGAAATGGGGCGGGGAACCGCTCTGGACGTCTTGGATGCGCAGTCGGCCCTGCTGCAGGCCCACACGAATGTCGTGCGAGCCATGGTCGACAGCAATATTTCACGCGCCAGGCTGGCCCTGGCCATGGGAGGGCAGATCAAGTGAAAAAATCATATATCATTGCGGGAATCGGGTTGATCGTCCTGCTGGGGGTGTTCGTTGTCGGGGTGGGGAGAAATTGGCTGAACCGGCAGGTTCAAGGTACCGTGGGGAATCAGACTTCAGGGGTCGATGTCGGCAAGAAGCCGCCACAACCCGCCCAGCAGCCTCCCGCGGTGACCATTGAGGTGGTGAAGGCTGGCGTCTTTCGGCAGTACATCGCCTTGAGCGGAACCGTGGAGGCTTCGACCGTGGCCGTTTTGGCCTCTCCTGCGGAAGGACCAGTGCTCCATTGCGCGGTGCGCGAAGGCGACCGTGTACGCGCGGGCCAAGCCGTCGTACGCATCGGACGGCAGGATTCGGCCCTGGCGTCGCGCTCTTCGGCCGCAGAGGAACTCCGTCGACAGCAGGAGGAATACCGTCGCATCGTCACCCTGGTCGAAGCCAAGGCCCTGCCCGCCGATCAGCTCGATCTGGCCAAGTCCTCCCTGGAACGCGCCAAGGCAGCCATGATCCAGGCCAATCAGGCGGCTGGGGATTATGTCGTCACCGCCCCGTGGGATGGCATCGTTTCCCAGGTCCGGGTTTCGGACGGCAATTTCGTGGCCCCGCGCGCGCCTTTGGTCGACATCTACGATCCGGCCAGTCTAGTACTCCGCTTCAGCGTCGCCGAGGATCAGGCGTTTACTCTCAAAACTGGAAGTAAAGTCCTGGCGTCCTTCGACGGTCTGGGCGGCAAGGAATATGAACTGGAGATCGTCCGGGCCTTTCCCGGGCTTGACAAGAAGTTACGCACAAGGACCTTCGAGGCGGGTTTGCCCAAAGAAGACTTCATTCCCGGGATGTTCGCCCGGATCCGAGCGGTCCTCAAGGAAGATCCGTCTGCGTTGACCGTGCCGGTCGATGCCGTGCAGACGCAGGGGGGGAAACGCAGCGTCTTTGTGGTTCGGGATGGTCTTGCCACACGGCGCACGATCGAAGTGGGGTTCGAGCAAGACGGCCGCATCGCGGTGCGTTCCGGTCTCGATGCCGGTGATCAGGTCGTGGTGGGCGGCATAGAGCGCGTCAAAGATGGAGTGCCAGTGCGTTTGAAGGGCGCTGAAGGACTCAATAAAAACGCAACGGGCGAGGCCAGGTCATGATCAAGACCGCCATATCGCGCCGGGTGTCCACGGCGATCCTGGCATTGGGGCTGGCTATCTTCGGGGCCTTGAACCTGAACATGCTGCCCGTGGATTTTCTGCCGTCGGTCAAATATCCACTCATCAAACTGTCCATTGTCTGGCCCGGAGCGACCCCCGAAGACATCGACCGTAACCTCGCCGATCCTATCGAACGCCAGCTCTCATCCGTCGACGGGCTGGACTTCCTGTCTTCCAGTTCCATGGAAGGCCTGTATCAGCTCGACGTCAACTATCGCTACGGCGTCGACATCGACGTCGCCTATCAAGATACGCTGGCCGCCTTTGCGCGGTCGTCCAAGGATCTTCCTCCGGATATCGAAGCCCCGGTCATCATCAAGGCCGATCCTTCGCAACTGCCCATCGTGCAGGCGGTCTTCGCGTCCGAAAGCATGAGCCTGACGGAGCTGCGGACCTGGATCGACTCCTGGCTGACCCAGCGCCTGCTGGCCGCCGGAGGCGTGGCGGCCGTGGATGTGGCGGGGGGGCTCAAGCGTGAAATCCGCATCCTTGTGGACACCGACAAGCTGGAGCGTCACGGACTGAGCCTGGACGTGGTCGAACGCCGCCTGAAGGAGGAGAATCTGCAGCGTGTCGGCGGCAGGGTCACGGGCGGACAGCGCGAGACCATCGTGCGCACCATGGGGGAATTCACGGGGATGGAGGCCATCCGCGACCTGGTCCTGGTCCGGGGCGAGGGGGAGGCGAGAGTCCGCTTGCGTGACGTGGCCCAAGTCGAAGATTCTCACGAAGAGGTGCGGCTGATCACCCGGCTGAACGGCAAACCGGCAGTGAAAGTCAACATTATCAAGCAGGCCGACGCCAACACCGTGCAGACGGTTCGAAATGTCGAACGTCGGCTGGCCGAGTTGGCCCCATCGTTTCCAGCGGATATCAGATACACGCTGGTCGAGAACCAGGCCGACTACATCAACGACTCGATCAAGGGCGTGCGCAACACGGCCCTGGAGGCGCTGGCACTCGTCGTACTCGTGCTGTTTCTGTTCTTGGGCAATCCTCGACAGGTGCTCATCATCGCCATCGCTTTGCCGTTTGCCTTGCTGGTCAACTTCTTCCTGATGCGTCTGGCCGGCTTTTCCTTGAACATTTTCTCCCTCGGGGGACTGGTTGTCGCCATCGGCGTCCTGCCCGACGCCTCCATCATCGTGGTCGAGAACATCACCCGGCTGCGTGGATTGCTCAAAGAGGGCACATCCTGTTCCATTGCCGAGACGGCCACCCGGGAGGTCGGCGGCGCGATCCTCGCGGCGACGATCACGTTCATCGCCCTGTTTTCCCCGTTCCTTTTGGTGCCAGGGTTGATCACACTGCTTTTCAGAGAGCTCGTTCTGGTCGTGCTCGGCCTTATGGTCATTGCGGGCGTGGGCGCCATCACCCTTACACCCATGCTCGGGGGCTTGATCCTGCGCGGCGGGCACAATGAGAATTCCTGGAGCGAGAGGATGAACAGGGGGCTGCAGGCCGGTTACGGCTGGCTGCTGCGTCATGCTTTGAGGTTCAGGATTGTGACCGTGGGTGTCTTTATCGGGTTGGCAGTTATCGGCGTGTTCCTTTTCCAGAAAGCGGGTGCGGAATTTTTCCCGGCCGTGGACGATGGTCGGATCGTCGTCAAGGTGCGCATGCCTGCAGGCGCGGCCCTGGGGCGCATGGACGAGATCAACAAGCAGGTCGAGGCGCTGGTGCTCGGGGATGAGCGCGTGCGCAGCGTGTTCACGCTCACAGGCGGAGCGGTGCGCGGATTGTATACGAACAAGATCGGCAACGAAGGCGAAGTCGATATTGAGCTCGTCCCGCCCTCAAAGCGCGATCTGACCACCACGGAATTCATCAAGGAGCTGCGCCCCAAAGTCGCCAAGCTGCACGCTCCGGGAGCCACCCTGGCGGTCAATCAGGCCAAGATGCGCGGCATTCGTTCCCTTGGGCAGGCTGACATCGAGGTCGAGATCAATGGCTCGGATATCGACAGCCTCTTCACCTTGGCCAATGACGTGGCTGGGCGACTCAAGCAGCGGCCGGAACTGATCAATGTGTACATCTCCCTGGATTCTTCCAAACCCGAATGGCAGGTGGATATCGATCGCACCAAGGCGGCTGAATACGGGCTCAGCGTCGCCGCCATCGCTTCATCGCTGCACGGCTATATCGGGGGTGATGTTCCCACCCGCTACCGCGAGGCCAGCGATCTGTATGACATCCGCGTCATCGTGCCGGAACAGCGTCTGCGCTCGCGCAGTGACGTGGAAAATCTCATCATCACGACTCCATCGGGCGGTTATGTGCGATTGCGGGACGTGGCGCAGGTACATCCGGCCACGGGGCCCGTCGAAATCATCCGCAAGAATCAGGTCAAGCAGGTCATCGTTCGTTGCGATCCTGCGGGAACGGATCTGAACACGGGCAAGGCTGCGGTCACATCCGTTCTCTCCGAAATCGCCTGGCCCACTGGCTATGGGTACTCTCTCGGCGGCAAGGCCCTGCAGATGGCCGAGATGCAGGGTGTAGTCAAAAGCATCCTTGGCTACGCCCTGTTCTTTTCCTTCATCGTGCTTGCCGTGCAATTCAACAACATGCGCTTGCCACTGGTCATCCTGTTCGCTGCCCCCTTTTGTCTCACAGGGCTTGGCTACGGACTTTGGCTGGGAGGGCAGCCTTTCGGCGCCACGGTCATCATCGCGGCCATGATCGTGCTGGCGGCCAACGTCATCGACGGCGTGCTTTTGATCGAAACGGCGGAACATCAGCGCAAGGACGGCGTTCCGCTTATGGAGGCGACCCTTCATGCGGGCTTGAGCCGTTTGCGGCCTCGGCTCATGACGGTATTGCCGGCCGTTCTCGGGTTCACCCCCCTGGCGTTCGCCCTTGAAGAAGGCGGTGAATTGCTGCGCCCCATGGCCGCGGCGGCCATCGGAGGATTGCTGCTCAATGTTTTTGTGGCCCTTTTTCTTGTGCCCGTGCTGTACACGTTCCTCGCTTCCCGCCAATCCTCATCCGTGCCTGAAGCCGACGATAGTGTCCGGTAACAGGAGGTCGAAGCGGCCTTGCTTTTCCCCAACGAGTACCTATACTGCAAAGCACACGGGGCCGCCCTGGTTTCGACGGGGATAATGCGGCCAAGGTTGCAGGTCGAGGGGCTGGGAGGTCCTCGAAAAAACCCAGCACAATCACAAGTGCCGAAGACAACTTCGAGTACGCTCTCGCTGCCTAATTAGGCATGCAAGAGTTTGGCGGCAGAGACCGCCACATCCGTGCGGCCAAGGCCCCATACGCCGCATCCGGGTGTCACCCCCATGGGGCTGGCAACGGTCCGTAGCCAGAGCGGACCGGCGCGAGACTCCTTCTGGCTGGCCGGTCGGACGCCCGTCCTGGGGCTCCCCGATCGGCAAGAATGCAAACCAGGACTAAACCTGTAGACGCTTTGCGCCAAGTGTTCTCGGACGCGGGTTCGATTCCCGCCGGCTCCACCATTTAGAAAAGACAAACCCGTCTCTCTGGGGTCATTCCCCGGGGTGACGGGTTTTCTTTTCTCCTTGTTTCTCAAGGGGTTGCACCCGTTGCACGTCTTTCCCAAGCACCTCTCCGTGGGGAGCCTCCCGAAGAAATCTGGACACCTCATTGGTTGCGGAATGAGTGCGACCGGAGGTGGCTGACACATTCCGGGTGGGGCAACATGCGAGAACAGAAGGACATCCTCTGAAGCAGAGGAAACCGTTCCCCTTTTGGGTCGCTATGCCCCCCGAAGGAAGACCGCATGCTCATAGGGAAAAGGTTCCAATGCCCGGGGGAGCAGGCCGTTGGCCCAGGCCAGAAAGAACCCATAATTGAGCGTGTGCACGCCCAAGCGCTGCATGGTGTGCAGCCGGTGCATGATCTTCAGGCGGCTCGCCATGCACCCCGCGCAATTGATCACCATGAAAAACTCCTTGAGTTCCTCGTCGGGCGGCAGCTCCCGAGCGAAGGAAAAGTGCGCGTCCTGCTGCACCAACTGCTTGAAGAGCCGGGGGATCTTCACCGTGCCGATGTCATCGGCCTGCCGATGATGGCTGCATGACTCCAGCACCAGAATCCGCGCCCCCGGCGGCACCTGCCCAAGGGCCCGCACGCCCCGCACGTAGGCCGCCAGATCCCCCTTCTTCCGCCCGAAGAGAATCGAAAAGCTTGTGAGCGGCTGATCCGCATCAACGTCCGCCGCCACCTTGCTGAACACCTGGCTGTCGCAGATCACGAGCTTCGGCCGCCTCGGGAGGGCTCGATAAAATTCGTAAAGCTCCCGCTCCTTCACCATCAGCACCCCGCAATCCCGGTCCAGCAAATCACGGATCGTCTCGACCTGCGGCAGAATCAGCCGGCCTTTGGGCGCCGCGAGATCAATGGGGATCACCAACAGCACCAGATCCCCCTCCTGCACCAACCCCTCCACTGGTGTCATCTCAGGGTCGATCCCCTCAGCCATCCGGATGAGCAGCTTGCGCAGCTCCGTCACCCCACGCCCCGAGAGATTGTCCACCGCCGCATGGGGCAGATCCCGCAACGCCTCGACCTTCGACGCGTCCGTCGGCCGATCGGCGAAGGTGAGCGCCGCCACCACGGGCCGTCCCGAGCCTCGAATCGCCTCCAGCAACGCCTTCTCGGAAAGCGACAGGGGACGATCCCCCGGCGTCACCAAGAGCACCAGATGTGCTTCGCGCAAGAGTTCCTCGGTGCGGCGGCGACGGTGTGCGCCGATCGCGCCATCGGGCTCGTCGTCGTCGAGCCCCGCCGTGTCCGAGAAGGCTACAGGGCCCAGCGGCCCCAGCTCGAAGCTCTTGGTCACCGGATCCGTGGTCGTGCCCGGCCGGTCGGTGACGATGGAAATTTCCTTGCCGAAGAGGTTGTTCATCAGCGACGACTTGCCGCTGTTTCGGTCTCCGGCCAGCACGATGCGCACCTGTTCCGCCAACGGCGTATTGATCATGCGTTGCCTCCGTTCATGCCCGCCAGATGTCCGGGCGAAAGCCACGAGCGCACCTCGTCGAGGGGCGTGCCCGTCTCCCGCGCCACCAGGGCCGCCAATTCCTCCAGCGACGCAGGAGGCGACGGCGCCTTCTCGTAGAGCGCCTTGACCCGGTGATAGCCCAGCTTGGGGGTGAGAGCGTTCATCATGGCGAGCGATCCTGCCAGATTACGCTCCATGCGCGCCGCGTTCACCCGCAGACCGTCCAGAAAGCGCGTGCGGAAGGCCGCTATGGCCCACTGGAGCGCCTCGCCTGCCGAGAGCAACGCGGCGTAGGTGTGCGGGAGAAAAGGGTTCAACTGCAACTGTCCCGCGGCCGCGTACTGTCCCACCTTCCAGGCCTCGCCCTGTACGTGCACGGCCAGCCCTCGGACATGCTCCAGTATCACCGGGTTGGTCTTCGCCGCCATGATCGACGACCCCGCCTGCAGGCGCGGATGCTCCATTTCCCCCACCATCGACGAGGTGTAGAGCAGCAGATCACCGCACATCTTGAACAGGTTTACCGCGCACAGGGCGAACCCGTTCGCCAGTTCCGCCCAGGCGTCGAGGTTCGAGATCTCGTCGGGGAGATTCTGGCTCCGGCAAAGGGGAAGCCCTGTAATGCTTCGCAATGCCCGTTCCGCCGCGTAGATGTAACTCCGAGGCGCGGAAAAACAGGTGCCGATGGCCGTGCCGCCCAGAGGAATGGTGCGGATGCGCTCCTTGAGCTTGTTCAGCCGCCAGCGGTCGCGCTCCGTCGCCCCCGCCCAGGCCCCGAAAACCTGCCCCAACGTCATGGGCAGCGCGGACTGCATCTCCGTGCGCCCTTCCATCAACAGGTTCTCGAATTGCCGCTCCCGGGCCACCAGCGCCTCCTGCAGCTCGATGACCTCGCGTTCCACCTCCGTGAGCAGACGATAGAGGGAGATGGTGACCGCAGTGGGCACCACGTCGTTGGTTGACTGGTAGCGGTTGATATCTTCAATGGGATCGAGCCCCCCCGCCAGCGACGCCAACACCTCGTTCATGTTCATGTTGAGGCTTGTGCCCGCTCCCCCCTGCATGAGGGGCAGGGGGAAGCGTTCCGGGTGTTTCCCCACCGCCACCTCGAGGCAAGCCGCTTCCAACGCGGCGAAGACCTCGTCAGGCCAGCGCCGTTCCGTCTCCTGCACCGCCCGCAGACAGGCCAGCTTCACCTCCGCCAATGCCCGCACCAAGGGAGCCGGAGTCGAGCCCTCTCCGAAGTTTCGCAGCGCAGCGGCGGTTTCCGGGCCCCAAAAGGCTTCAGCATGCACGGCGCAACTCCACGCTTTTGGAGTCGCCGCGCTCGAAGGAAAGCACCTTCCCAACGGAGGCGACGCGTTGTCGTATGTCTTCCAGGCAGGCCTCGCTGCTTTCGTCGATGCAGATCTTGCCCGGGTAGATCCGATAGCGCTGCTTCGCCTCGATGGGCGATAGGTTCGGCATGAGCACATTGGCCCCCGAGGTCAGCATCTTCTCACGCCCCAGCGGGTCCACAGACCCCGCCGCCGTGGTGGCGGGTATGTTGGCGTAAGGGAGCAGCAGGCGCACGAGCGCTACCGCCTGAAGCGTGGGCTCCAGTGACGGAGCGGGGGCGTCGCGCAGGGGGGTGTCCGGATGGGGGATGAAAGGGCCCACACCCACCATGTCCAACTCCAACTCCCGACAGAGCAGGATATTGTTGTAGAACGTGGTCTCGCTCTCGCCAGGAAGCCCCGTCATGAAGCCCGATCCCACTTCGAAACCCAGTTCCTTGAGATCGAACAGGGCTTGCAGTCGCCGGGCATAGGGCACGCCGCCGCGCAAATGCGTGTGCAACGCCTCGTCGCTGGTCTCGAAGCGGAGCAGGTAGCGATCGGCCCCCGCATTTTTGAACGCCGCGTAGTGGCTTCGGGGGCGGATGCCGAGGCTCAAGGTCACCGCCGCCTCGCCGCCTGTGGCGTTTCTGACACCCTCCACCATGCGGCAATAGTCATCCGTGGAGAAGGCGGGATCTTCGCCTCCCTGCAGCACGAAGGTGCGGATACCCCGGGCATACCCCTCACGGGCCAGCGCAACGATCTCCTCAGGAAAGAGGCGGTAGCGGGCGATGCGCTGGTTGGAGCAGCGAATGCCGCAGTACAGGCAGTCCATGGCGCAGTGATTCGAAATCTCCACCAATCCCCGCACGAAGACGCGATTTCCCCAAACCGCCTCGCACGCGGCATTGGCCTCAGCGCGCAAATCGTCCAGCGACCGGCATGCTGCATAGTCCCGCAAGTCGGCAGGCGTTAGGGGCCCACGGGTGTTCCCAAGAGACACCACCCTCCCTCTCGACGAAGATGCGGTGCTCCGCCATGGTACGCAACAGTCTCTCATCAGCCCGTTTCCTCAACAAGATATTCGATGGCCGCCTTACCGCGCGCCTGCACCGCATTTCGATGGGCGCCTTACCGCGCGCTTGCACCGCATAAAGAAATGCAATTCTCAAGATTCATTATGAAGCGAAAAAATGATCATTTCAAGATGGTAGTCCGGATTTTCCTACCGCAATCAATGAATGCGATTCGTTGAACTGGTTGATATAGAGGATATCCGGCGCTGTTGTACACGGAGGTAAAAATCCCATCCCCCAACCCTCGAACGCAGAAAATTTCCTGATCTCAGGCCATGGGGAAGGAACGCACATCATCCGTTATTCATACGGATAGGTATTTCCTTGGAATTCCTTGGCACGCGGATTCGGATACTTGCCCTCCGCGATAAGACGCTTCACGCCTTTAGAGCGATCGGTGAAATGCATGTGGAGGAACTGATGGGCTTTATGACTATTGGGGTGTTCCAGCCAATCTTTGTACAGTTTGATGACCTGAGGATTTTCTTGAGATGCACGGAATTTGAAACCGGCATCCGCTCCATATACCCCGTTGATACGGTCGAGCATATAGTCTTTGAGGGTTTTGGCGGCAGCGACTGCCCGCGCCGTCCACCGCAAGCTCACCAATGTAGCGCCGCAGGCAATGCACCCCACCTTCAGAAACTGACGACGAGTAAACTCCATGATACGCATGGTCTTCTCTCCTTAGGCCTTATTTTCTGCCATCATGCGCAGCCGCTTCTTGAGACCGGCATAAAACTTGGTCGTGGTGCGGTCCATGGATTCGAGAACACCCGGCATAATGGGCTGACCGCCGCCACAAACACAGCCGCCCGGGCAGGCCATGAATTCTACAAAATGCCATGGCGCCTTACCGGACTTGATGGTTTCGCACACGTCGCGGAAACGCTTGGCCCCGTGGACCACTGCCACATTCACCTTCACGTCCCCCACGGTAACGGTGCCTTCTTTGAGGCCACCGAGCCCACGCACCAGTTTAAAGTCCCAGGTCTCCGGTTTCTTGCTGGTGACGGCTTGATAGGCATAGCGCAAGGCCGCTTCCATGACGCCCCCGGTCACTCCAAAGATGGTGGCGCCGCCCGTGGACTCGCCCATCAGCGTATCCCGAGAGCCATCGGGAAGGTTCGCGAAGTCAATCCCCGCCTTCTTGATCATATACGCCAATTCACGCGTGTCGATGGTCGCGTCGATGTCATGGTAACCACTGGACCACAAATCCGGACGCATCCCTTCGTACTTCTTGGCCGTGCACGGCATGATAGAGACCGTATAAACTTTGGCGCGATCATACTTCATGGTATCAGCGCCGTAGGTCTTGGCCAAAGCCCCCATCATGCCAATGGGCGACTTGGCCGTGGAGAGATGCGGAAGAAGTTCTGGATAGAACGACTCCACATATTTGTGCCAGCCCGGACAGCACGACGTAAACTGCGGCAAGGGGGCGTCGATCTTTTTGGTGAGCCGACCAATGAACTCCGTACCCTCCTCCCAGATGGTCACATCGGCCGTGAACTCATTGTCCCACACATGATCAAAGCCAAGTTTCTGCAATGCACTGAGCATCTTTCCTGTGGAAACTGATCCAACAGGCATCCCAAAGCAATCCCCCAAAGCATACCGAACAGCAGGCGCAGGCATTGCTATGACTTTGATATTTGGATCTTTGAGTTTCTTCTCAATCTCAGAAACCCAAGACTGAGCCTCATAAATTGCTCCAACAGGACAATGCGTCAGACATTGGCCGCAATTGATACATAGTTCAATATGAGGAATGCTATGCGCTTCTCCTGTCTCACCATATACGGCATTGGTAGGACAGTACTGCTGGCAAGTGTCACAACCAATACATTTTTCTGGGTCAATCTTGATGAAGTACAGTTCATCCGGATTCGCCTTGGGATCCGGAGCGTGGTCTTCATACCCCACTTTTTCCATGATGATCCGTTCCATACGCCTTTTACCTCCTTGTTTTTCAACGACTTGGTGACGGCACTGCCGCCAGGTCCGATGACATGCTCACCTCCTTACTTGGAAATTTTTCCGCAAGCAGCACCGTGCACCCCTTGGCCCCGTAGAAATGTGTTACCATTTAAAATTGAGTATTCATTAGTGTCAACATTATTTCTGCAAAGAAAAAGGCTTTTCAAAAAGATAAAAAATTTCAAATATTTTTTATTATAGTAGCACTATTTTATATTTTATACTCTTTTTTTGTAAAAAAATATTGACTCCTCCCCCCGTCCAAGGCATGGTGCCTCCGCACATAGCCATTGGCGGAGAACATGCCTGCGGGAAGGGGTCCCCTGAACCTCAGGGCGAGAACACACTTGCCCGAGAGGCATGTTCTGTTCGCGCCCCCACCGCCGCCGCGTTCTCCTCCGCAGCTCAAAGGAGTCTTGATGATGGAGAAACGCATCGGTATCATTGGTATTTTTATCCGGGAGCGCAAAAATGCCGCTCCTGAAGTCAACGCCCTCCTCAGCGAATACGCAGAACTCATCGCCGGCCGCATTGGTCTTCCTTTTCGGGAAAAGGGCATCCATGTCATCGGCCTCATCGTCGAGGCGACCACCGATGAAATGGGCGCCCTCACGGGAAAACTGGGCATGGTCGAAGGCGTTCGCGTCAAATCATTTGTAGCGTAGTGGAGGATGGCACTATGAAAAAGAGCACACCCAATTTCATCGACGAACAACAAATCTGGCAGGACATAGAAGCAGGAAAAACAGCATCATCCAAACATGCTCTCCATATTATTGAAAAAGCAAAGACATGCACGGGACTTCTTCCAAAAGAGGCGGCTATTCTGCTCCAAAATACAGACCGAGATATTGATGCGGCAATCTTCGATGCTGCGCTCCATGTCAAAAAACGTATCTATGGGAACAGGTTTGTTCTTTTTGCTCCGCTCTACATCACCAACGAATGTTCCAATCAGTGCAGGTACTGTGGATTCAACGCAAAAAACAAAGAACTTATCCGTAAGACTCTTTCTAAGGAAGATATTCGGCGAGAAGTCGAGGCATTGGAAAACATCGGGCATAAGCGTCTGCTTCTGGTATACGGCGAGCATCCCAAATTCGGTGCCCAATGGATCGCCGAGACCGTCCATACCGTCTATGCAGTAACATCACAAAAGAGCGGAGAGATCCGAAGGGTCAACATCAATTGCGCCCCCCTCGATGTCGAAGGCTTTCGCCTGCTCCACGAGGCAGGCATTGGCACCTATCAATGCTTCCAAGAAACCTACCATCAAGAAACCTATGCCGCCATGCATCCAGCGGGTCGCAAACAAGACTACCTCTGGCGTCTTTATGCCTTGCACCGGGCCCAAGAGGCCGGCATTGACGACGTAGCCCTTGGAGCGCTCTTTGGTCTTTTCGACTCCACCTTCGAAGTTCTCGGTCTGCTGTATCATGCGGCACAGTTGGAGAAAGATTTCGGCGTGGGGCCGCACACCATCTCCTTTCCTCGATTGGAGCCGGCGTTGGGCTCGGACATCGCTTTCCATCCGCCGCATCCCGTGTCGGACCACCAATTCAAGAAAATCGTGGCAGTACTGCGACTGGCCGTACCGTACACCGGCCTTATCCTCACCACGCGGGAGCGAGCGGAGTTGCGTAAGGAACTCCTGGAAGTCGGAGTATCCCAACTTTCTGCAGGCTCACGGACCTATCCTGGCGCCTACTCCGACCCCGAGTACAACCGGCCCGAAGTGCAGCAGTTCTGCATTGGCGACAACCGCTCCCTCGACGAGGTCATCGGCGCCATCGTGCGGGAACATGGCTACATCCCCTCCTGGTGCACCGCCTGCTATCGTTTGGGCCGCACCGGAGAGCACTTCATGGCTCTGGCCAAAAAGGGCTTCATTCAAGACTTCTGTCGCCCCAACGCCATGCTCACTTTCAAAGAATACCTCCTCGATTACGCATCCCCTGCCACCCGCCAGGCAGGCGAGACCCTCTTAGCCCAGGAATTGGAAAATTACCCCGACAGCCACCGCAAGGCCGCTCTCCTCCAGCGGTTTACCCGACTCGAGGCAGGAGAGCGTGACCTCTACTTCTAGCCGCATCCACGGAGGTATCCAGGGCTCCCCTAGGGGAGCCCCACCCCAGATCATGGCTCGGGGTGGGGAGCAGCTCGCGCCGGGAACATAGGGGCCATTCAACAAACATCGCACGGCCGTACCTGGCTTTCCTTGATGCTGTGTCCCGGCAATGATGACCATCCACGAAATGACAAGGTTTCCCTCTGGTACCGGGAGGATACCGAACTGGAACTAGCCCACTGGGCGATGGAAAGCGTCCCGCAAATCGGCGCCTGGGCGCTCACGGCCTAAAGTTTTCCCCCTCCGTGCCGATACACCGAGAAAGCTTACCTTCCCGGCGCACAGGAGGTCCCATGCGTTCTGCCCCCATCCTTGCCCTTGCCCTGCTTACCGCATGCGCGGGCCGCGTCCTCCCCTTTGGCGCAGAAACCGACCTGCAAACCGCCCGAGTGCCTGCGCCGGTGGGCTTTGCCTTCACCACCCAGCACACCCTGGAGAGCGCCCAGCACTGGCAGGAGGCTGCCCGCAGGGTGGCACGGGTCATGACAGAGGCCTACCGCCGCACTTCTCCGGACGGCAGCATCCCTGTTTTTCTCGCCCCCATGGGGACCACACCCTTTGCCCAAAACTTCCGCCAATTCCTCCTGGGGGAACTGGCCGGTCAAGGGATTCCTCAAGCTTCGGCACCGGACGGGGCGATGGTGCTCGAAGTGAGCACCCAGACCATCCAGCACCAATGGAACAGCGAGAAAAGCCGGGTGCGCACGGTGCCTGAACCGGGCTTTGTCCAGGGCAAAGACGACCGCGGCCGCTATCTGGACGTCCCCGTGGTGCGCGAGGACCGCGCCGAATATACCGGCCATGCCCCGGCCACGGAAATGGTGCTCTCCGCTGGCCTCTATCTCGGCAGCAATGTCCTCGCCCACACGAGCACGGTCTTCTACATCCCGCCGGAAGAACGGCGGCTGTACCAGCCCGGCCCTGCGATCCCGCAGTCTCCGCTCAAACATTACCTGCTGGTGGAGTAAACCATGCGCGCCCTTCTCCTCTCTGTGCTCCTCATGGTGATGGTCAACTCCCTGGCCGTGGCTTCTCCCTGCCGCACCACCTCGGTGACCGAAGCCGCAAGCTCCTTGGCCGAGCAACTGGCCTCCAACCTCACCCTGCGCCTGGACCGCAGCCAGCCTGTGGTGCCTACGGTGTTCGTCTCCCTGGACGACGTGGAAACCACCTCGCCGCTCGGACGCCTGCTTGCGGAACGCACCGCCGACGCCCTGGCCCAATGGGGATTTTCCCTGTCCGAAGTGCGCCTGCGCGCCCAGTCGCTCCGCATCAGCCCCACGCACGGGGAATTCGCCCTCACCCGCCAGGAAAGCGCGCTCATCAGCCCGATATCCGCCCAGGCAGTACTCACCGGCACCTACGCACCCAACGGCCACATCCTCCACGTATCAGCGCGCCTCATCCACGCCACCAGCCATACCGTGCTCAGCACCGCGGACTGCGAACTCGTGCTCACCCCCGCCACCCGCGCCAGCATGAAGCCAGACCCCGGCAGCACGCACCCAAGCGCCACGCTCCTTTCCCCCGCCAACCCCGCCGATACCCGCGCCATCCAAAGCCGGCTCAAGGAGCTGGGGCTCTACCGCGGCAAGATCGACGGCATCTGGGGCAAACACACCCAAGCTGCCGTGGACGCCTTCCGGCGTATCCGGGGCATTGCCTCCACCCAAAAGTGGGACATGGCCACCCAGCAAGCCTTGCTCGGCTCCTGAAGAGGTCGCATCCGTCCTTCCGAGCGCCGCGACAAAATCTCGCGGCGTTCACTTTTTTCTTGACTTACCCAAACATCATTCTTAGCTGCCGCTCGTCTTTTGACGTTTCGTCGAAAAAAATCCAACAACCGAGGCTGCCATGCGTGAAATAACCGTATTCCTCTCCACCCAAAAACTCCGTCCCCGACGCACCCTTCCCTTGCGCCGCGTCTTGCGCGCCGCCATGGGACTTGTGGGGATCGTGCTGCGCTAGCGCAAGCACGCCGTCACCAAACAGCGAGGCCGGGGATCTCTCCCCGGCCTCTTCGTGTTCTTTCTATGCCTCCAGGCGGCACCTATGCCCGCAAGCACGTCTCCATGGCGTACACTTTCCGGTCCTTGTACTCCGCCTGTTTGCCCTTGTTCCAGAGCTGCACCGGACGGTAATACCCCACCACCCGGGTATAGACTTCCGCAGGTGCTCCACACGTCGGACAGGTGTGATGCTCTCCTGCAAGGTATCCGTGATCCTTGCACACGGAAAACGTCGGAGTGATGGACAGATACGGAATCCGGGTCTTGGACAGGGCCTTCATGATAAACGAACGCAGCGCCCCCGTGTCCGGCACGGACTCCCCAAGGAAACAATGAAATACCGTCCCGCCGGTATAGAGCGGCTGGAGCTTGTTTTGATGCTCCAGGGCCTCGAAGACATCCGCCGTGGCATTGACCGGAAGCAGCGTGGAATTGGTATAGTACGGCACGCCATTACCTGATACATGGATGTCGGCATAGAGTTCCTTGTCGATCTTGGCCAGACGATAGCTCGTCCCTTCGGCCGGGGTCGCCTCCAGGTTGTAAAGGTTCCCGGTCTCTTCCTGGAACCGGGCAGTGAGCTCCCGCAGATACTCCAGGGTGCGCTGCATAAGCCGCATGCCCGCCTCGGTATCGATGCCCTTGCCCAAAAGGTTCAGGCACGCCTCATGGCCGCCCACGATACCGATGGTGCTGAAATGCCCGCGCAGGCCGTTTTTGAGATACCGCCGCGAGAAGGGAAACATCCCCTTGTCCATGTTGTCCTGCACCATCTTGCGCTTGAACTCCAAAGAGTCCTTGGCGAGTTCCGCATATTCGCGCACCAGGTCCAAAAAGTCTTCCTCTCCCTGGGCGAGATAGGCCAGCTTGGGGAGATTGAGCGTCACCACGCCGATGGAGCCGGTGAGATCGCCCGCGCCAAAGAGCCCGCCGGTGCGCTTGCGCAGCTCCCGCAAATCCATCTGGAGCCGGCAGCACATGGAGCGCACGTCCTCCGGCTTGAGATCGGAATTGATGAAGTTCTGAAAGTACGGAGCGCCGTATTTGGCGGTCAGGCGAAGAAGCAGGTCCCCTACCGTGGAGTCCCACGGGAAGTCTTCGGTGACGTTGTATGTGGGGATGGGGAAGGAAAAGATGCGGCCATGGTAGTCGCCTTCCAGCATCACTTCCAGGAAGGCACGGTTGATCATCTCCATCTCCGCCGCATATTCGCCATACGTGGAGTCCTGGAGTTTTCCGCCGATAATTACCGCCTCGCCGGCAATATGCCTGGGAGGCACCAGATCGAAGGTGAGATTGGTAAACGGGCTTTGGCCTCCCCAGCGGGACGTGGTGTTGATGTTGAAGACGAACTTCTGCATGGCCTGCTTGACCTGCTCGTAGGTCAAACGGTCATGACGCACGAACGGGGCAAGGTAGGTATCCACGTTGTTGAACGCCTGAGCGCCTGCCCATTCGTTTTGCAGGGTGCCCAGGAAGTTGACCATCTGTCCCAGGATGGAATCGAAATGCTTGGCAGGCCCGGAAGAGCACCGGCCCTCGAGGTTGAATCCCTCCAAAAGGAGATCCCGCAAGGACCACCCGGCGCAGTATCCAGCCAGGCCAAAGGAGAGGTCATGGATATGGAAATACCCGTGCTCATGGGCCTGGCGGATCTCTTCCGGGTATTTTTCCAGGGCGTAGCGGGCCTGCACGGAGCCGGAGAGGTGGAGCATGAGCCCCTGGAAAGAGTGGGCGAGGTTGGCGTTTTCGTTCACCCGCCAATCGGACTTGTTGAGATAGCTGTCGATGGTTTGCGTAATGTCTAAAAATGCGGCCTTCTGGCTGCGGATTTGCCGCCGCTGTTCCCGGTACAGGATATAGCGCTTGGCGACCCCGTAGAGCCGGGACTCCATGAGGATCTGTTCTACGGTGTCCTGCACCAGCTCCTGTTCCGGGATGTCCACGTCGGCAAGTCGCGCTTCCACTTTGCCGGCCAGGCGCTTTGCAAGCAGCGGGTCCTTGATGCCGCTGGCCTTGAGGGCCTTGAAAATGGCCTGGGCGATGCGATCCACCGACCAGGTCTCGATCCGTCCATCACGCTTGCGAATCTGTTTGGGCATACTCGTTCTCTTCAGGGACACGGCGAGGAGGAATATACTCCTGCCAATGGATGGGGAACATTTCTGGGACCTGTCTTCGCACCTGCGCCAGATCGGCCTCGGTGAGCTGGGGCACACGGGTGCAACGAAAGAGAAACCGCTGCGGCGCTCGCTTCGCCAGGGCGAAGATGCGGACGAAATGGGCCTCCACCGCCTCCGGGGTCACTTGTGCGCCAGTGAGCTCCGGATAGCGCCACCACGGTCCTTTGACGTCCACTGCCACGGTATCCACCAGGCCGGAGGCAAGCAGCGCCTCAAGCCTGGCAGGATCGCTGCCGTTGGTGTCGAGCTTCACCGGCAGGCCGAGACGTGCCACGTCTTCAAGCAGCGCCTCAAGCTCCGGGGCTGCGGTGGGCTCGCCGCCGCTCACCACCAAACCGTCCAGCCACATACGCCGCCGGCGCAGATCCGCCAAGGTCGCCTCGCGGTCCAAAGGGGCAAGGAGATGTGCATGCCAGGCAAGGGCAGCATTATGGCAGGTGGGGCAACGCCACGGGCATCCAGCCACAAAGAGCACCGCAGCCACCCGGCCGGGCCAGTCGCACAGACTCACCCGCTCACAGCCCCGCACCGCGTTCCAGGCAGAAGACATGGAGGGTATTTTTCCTCGTGATACCGTATGCCGACGCCCAGCGCCGACAGGGTCCAGAAATGCGCTTCAGGATGGTTTTCTGGCTTCCCCACAAGGGGTGACAGAGGCAGCACCGCGCCGGACTTGCACCGGACTTGCCTTGTCCTGAAGGAATCACAAAAGCGAGAGATCTCTAGCCCAAAGCATTCCACAAGACAAGGGGGGGACACCTGAATCCACAGGCTCCCCCCAATGTTCCTTCAGACGATCTGCCCAGCCGGCCTTGGAATACCGACTTACTGCCGCGCAGAAAGTCCCAAAATCTCCACAACCCGCCGGGCAGCGGTGCGGGTGTATTCGTCCTCGGCCAGTCGGCCCTTGGCCGCGTCGTCCAAGACCGGCTTGGGGAGATTGGCCAGCGCCGGGTTGGGGGTGATGTTGTACTCTGCAGGCAAGGTCCCGGAAAAATACATATCCTGGAATCCCGCAAACTTGAGGGCATGGGCCGTGGCATCGAGGATCGCCAGTTCCTGCGGATCCATAAGCCCGAGCTCCCGCGCCCGCAAAAGTCCTGCCAGGCACTCTCCCCCTTGAGTGCAGGCGATGTGGCCGTGACGATTGGCCAGAAGCATGCCTTCGATGATGGCCTGCTCGGACACCTGCACCACCTGGAAGGCCCCGGCGCCGCCTTCTTTTTCGTAACGCTCCGCCAGGGCGCGCACGCGGGGGAAGGACACGGGATTGCCGATCATGGCCGCCTGGGCCACGGAAGGACGCACCCGCACCGGGGTGAAGCTTCGATGCTCCGGCGAAGCGGCGTAGTACTGGAATACCGGGTCCGCATGCTCGGACTGCACGCCAAAGAGCCGCGGAAGCTGCTCGATGATACCCAAGGCATACAACTTCAAAAAGCCGCTCATGACCGCGGTGATGTTGCCGGCGTTGCCAATGGGAACGAACACCGCCTTGCCGGCCAGATCCCAGTCGTACCACTGGGCGATCTCGAAGGCATAGCTTTCCTGACCGAGGATGCGCCAGGCGTTTTTGGAGTTGAGCAGGGCCACCCGGTAGTTTTCGGCCAAGTACTCCACCACCTTCATGCAGTCGTCAAAGACACCGGGCAGTTCCAGCACGTGGGCGCCGCTTCCCAAGGGCTGGGAGAGCTGCTGCGCCGTCACCTTGCCTTTGGGCAGCAGCACCACGCTCTTGATGGGATCGCCCACGTAGGCGGCGTACAAGGCAGCCGCGGCCGAAGTGTCGCCCGTGGAGGCGCACACGGTGATGACCTCCTTCCAGCCGTGCACTGCCACCAAGCGCTTGAGGTAGGAAAAGGCGCAGGCCATGCCGCGATCTTTGAAGGAGGCCGAGGGGTTCTGGCCGTCGTTCTTGAAGGCGAAACGCTGCCCCACCTGGCGCGAAAGGGCCGGCGAGGCCTCCACGATGGGGGTATTGCCTTCGCCCAGGTAGACGATGTGCTCTTCGTCCACCACCGGGGCCATGAGTTCGTAGAAGCGGAAGATCCCCCGCAAGGCGGTGCGCTTGCTGGCCGCGCGTTCGTCAAAGGTTTTGCGCCACCAGTCAGGCGCATGCTGCCGCAGGACATCGAAGGTGGTGTCCTCCAACAAGAACACCCCGCCACACGAAGGGCAGGTGTAGTGAAGTTCATCGATGGAATAGCGCTCCTGACATCCCAGGCAACGGTACTCCATCCGGCCGCGGTACGAGGGGAACTGGCTCATGGCATCCTTCCTTCACGTGCGTTGCAACGGGTCACCACAACAAATCCACCACCGCACCAGCCGCCAGCGCGATGGCCACACATCCATTCATGGTAAAAAAGGCCAAATTCACTCGGGAGAGGTCCTGCGGCGTCACCACCCGGTGTTCCGCCCAGAGCACCCCGCCCACGACCGCCACACAGGCGGCGTAGATCCATCCTGCCCCTGCCGCCCAGCCGGCCAGCGCAAAGAGCACCGCAGCCACGGCGTGCAGGAGACGCGCCACCAGCAGCGCCGCCGGGATGCCGAAGTCTGCGGGGATGGAGTGCAGCCCCATCTGGCGGTCGAAATCCTCATCCTGACAGGCGTAGAGGATGTCGAACCCCGCCACCCACAAGGCAACCGCCACCCCGAGGATCACCGGCGCCGGATGCCACTCAGGCGCCACGGCGATCCACCCCGCGATGGGGGCAAGCCCCAAGACCGAACCCAACACCACGTGGCATGCCGAGGTAAACCGCTTGGTGAAGCTGTAGAAGGCCGACCACGCCAGGGCACACGGCGCCAACGCCAGACAAAGGCGATTGAGCCCGGCGCATGCCCCCACAAAAAGTACGGCGCACCCGGCCACAAACCCTGCCGCCTGCGGCAGGCTCAAGGCGCCTGTCACCAATTCCCGATTCTGGGTGCGGGGGTTTTGGGCGTCGATATGCCGGTCCACGATGCGATTTATGCCCATGGCAAAGGCACGCACCATCACCATGGCCAAGGTCAAAAGCCCAAAGACCCGCCACCCGGGCCACGGCTGGGCGTGCCAGAGCATGCCCATGTAGGCGAAGGGCAGCGCAAAGACCGAGTGTTCGATCTTCACGAAGCGCGCCAGGCGCACCAGGAGGTTCATGCGCACACCACCCGCAGGAAGCGTTTTTTGCCCACCTTGAGCACAAACGTGCCCGCGGGGAAGACAAACCCGAAATCCTCCTCCTTGCGGCCGTCGATGGCCACGGCGTGCTGCTTACAGAGACGCTTGGCCTCGGCCTTGGAGGCGCACACCCCGCTGGCGGCGAGCACGTCCGCGAGCACGGCCCCGGGGGCGGCACGGAACTCCGGCGTGTCCTCCGGGATGGCGCCGGCGCCGAACACCGCGCCGAACTCCTCCCGCGCCGCCTGGGCCGCCGCCGCGCCATGGAAGCGGCGCACCAACTCTTCGGCCAGATCCTCTTTGACGGTCTTGGGGTGCACGCGCCCCGCCTCCACATCCGCCCGCAGCGCGGCCACGGCATCGAGGCTCAAGTCCGAGAGGAGCTCATAGTAGCGCCACATGAGCGCATCGGAAATGGACATGAGTTTGCCGAACATCTGTGCCGGCGGTTCATCGATGCCCACGTAGTTGCGCAGGGATTTGCTCATCTTCTGCACCCCATCGAGACCTTCCAGGATGGGCATGGTGAGGATGACCTGCGGCGTCTGGCCGTACTCGCGCTGCAAATGGCGCCCCATGAGGAGATTGAACTTCTGGTCTGTCCCCCCCAATTCCACGTCGGCCTGGAGGGCGACGGAGTCATAGCCTTGGGCCAGGGGATACAAAAATTCATGGATGCTGATGGGCTGCTCGGAGGTGAAGCGCTTGTGGAAGTCATCGCGCTCGAGCATGCGGGCAACGGTGTAGTGGGAGCACAGGCGGACGAAGTCCGCCGCGCCGAGCCTGTCCATCCAGGTGGAGTTGAAGGCCACGTGCGTGCGCTCCGGATCGAGGATCTTGAACACCTGACGCTTGTAGGTCTCGGCATTGGCGAGCACTTCCTCCCGGGTGAGCGCACGGCGGGTCTCGGACTTGCCCGTGGGGTCACCGATCATCCCGGTGAAATCGCCGATGAGAAAGATCACCTGATGGCCAAGATCCTGAAAATGCTTGAGCTTCTGGATGAGCACCGTATGGCCGAGATGGAGATCCGGCGCCGTGGGGTCGAACCCGGCCTTGACCCGCAAGGGTCTTCCCGAGCGCAGCTTGTCTTCCAATTCCTTCTCGTCGATGATCTCCACCGCCCCGCGCCGGATCTGTGCCATCTGGCGCGCTACTTCTGCTTCCGTCATAGCCCCTCCGTATATTCCCAGGGACGCATGCCCACGCACCGCCCCTCGGCCCAATCAATGATCACCCCATGGGCCACACCCGGTCCATCGGCCACGGGAAAACGCACCGGCCGGCCCGTACGGAAACGCGCAAGCACAGCCGTGGGATCCATGCCCAGGCAGCTCTCCCGCGGTCCGCACATGCCCACATCCGTGATGTACCCGGTCACGCCGTCGAGGATGGTGGCGTCGCGCGTGGGCACATGGGTATGGGTGCCCAGCACGGCGTGCACCCGCCCTCGCAGAAAATGGGCCATGGCCCATTTCTCGCTCGTGGCCTCGGCGTGAAAGTCCACGAGGATGCACGCCCCGGAAGGCGCGGCGGCCACCAGGGCGTCGGCAGCGGCAAAGGGACAGTCCACCGCCTCCATGAAGGTGCGGCCCAAGAGGTTGATCACCACCACCGGCCCCGCTGGCGTGGAATGGAGATGCATGCCCGTTCCCGGTGCAGGCTCCGGATAGTTGGCCGGCCGCAACAGCCCCTCTCTGCGCGCCAACACGGGCTCGATGTCGCGATGCTTCCAGACGTGGTTGCCCGTGGTGCCCACGTGGATCCCCATGGCGCGAAGCTCGCCCCAGGTCTTGGCCGCGATGCCGACCCCGCCCGAGGCATTCTCGACGTTGGCCACCACCATATCCACGCCCAACGTGGCCGTCGCCTTGGCCACCGCCTGACGCGCGATGCGCCGCCCCGGGCGGCCTACGATATCGCCCAAAAACAAGATGCGCATTATTTGGCCACGCCCACGGCGCGTTTCTCCCGGATGACCGTCACCCGGATCTGGCCCGGATACGTCATCTTTTCTTCGATTTGCTTGGCAATGTCTTTGCTCAGCAAAAACACGCCATCGTCGTTCACCTGGTCGCAGTCCACCATGACCCGCACTTCCCGGCCGGCCTGAATGGCGTAGGCGCGGGTGACGCCCGCAAAACTCATCGCAATGCCTTCGAGCTCCTCCAGGCGCTTGACGTAGCTCTCCAAAAGTTCCTTGCGGGCCCCGGGCCGGGCGCCGGAGAGGGCATCCGCCGCCTGCACCAATACCGCCAGGACGCTCTTGGGGGGAACGTCCTCATGATGGGCGGCGATGGCATGGATGACATCCCCGGGCTCGTTGTATTTTTTTGCCAGGTCTGCACCAATGACCGCGTGCGGGCCTTCCACCTCGTGGTCCACGGCCTTGCCGATGTCATGGAGCAAGCCGGCTCGCCGGGCCTTTTTCACGTCCATGCCCAGCTCCGCCGCCATGATGCCGCAGAGGAAGCCCACCTCGAGGGAATGCTGGAGCACGTTCTGGGTAAAGCTGGTGCGAAAGCGCAGTTGCCCCAAGAGCTTCACCAACTCTGGATGAATGCCGTGCACGCCAAGATCGAAGGTGGCCTGCTCGCCGATCTCGCGCACCTGCACTTCCATCTCCTTCTCCACCTTCTTCACGATCTCCTCGATGCGCGCCGGATGGATGCGGCCGTCACTGATGAGGCGCTCCAAAGAGCGCTTGGCGATCTCCCGGCGCAAGGGGCTGAAGGCGGAGAGCACTACGGTCTCCGGGGTGTCGTCGATGATGAGGTCCACGCCCGTGGCGGCTTCCAAGGCGCGGATATTGCGGCCTTCACGGCCGATGATGCGGCCTTTCATGTCCTCGCTGGGAAGCTCCACGGCGCTCACCGTGTGCTCGGCCACATAGTCGCTGGCATAGCGCTGCACTGCTGTAGCGATGATCATCTGCGCCTTGCGGTGCGCCGTCTCCTGCGCCTCCATCTCGATCTGGCGGATCATGCGCGCCGCTTCGTGCCGGGCCTTGCTCTCCACTTCCTGCATGAAGCGATTTTTGGCCTCCTCGGCCGTCAGGCCGCTGATTTCCTCCAATTTCCGCTGCTGCTCGGCCACCAATTCGCAGAGGCGCTGTTCCTTGGCCTCCAGCTCCTTCTCCTGCTTGACGAGCTTTTTCTCCAGCATACCCAGCTCGCTTTCCCGCTGGGCCAATTGCTCGACCTTCTGCTCCAGGCGCTCTTCTTTGGCCTGCAGGCGGGATTCGTTCTTCTTGAGCTCCCGCTCGCGGTCCTTGACATCCTGCTCCGCCTCTTTCTTGCGCGCCAAGGCTTCTGCTTCCGCCTGGACAAGAATCTCCTTTTTCTGGGCAAGCGCCTCTTTTTTTGCCTCATCCAAAATACGCGCGGCCATCTGCTGCGCGCCGTCCATCTCCTGCTCCAGAAGATACTTCTTCAAGAAAAAGCCACCAGCCGCACCGATGGCGATCCACACCAGGGCGGTCATTATTTCACCCATACGCACTCCTTTTTCGAAAATACATGCTTTCCGACGCCACAAACATCGTTTGCAGCGCATGCGTTGGGATACACTACGGAGGGGAAGACAACAGGCAGGCCGTTGGAAGGACCCCGGAGAGCCGTGTCGAGAACTCTTTTGAACCTCTTTCGTCAAGAGGGGGTTGGCGGTGACCTTTTAGGCTTCATCCTCGAGGGATGCATGCACACCAGGCCACGGAGCTACCCTAGTTCTGCGTTATTGGCTCAAAAACGCGTTATCGATCACGCACTCCCCAGGGTTTGATGCATTGCGGTATCTATTGACTGGATGAGTTGAAGTACTCGGCGATCAATGCGCTCCATCTCATCCGCGTTCTGCAAACATTCATCGGCTAAACTCAACGCCACATAGATGAGTAGCCGTTCCTTTCCAATGCTCCTGCCTTGGGGCTCCAACTGTGCATAGCGACGTTCCACCAGCTCGATTACTCGCTGCAAGCGGTCTTCGGTCACCTCCGCCTGAAACGAAAGCTCCCGACCCAATACCGTCACCGTGTACCCAGGCATCGCTTACTGGCTAACAACATCGCGCAATTTGTTCAAGATGTTTTCGACCTGTTTACGTGCAGCCTCGCGAAGCTCCTCTGCGGCAGCCAACTCCCCGCGCAGCTGGGCATTTTCCGCCTCCAATTGCTGCAAGCGCGCCACGAGGCCATCCACCCTTGCCGCCAGAAGCTCAAGATTCTCCAGCATGGTCCTTCTCCTTGCGCCGCCAGGGCAGGTGCACCTGCCTGGCGCGCGCCACGCACAGCATGCCCTGGGGCACGTCCTTGGTCACCACCGAGCCCGCGCCCACCACCGCGCCTTCGCCTACCGTCACCGGCGCCACCAGGGCCGTGTTGCTGCCGATGAAGGCGTGGGGCTCGATGTGGGTCGTATGCTTGCGCACCCCATCATAATTGCAGGTGATGGTCCCTGCCCCGATATTGGTCTGCGCCCCAATGACGGCATCGCCGAGATAACTCAAATGCCCGGCCTTGACCCCAGGGCCCAGGTGCGCCTTCTTGGTTTCCACGAAATTGCCCACCCGGGCGCCGGCCTCCAGCACCGTGCCAGGACGCAGGCGGGCAAAGGGCCCGACCACGCAGCCCGGTCCCAGCACCGCGCCTTCCAGGTGGGAAAAAGCGCGCACCGTAGCGCCCTCCAGGCGGCAGTCGCGCATCCACACATGGGACTCCACCCGAGAGCCTGCCATAATCTGGCTTTTACCGTAAATCTCCACCGGTCCCGTAAGCTCCACTCCCGGACTCAGCTCCACATCCGGGCCGATGCGCACACTCTGAGGCATACGCACAATCACGGCACGGCGGCGCCACATATCGACCACGCGCCGCCGCACCACCTCTTCGAGGGCCACCAATTGGGCCGGGGAATTGACGCCCCAAAAGTCCTCAGCCGTCTCCGCCGGCACTGCCGCCACCCGCAACCCCGACTCCCGGGCCAAGGGGATGACCTGCGGCAGATAGTACTCGGCCTGGGCATTGGCGGTATCAAGCCGCTCCAAAAGCGGCCCCACATCCTGCACCCGCAGGGCGTAGACCCCGGCGTTGACTTCCCGGATGCCCGCGTCCACGCCCAAGCGCGCCAAGTCCTTGTCTTCCACCACAGCCTGGACCGCACCGGAAGGGTCCCGCACCACCCGGCCATACCCCGTGGGGTCGTCCAGCATCACACTCACAAATCCCACCGCAGCCCCTGCGCTGCGGCACGACGCCACCAGAGCGTCCAAACAGTCCGCCTGGACCAAGGGGGTGTCTCCACTCAGCACACACACGTATTCCACGCCGCTTGCCACCACGCGCGGCCAGGCCTCGCGCACGGCGTGTCCGGTGCCCAATTGCTCCGCTTGGAGCACCATGGACGATACCTGTTCGGGAAATGCAGCCTCAACGAGGTGATGCCCGTGCCCCACAACGATCCATCGATGCGTAACAGAGGACGTCGCATCCAAGAGATAGCCCAAAAGGGGCTTTTCCAAAAGCGTGTGGAGCACTTTGGGAAGATCGCTGTGCATGCGGGTGCCCTTGCCGGCGGCAAGGATCACGACGCCATAATCCTTATTTTTCACGCTCCACCCCTCCACGCCGATACCGCCGAAACATTACCGCCGCTCCGGGAGGGTGACGTTGAATTCCAGGATCTCGCAATTGCCCTCTTTGGAGACATCCACACGAATATGATCGAGCTCCACGGGCACGTATTTTTGCACCACGCACAAGAGCTCCCGCCGCAACTGCGGCAGAAAATCATACCCCGAGTTCTCCGCCCGCTCATGGGCGACGATGATCTGGAGCCGGTTCTTGGCGACCTGGGCGCTGGTCTTTTTGGACCGAAAATAGCTGAAAATCCCCATATCAGCCTCCAAACAGGCGCGAGAAGAGGCTTTTCTTCACCGGCTTGAGGAAGCGATGCTCCCGCTCCTCGCCCAAGAGCCGCGCCACCGCGTCTGCGTAGGCCTGACCAGCGTCGCTGCCTGCATCCAGGATCACCGGCTCTCCGGAGTTGGAGGCCTGGAGCACGGACTTGGATTCCGGGATCACCCCCAAAAGGGGAATGGCCAAAATCTCTTGCACGTCCTCCACGCTGAGCATCTCGCCCCGCTCCACGCGGATGGGGTCATATCGGGTCAAGAGCAGGTGCTCGCGCACGCTGCCTCCTTCCCGGGCCTTGCGCGTCTTGCTCTGCAACAGCCCCAGCACCCGATCCGAATCCCGCACCGAAGAGACTTCCGGGTTGGTCACCACAATGGCTTCATCGGCGAAATACATGGCCATCATGGCTCCATGCTCGATGCCTGCCGGAGAGTCACAGATAATGTAATCCACCCGATCCGAAAGCTCGGTAAGTACCCGCTCCACCCCTTCCGGGGTGAGGGCGTCCTTGTCCTTGGTCTGGGAAGCCGCCAAGATATACAACTTGTCAACGCGTTTATCTCGAATCAGGGCCTGATTGAGGGTGGCATCTCCCTGAATGACGTTCACGAAGTCGTAAACCACCCGGCGCTCACAGCCCATGATCAAATCCAGGTTGCGCAACCCCACGTCGAAATCGAGCACTGCCACGGAAAACCCCCGCAGGGCCAAGCCCGTGGCCAGAGACGCGCTCGTGGTGGTCTTGCCCACCCCGCCTTTGCCTGAAGTGACGACAATAATATGTGCCACGTCCTTCCTCCTTGCGCTCCCGCCCGCCGTGGGAGATTACAGCACCTGAAAATCCAATTGCTGGCCACTCAAGCGGATCTGCACACTCCGGCCGATGACCGCCTCGGGCAGGTCTTCGCTCACCCGGTAGAGTCCCGCCACGGCCACCAGCTCGGCCTCCAGTTCCCGACAAAAAATCCGCGCCGACGTATCGCCCAGCGCCCCGGCCATGGCCCGGCCCCGCAACGGACCATACACATGCACATGGCCATCAGCAATGACCTCGGCCCCGGGGGCCACGGAGCCGAGCACGATGAGATCCCGGCCCTTGGCGTAAATCTGCTGGCCCGAGCGCACCGGCCGGTCCACCACCATGGCCGAAACCTGCGGCGCGGCGTCGCTGGCCGCGGCCTTCTCCGGCCGATGGTCGGTCACCACCGCCAGGTCCAGCTGCTCGGCCAAGGCCACGTCCCCGCCCAAGACCCCCACGGGCACCAAGCCCGCCTTGCGCAGCGCAGCCACCAACCCCGGCAAGTCCAACCGTTCCCGCTCTTCCCCAAGGGCCGCCACATCGAGCAGCACTGGAAGACGCCGAAAAAATTCCGGACTGCGCGCCACCTGTGCCTGCACGTCTGCGGCAAGGCGGCGAAGATCTCCCACAAAAGGACGCAGCACCGTGCACGGCACCATACGCCCCTTGAGCTCAAACGAGGCCATCATTCCTCCTCATCTGCGATCCGCACTTCTCCCGCACCTGCGGAAACCTCCTGCACCCAGGCGGCAACGGTCGGCGCCATGCCCTCTGGGACTGCGATGGTCAAACGCGCCCGCAGGCCGCAATCCTCCGCCACCAATCGGGCACCCCACCCGGGCAAGGCGCGGTAGAAGGCGGAGATCTGCGGATAATCCACGGTGAGCACCAACCGCTGCCAGCGGACCTTTTCCACCGTGGGAAGACTCCCCATGGCCCGGGCGAGCACCCCGGAGTAGGCGCGCACCAAGCCGCCCGCGCCCAGCTTGATGCCCCCAAAATACCGAGTCACCACCGCCACCACTTCCCCCACCGCGGAGGCCACCAACACCCCGAGCATGGGCCGGCCCGCCGTGCCCGCCGGCTCGCCGTCGTCCGAGGCCCGTACCTGGGCGGTGTCTCCAGGCGGGCCCAACTGCCAGGCCCAGCAATTGTGGGTGGCATCGGCAAACTCCTCCCGCACCGCGGCGATCTGCGCCTGCGCCTGGGAGACGCTCTCCGCATGCGCCACGGTGACGATGAAGCGGCTGCGCCGGATGACTTCTTCGGTCCGGTACACCCCGGCAGGGACCAAATATCCGCTCACGCCTCCTCCAGGCGGGCAAAGGCGGCCTTGGCCTCCCGCACGAAGGCCCGCACCAGGCAGGGGTCTTTGTCCCCTTCCTCATCCTCCAGGGCGGTGTGGGCGTCCACCCCCGCCGGACGCACCAGGGCAATGGCCGCGGCCACATTCACCGGAGACAGACCGCCGGCCACGATCACCGGGAGCGGCGACGCCTCCACCAAGGCGCGGCTCACCTGCCAGTCATGGGTGCGGCCCGTGGCGCCCATGGCGCCGGTACGCGGGTCGAAGGTGTCGGTCAAAAATGCGTCACACACCGGGGCAAAGCGCTCCACAAAGGCGGAAATCCCCTCCACGGCAAAGCCCACCACATAGCTCTTGATGACCCGCACCGCCACGGCCTGACGCACGGCGGCGATGGTCTGGGGCGTGACCTCCCCATGGAGCTGCACCCAGCCCACGGGCAGCCGCTGACAGAGCTCGATGATCTCGTGCGGGTTGGCGGCATAGGTGATGAGCACGGCCCGGTCGCGCCCCAAGGCCTCGGCGATGGACACGGCCTGGGCTTCGGTCACGTCCGGCTGGTGGTAGGCCAAACGCAAGGGGATGCCCACCTGGTCCACGCCAAGGCCCACCAGCATACGCGCCTCGGCCACGGAACGCACCCCCGCCACTTGGACCACACCGCGCATGGGTCAACTCCGGTCGCCAGTGCGGCGGCGCTCCTCTTCCAAGAGGGCCTTGGCCACCTTGAGGTCGTACAGGCGGGTGGGGTCCAGGTCCTTGGAGCGCTCTTTGCGGAAGAGCTGCGCCCCGCGCTGCACCAAATCCATATCCAACCACCCGTGCCGTTCCCAAATCTCGGGATAATCGGGATTGTAGAGCCGAAACTCCACCACCCCGTCGCGCTCGCGCACATACATGCGGATGCGCTTGTTGCCCGGCACCGGATAATAAAACACACCACTGGGGGTACGCATACCAGGTTCCTCCTGAAAACTGCGCCAGCTTCCTAGCCGCCGCCGCCCAGGGAGGGAAGGGCCCAGCAGGCGATTTTTTTGTTTGACAATCAAAACACCACAACTTAGTTGGCTATCAAAACTATTTGAAACTCAAACAAAGGAGCGCTGCATGTCTTCCTGCACCTGCCACCACCATCACGAAGCCGAGCGCGGCACCCGGTGGGTATGTCTCATCACCCTGGTCACCATGGCCACGGAAATCCTTGCGGGATGGCTCTTTGGCTCCATGGCCCTCATGGCCGACGGCTGGCACATGGCTGGCCACGCTGGCGCCATGGGGGTCGCCTGGTTTGCCTACGTCTACATGCGCACCCATCGCGGGGACCGGCGTTTCGTCTTCGGGCCCGGCAAGATCAACGCCTTGGCGGGGTTTGTCTCCGCCCTGGGTCTGGGGCTCGTCTCCGTGTTCATGATCGTCGAGTCCGCCCACCGGCTGGTGGCCCCCACCAGCATCGCCTTCACCGAGGCCATGGTCGTGGCCGTGCTCGGGCTTGTGGTCAACATCGCCAGCGCCTGGCTGCTCCGCGATCGGGAGCATGCCTCCCATGACACGGACCAGAACCTGAGGGCCGCCTACCTCCACGTGCTTGCCGACGCCCTTACCTCGGTGCTGGCCATCGCGGCCTTGGCAGGCGGAAAATTCTGGGGGCTCACCCGTCTGGACCCGATCATGGGCGTGGTGGGTGCGGTGGTGGTCGGCAAGTGGGCCATCGCGCTCACCCGGGACACCGCGGCGATACTGCTCGACATGCGCGCCCCGGAACACGTCAGCGCCACCGTACGCCAACGACTGGAATCCACAGGGGCCTCCATCCGCGACCTTGCCTTGTGGTACGTGGGGCCGCAAGAGATGGCTGCTTCGGTCTGTCTGGCCGCGCCCACGGCGGCGCCGCCGGAGACCTACACGGACATCGTGCGCGCCGTGCCCGAAGTGGCCTTTGTGCGTGTGGAAGTCCACAACCTGCCCTGCCCAGGGGAAAAAGACCATGACCACTAGTCCCGTGGATCTCGAAGCCCTCTCGCACCTTCTGGTGGAGTTCTACGAGCGCCTCTCCTCCTGGGAGCAGGAAGTGGCACGGGACAGCGGCCTTTCGCTGCCGCAGATGCACACCCTGGAGATCCTCGGGCACCACGCCCCCTTGCGCATGAAGGACCTGGCCGAACGCCTGGGGGTCACCACCGGCACCATGACCGTCACCGTGGATAAATTGGAGCGCCTCGGGCTGGTGACCCGCCAACCCCACGGCACCGACCGGCGCTCCTTGCTCGTGGCCCTCACCCCGGAAGGAGAACGGCTCTACCAAGAACACCACGGCCACCACCTGCGCCTCACCCAGGAACTCACCGCAGACCTCACGGAAGCCGAGCTCGCCTGCCTCACCCAAACCCTCGCCAAGATGCGTGCCGTCATTTGACAGCGCCACCCAGCCGGCTACAAGCCGGGGCGGAGGTCATCATGTTCACGGTCCCCATCTCCGACACCTATGATTCCCTGCCCCGGCGCGTGGGTCCCATCTCCCGCTGGTTTCCCTCCCTGGCCTTCTACGCCCGGGTACTCGGGGTGGTGGTGCGCGCTGCCGCGAGCACCCGGCGCGGCTACACCCACGCCATGTGGGTGGACGACAGTGTACGCTTCATCCGTGCCGCCGAGGCCACAGGGCTCACCTTCCATGTGGAAGGCCTGCACCACTTCACCAACCTCTCCGGGCCCTGCGTGGTGGTGGCCAACCACATGTCCACCCTGGAGACCTTTGCCTTGCCGGCCATCCTGGGCGCCCACCGCCCCATCTGCTTCGTGCTCAAGGAAAGCCTCCTGCGCTACCCGGTGTTCCGGCACGTGGTCGGAAACACCCATCCCGTGGCCGTGCGCCGCCAAAACCCACGGGAAGACCTGGAGATCGTCCTCACCCAAGGGACCGAGCGCCTCGCCCAGGGATTTTCCGTAGTGGTCTTTCCCCAGACCACCCGGCGGCCGGACATCGATCCCGCAAGCTTCAACTCCATCGGCGTCAAGCTCGCCAAGCGGGCCCAGGTGCCGGTGCTCCCCATAGCGGTGGATACCCGCGCCTGGGGTACTGGACGCATCCTCAAAGATTTCGGTCCGATCCGGCCGCAAATCCCGGTGCGCTTCGCCTGCGGCGCTCCCCTTGCCATCACCGGCAACGGCAAAGACCAGCACGCTCAGGTGCTCGACTTCCTCCAATCGTCCCTGCGCCGGTGGAACGCATGAGACCGGTGCGCATCCTCGCCACCGGCGGTACCATCGCCATGGCCCCCACGCCCCACGGCTTTGCCCCCCGGCCGGGATACCTGGAGGAACTCCTCGCCCAGGATCCCCGCTTCCAGCACCCGGAGCTGCCGCCCTTTACCCTCCACGAGTACACCCCGCTCATGGACTCGGCCACCATGCGGCCCGAGCATTGGCAGACCCTCGCCCAGGACATCGCCGCCGCCCACGAAGACGGCGCCGGGGTGGTGGTGCTCCACGGCACGGACACCATGGCGTATACGGCCTCGGCCCTGGCCTTTCTTTTGGAGAACCTGCACCATCCCGTGGTGCTCACCGGCTCCCAACTCCCCATGGGAGAGCTGCGCAGCGACGCCCCGGACAACCTCCTCGCGGCCCTGCTCCTCGCCGCCCAGCCGCACCTGCCGGAGGTGGTCCTGGTCTTCGGACACCGCATCCTGCGCGGCTGCCGCGCCACCAAGGTGGATGCCTCGGGATTCATGGCCTTCGACTCGCCAAACTATCCCGACCTCGGTACCCTCGGGGTGCGCCTGACCCTCTTCGCCGACAGGCTGCGGCCCATGCCGCAAGCCCCGCTTCGCGTCCACAGCCTCAATCCTCATACCCAGGTGGGCGTGGTGCGCCTCTTTCCGGGCATCAGCGCCGCCTTCCTCGCCAACGTGCTGCGCTCCCCGCTGCAGGGGCTCATCCTCGAGACCTATGGCATGGGCAATGGTCCCAGCGACGACACGGCGCTGCTTGGCACCTTAGAACGGGCCAGCCGACGCGGCGTCGTGGTGGTGAACTGCACCCAATGCCTGCGCGGCGGAGTCGACCAAGAGGGCTACGCCACCGGTTCCGCGCTGGCCCGGGCCGGCGTGGTGAGCGGCGGGGACATGACCGTGGAAGCAGCCCTCACCAAACTCCTCTTTCTCCTCAGCACCGAGCCCAACGCCGACGCCGTGCGCGCCCGCATGGAGGAAGACCTGCGCGGCGAGCGCACTCCGGCGCATCCATCCCCCACCCATGGCACGGTGGAGCCTGCGCACTTGTAGGCTTGAGGCGTACAATGCGCCAGATGTGGCTTTTCAAAGCACCATCCTGAACCAGAACCACAATAGTCCAAATTTCTCCCAAAAGACCTCTCCGCGAGAAAGGCGTTGGAAGACGTCTTTCAACGCCAGGCGCAAGGCGTCCTTGGTCTGCAAAAGGCCTGTCCGCGAGAAGGGTGTTGTAAGCGCATGGAAAATCGCATAGGCAAAACCCGCCTATATTCTTTGGTATTGGAGAAGCGCTCATGGTCTTTGCCCTGCTCGATGATATTCGCATGCGCCCCAAGCTGCTCCTGCTCTTTCTCTTTACCGCCATCGTGCCCTTGGTGGTGGTGGGCAGCGTGGGAGGGTACTTTGCCATCCGCACCCTCACCCAACAAACCGAGCGAGAGCTTTCCGCCCTTCAAGACATGCAGGCCGACAAACTCACTGCGGCCTTCAACACCCTCCAAGCCGTGCTCACCCCCCTTGCCGAGGCCCCGCATGTACGCGCCGCCTTCACCAGCACCGATCTGCATATCGAAGACACGCTCAAGGGCACGGCGCGCTCCCTCAACCTCATGGCCATCACCCTGATCACCCAAAAAGGCGTCGTGCGCGCCAGTTCCCTCAAGGAACTGGACGGCCACGACCTGACTTTCGGCCGGCTGGCAGCCTCAGCCATGAGCATTGCCTGGAGCAGCGCCAAAGAACAGAACCAGCCGGTATTCGTGGATTTCTCCGCAGACCCTCTCGGTTGGGGCTTCCCCCTGGCCTTCCTCGCCCTGCCGGTCTTTGACGCCGAAGGCGGGCGCCTGGGCGTCCTCCTTGCCCTGCTGGGCCCAGATTTCGTCGACCAGCCTTTGGCCTCCCGCCAGGGGCTCGGCAAAACCGGCGAGACTTATGCCATCCGCTTCCTTGCCGATGGCAACCGCTATGAATTCCGCTCCTCCATGCGCACCATGGGCATGGGTCGCTACCGCCCGGGCGTGACGCTCGACCGGCCGCCGGCGTACTGGGGGCAGGCCACGCATCAGGAGAGCGGTTTTGGCGAATACATCGACAGTAGCGGCACCACCGTGTTCGTGGCCTTCCGGCCCATAGACATCCTCGGAGTGCGCTGGTTTTTGATCTCCAAGATCGACAAGGTCGAGGTCTTTCAGCCCATTGTCTGGTTCACCCTGGCCATGATGGGCGCCGCAGTCTTCTTCATCCTCGCCATCACCCCGGGCGTCCACGTCCTGGCCCGGCGACTCAGCGCCCCCCTGGAGGCCGGGGTGCGCTTCGCCCAAGCCATTTCCTCCGGCAATTACACCGCCCGTTGGGAGGTTTCCCAGCACGACGAGATGGGAGATCTGGCCCATGCCCTCAACCGCATGGCCCAAGACCTGCGTGAACAGGATTGGCGGCGCCGGGGCATCAGCGGGCTCGACAACGCCCTGCGCGGCGAACACACGCCGGAAGAAATCCTGCGCCGCGCCCTGGACTTCCTCTCCCGCCATACGGAGGCGTCGTTGGGCCTTGCGTATCTCGCCGAAGAAAACGGCGCCCTGTCGCTTCGGGCAAGCCGCGCCTTCGTGGACCGCACCGGGACCTTCCACCGGGTGGAACCCGGGCACGGGCTCGTGGGCCAGGCGGTCCAAGAACGGGAGCTCTTGACCTTCCACTGCCTCAAAGACCCAGCACAGGCCCCAACCTTTTCCTCCGGCGTCCATGAAGCCATCCCCTCCCATCTGGCGGCCCTGCCCTTGGTGTTCGAGGGCCGCACCGTGGGCGCGCTGCTTTTCGGCATGGAGGCTCCCATCACCCATCTCATGCGCGACTTCCTCACCCAGGCAGGCCAAAACCTTGCCGTGCTGCTCCATGCGGCCCTGTCCCGGCAGACCATCGACGGGCTGCTGCGTACCGCCCAAGAGCAGCAAGAGCAGCTGCGCCAGGCCAATCAAGAGTTGGAGGCCCAGGCCCGCGCCCTCAAGGAATCCGAAGCCGAACTCCAGGCCCAGCACGAAGAATTACAAGTCACCAACGAAGAGCTGGAAGAACAGGCCCGCGCCCTCAAGGAATCCCAGACCAAACTGGAGGCCCAGCAAGAAGAACTGCGCGCGGCCAACGCCAAGCTGGAAGAGCGCACCAACGCCCTGGAAGAGCAGAAGATCGCCATGCGCAAAAAGAACATCGATCTGCTGCGCGCCCAGGAGCAGCTACGGCAAAAAGCCGAAGAACTGGAACAGGCCAACCGCTACAAATCCGAATTCCTGGCCAACATGAGCCACGAGCTGCGCACCCCGCTCAACTCCATCCTCATCCTCTCCCAGCTCTTGGCCGCCAACAAAGACGGCAACCTCACTGCACGCCAGCAGGAATCCGCCCAAGCCATCCACGCCTCGGGATCGGACCTCTTGCGGCTCATCAACGACATCCTCGACCTTTCCAAGGTGGAGGCCGGCAAAATCGAGGTCCACGAAGAGCCGCTCGCCCTCGATGCCTTGGTGGCGGACCTCCTGCGGCTTTTCACCAGCATCGCCGAGGACAAGCACGTGCGCTTCGTGGTGGAGCGCGAGGACGACCTGCCGGACACCATCCTCACCGATGGCCTGCGGCTCCAGCAGATCCTGCGCAACCTCCTCTCCAATGCCTTCAAGTTCACGGACAAGGGCACGGTGAGCCTGCGGCTCTTCCGTCCCGCTCCCGACCAAGTCCCGGAGCACCTTGGCGCCCAAAGGCTTTTGGCCATGGCGGTGCAGGACACCGGCATCGGCATCCCCAAAGACAAGCACGCCACCGTTTTCGAACCCTTCCGCCAGGCCGACGGCTCCACCACCCGCAAATACGGCGGCACGGGCCTGGGGCTGTCCATCTCCCGGGAGCTGGCTCGGCTGCTTGGCGGCGACATCACCCTGGAGAGCGAGCCCGGCAAGGGCACGACCTTCACCCTCTTTCTTCTGGAAAAACCGGCCCCAGCCGCATCTGCAAATCCACTGCCGCACCAGGCCACGGCGGCAGCGGCCAGCGCCGATCCAGGAACCACGGCCACCCCAGATCCCAACACAGAGGCCGCAACCACGCTGGCGCCGCCAATGCCCGCTGCAGACCCCGTCTGCCCCGAGCCCCAAGATTTCGTCCAGGACGACCGCCGCAGTCTCCAGCCCGGCGACACCATCATGCTCATTATCGACGACCATCTGGAGCGCGCGCGGCGTATCCGCGACCGCGCCCGGACCCAAGGCTTCGCCACCCTCCTTGCCCACGACGCCGAGACCGGGCTGCACTTTGCCGACTACCACCGCCCGCAAGCCATCGTACTGGCAGGAAGCCTCCCCTCCAGCTGGAAGACCCTGGAGCGGCTCAAGGCCGATGTCGGCACCCGGGCCATTCCCCTGATCTTTCTCACCACCGCCGAGCGCGGCATGGAGGCGCTGCGCCTGGGCGCCTACACCGTTGCCCCGGAAGACCCGGATGCCGCGGCCATCGACGCGGTGCTGCAGGAAGTCCGCGCCTATCTCACCAGCCCTCGGCGGCGGGTCCTCATCGTGGACGACGACCGCCTCCAGCGCGAGTCGCTTGCCAGCCTCATCGCCACCCTGCCGGACGTGGAGATCAGCACCTGCGGCACCAGCGCCGAGGCCCTGGACATCCTGCGCCGCACCCCGGTGCATTGCCTGATCCTCGATTTGGGCCTGCCGGACGCCAGCGGCTTCGATCTGTTGCGCCGCATCCGCGCCGACGAGAGCCTCTCCCACACCCCCATCATCGTCTACACCGGCCGGGACCTCTCCGCGGACGAAGAGACGCTGCTTTCCCGGCACGCCGAGAGCATCATCGTCAAGGGGGTGCGCTCGCCCGAACGCCTGCTGGAAGAAACCGCCCTCTATCTGCACCGCACCCCCCCGGCATCTCCCCCGACTCCAGAAGGGGAGGTGGACTCGGTTTTTGCCGGCAAGACCGTGCTCTTGGTGGACGACGACATGCGCAACGTCTTTGCCCTCTCCAGTGTGCTGGAGGACAAAGGACTCACCGTGCTCGTGGCTCGGGACGGACAGGAAGGGCTAGCACGGCTGGAAGAACACGCCCAGGAAGTGGATTTGGTGCTCATGGACATCATGATGCCGGTAATGAACGGGTTTGAGGCCATGGCCGCCATTCGGGCGCAAAAACGCTTCCGAGACCTCCCCATCATCGCCCTCACGGCCAAGGCCATGAAAGGCGACCGCGCCAAGTGCATCGAGGCCGGGGCCAGCGATTACCTGGCGAAACCTGTGGATACGGAAAAACTCGTCTCCCTTCTCAAGGTATGGCTCTCGCAATGACCCACGGCACGCACCTGCCCCAACCTGAAATCATCGAACTGCGCCTGCTGCTCGAGGCCATCTACCAGGCTTACGGCTATGATTTTCGCAACTACTCCCTTGCCCACCTCAAACGGCGCGTGGAGCAGCGCCTCGCGCTCTCGGGCTTTGCCTCCATTTCTCATCTCCAGCACGAGATCCTGCACAACCCCGAGCTCTTGCCGGTGATCCTTCAGGACCTCTCCATCAACGTCTCGGAGATGTTCCGCGACCCGAGCTTCTATCAGGCCCTGCGCGCCGAGGTCCTGCCCATCCTCGAAACCTACCCGTCCATCCGCATCTGGCACGCCGGCTGCGCCGCCGGTCAAGAGGCCTACTCCATGGCCATCCTGCTCCATGAAGCCGAACTTCTGGAGCGCAGCACCCTCTTTGTCACCGACTTCAATCCCCGTCTGGTGGCCCTGGCCCAGGAGGGCCGCTACCCCCTTTCCGCCATCAAAAAATACACCGCCAACTACCAGGCCACAGGCGGGAGCAACTCCTTCGCCGAATACTACACCGTGCGCGGCAACCATGCGGAGATGGCCGCCTTCTTGCGCGACCGCATGGTCTTCTCGGAACACAACCTGGCCACGGACGGCGTCTTTGGGGAAATGCACCTCGTCGTCTGCCGCAACGTGCTCATCTACTTCGACGCCCAGCTCCAAAACCGCGTCCTCGGGCTCTTTGCGGAGAGCTTGTGCCCAGGCGGATTCCTCTGCCTGGGGTCCAAGGAGACCCTGCGCTTCAGCAAGCACGCCCCGATCTTCGAAGCAGTGGTGGAACGCGAACGCATCTATCGGAAACGCCGGCACCAGCCCCTGGAGGAATCCCCATGAGCGCGGTGCACGCTGTCGTTTTGGGCGCCTCGGCCGGAGGACTGACCGCCATCCGTCACATCCTGGCGCAGCTGCGTCCGGATTTTGGCCCGCCCATCCTCATTGTGCAACACATCGCCCCCAGCGCCGGATCCACCCTGGTGGAGACCTTCCGCGACCACAGCCCCCTTCCCGTAATGGAGGCAGAAGACAAAACCCTGCCCGCCCCTGGCACCATATATCTGGCCCCACCCGACTACCATCTGCAGGTGGAGCCCGAGGGACATCTTTCCCTGTGCTTAGATGAACGGGTACGCTTTGCTCGGCCCTCTATCGACGTCCTTTTCACCACCGCGGCCGACGCCTTCTGTCCCCATCTGGCGGGGGTGCTCCTTACTGGCGCCAATGATGACGGCGCCCAGGGGCTTTGGCGCATCCACCGTCTGGGGGGGATCACCCTGGTACAGGATCCGGCCACGGCCAAAGCCCGAGCCATGCCCGAGGCCGCCCTCGCCCTGTGCCCTAAACACCAGGTGTTTGACTTGGACGGCATCGCAACCACCCTCAACACCTTGGTGCTCCCATGATCCCTGTCACTATCCTCATCGTGGATGACCGGCCGGAGAATCTCTTCGCCATGCAGCAATTGCTCGAAGACGACCCAAACCGCACTCTGCTTCTCGCCCACTCGGGCCAGGAGGCCTTAGGGCTCCTCTTGAGCCACGAGGTAGCGCTGGTGCTCCTCGATGTGCAGATGCCGGAGATGGACGGCTTCGAGACCGCGACCCTCATGCGCCGCAACCGTCGCACCCGGAATATCCCCATTATCTTCGTTACCGCCAATCACACCGAACGCACCCATATCTTCCAGGGCTACGCTGCCGGTGCCGTGGACTACCTGCCCAAGCCCGTGGACCCGGTGGTACTCCAAAGCAAGGTGCGCATCTTCGAAGACCTCTACCGACAGCGCAAGCAATTGGAGGACGTCAACGCCCGGCTGGACGCCAAGGTGGCGGAATTGGAACGGCTGCGCTTCGAGCTGGAAGAAAAAAACCGCATCCTCCACACCCTCTCCCTGCTCGATGGCCTCACCGGCATCCCCAACCGCCGCCACTTCGATGACACCCTGCGTTCCGAATGGCAGCGCATGCTGCGGGAAGGAAGCCCGCTTGGGCTCATCATGATCGATGTGGATCACTTCAAACGCTTCAACGACCACTACGGACATCTCCACGGCGACCGCTGCCTCAAGCGCGTGGCTGGCTGTCTGTCCGCGGTGCTCAAGCGACCTTCGGACTTCGTGGCCCGCTACGGCGGGGAAGAATTCGCCGCCATCCTGCCGGCCACGGACCACGCCGGCACCTGCCACGTGGCCGAGGCCTTGCGCCAGGCCGTGGAGCATCTGGCCATCGACCACGCGGCATCCCCCACCACGGATCACGTCACCATCAGCCTCGGCGCCGCTTCCGTCATCCCCGCCCCAGGCTGCCACCCCTCGGACTTGGTGTGCGCCGCAGATCAGGCCCTCTACGCGGCCAAACAGAGCGGCCGCAATCGCTGGTGTTACCAAGGCTGCCAGCCGGATTCCTGCATCCATCCCCTCACCTGACCACCCGCACCCCACTGCGCCAACGCCCGCCCACCGCGACCCTCCTCCCGGCAAACGGCGATCTTCATCCGACAACCGGTGAACGCCGGTGCGCCGCTGCCTTCTGCCGAGCCGCCTGCCGCTGCGGCCGGTCATTCACCAAAAAGGGGATGCACGCCTGGGACATTTTGCTACACCAAAGCCGTGTCCGGGGTTTGGTGGCAATCCCGCCGCCGCTTCCCCCAGGCCTTCAGGAGGTTTTCCATGAACACTCGTCACGCGTACTGGAACGTCAACAAACGCATCATGGCCGTTCTTCTGACCGTTTGGGCTTTCGTCGCCTATGGATGTGGGATGCTGGGTGCAGATGCGCTCAACGCCATCCATCTCGGAGGATTTCCCCTTGGCTTTTGGTTTGCCCAGCAAGGCGCCATTTACGTCTTCATCCTCCTCATTTTGGCGTATTTTCTCATCATGGAACGAGTGGATAAACAATTCGATGTGCACGAATAAGGAGCAAGCACCATGTCCATCATGACCTGGACCTATATCATGGTGGGGGCGTCCTTTGCCCTGTATTTGGGCATTGCCTGGGCATCCCGCGTGCGCGACACCAAAGGCTTCTATGTGGCCGGCGGCGGCGTACCACCTTTGGCCAACGGCCTGGCCACTGCGGCCGATTGGATGAGCGCCGCCTCCTTCATCTCCATGGCGGGCATGATCTCGTTCATGGGCTTTAGCGGCGCCACGTACCTCATGGGCTGGACCGGCGGCTACGTGCTCCTCGCCCTGCTGCTCGCCCCATACTTGCGCAAGTTCGGCAAATTCACCGTGCCGGATTTCGTGGGGGACCGATACTACTCGACCACGGCCCGCATCGTCGCCCTGGTGTGCGCCATCTTCGTGTCCCTTACCTACGTGGCCGGGCAGATGCGCGGGGTGGGCATCGTGTTCTCCCGCTTCCTCGAGGTGGATGTGAATACCGGCGTGGTCATCGGTATGGTCATCGTGTTCTTCTATGCCTCCCTGGGCGGCATGAAAGGCATCACCTGGACGCAGGTGGCCCAGTACCTGGTGCTCATCATCGCCTTCCTGGTGCCGGCGGTGGCCATCTCCATGAAGATCACCGGCAATCCCCTGCCGCAACTGGGCTTTGGCGACCGCATCGCCCAAGGCCCGGACGCAGGCATGTATTTTCTCCAAACCCTGGACGCCATCACCACGGACCTGGGATTTGGGCCGTACACCAAGGCTTCATCAGGTCTGGCGCTGCTCAACATGGTGGCGGTGACCACCTGCCTCATGGTGGGCACCGCGGGGCTGCCCCATGTCATCATCCGCTTCTACACCGTGCCTACGGTGCGGGCGGCCCGTCTGTCGGCCTTCTACGCCATCCTCTTCATCGCCATCCTCTACACCGCTGCCCCGGCCGTGGGTGCCTTTGCCCGCTACAACATGATCCGGTCCGTCAACGGCGTCTCCTACGCCCAGGCCCCCAGCTGGTTCAAAAACTGGGAACGTACCGGCCTCATCGCCTGGGTGGATAAAAACAACGATGGCATCATCCAGTACACCAAGGGCTTGGCCATTGCGGGCAAGCCGCAGTTCACCGGCCAAACCGGCCCTCAAGGGCAGCGGCTGCTGGCCAACAAACCTGCCGACGGGGCCAACGAACTTTTCGTCGACAATGACATCATGGTGCTCGCCAATCCGGAAATCGCCAACCTGCCCGCCTGGGTGATCGCCCTGGTGGCCGCCGGCGGCCTGGCCGCAGCCCTGTCCACGGCCTCGGGCCTGCTCTTGGTCATTGCCTCGGCCATCTCCCATGACCTCTACTACCGCGTCATCAACCCCAAGGCGTCGGAGAAGAACCGCCTGACCCTCGGTCGGGTGATGATCGGCCTGGCGGTGCTCGTGGCCGGATACTTCGGCATCAATCCGCCGGGCTTCGTGGCCCAGGTGGTGTCTTTGGCCTTCGGTCTGGCGGCGTCGAGCTTTTTCCCCATCATCGTGCTGGGCGTGTTCTGGAAGCGCGCCACCCGCGAAGGGGCCATCGCTGGCATGAGCTGCGGAATCGGGCTGACTTTGCTCTACATCATCCAGGTGAAGTTCCTGGGAATGCAGCCATGGCTCTTTGGTCTGGTCCCCGAAGGCGTGGGCGTGATCGGCATGCTCCTCAACTTCACCGTCACCGCGGTGGTCTCCCTCGTGACTGCGCCGCCGCCTGAGGCTGTCCAAGAACTGGTGGAACACGTGCGCATCCCCCGCGGGGCAGGCGCCGCCATCGACCACTAACCAAGCAACCAGGTCCAGGGGAGTCCTCCCCTGGACCACCGCGGAAGCCCTATGCGCCCCAGCGATCCCCAAAGCCCCATCACCACGTTTCTCAGGCAGACACTGCCGTTCTCCGACCTGCCCGCTGAGGCCATCGTCCACCTGGCGCGCCAGGCCACGGTGGACTTCTTTCCCCAAGGCACCCGCATCTTTACCCGCGGCAAAAGCGAGATCTCCCATCTTCTGGTGATCCAAAAAGGGGCCATCAAGCTCTTTGTGGAAGAAAACGGCGCCACCCGCCTTGTGGATATCCGCAGCGAAGGGGCCAGTGTTGGGGCGGTGTGCCTCTTTCACGGCACCCACGCCACCATGGACGCCGAGGCCTTGGAAGACACCTTTGTGGTGGCCATCCCGCGCGGGGTCTTTCTCGAGACCATGGCGCGCCACCCGGAGCTGACCCAGTTCTATCTCAAGACCCTGGCGCAAGGGGCACTCGATCGCGCCTTCGAGGATATCCGCCACCGACCGGCGGTGGGCGGCAGCGAGACCACGCTGCCGCTGTTCACCCAAAAGCTCGTGGATCTCATCCATCGGCCGCCGGTCACCGTGCCGCTCGGCACCACCATCCAAACCGCAGCGCGGGAAATGCTGCGCCACGGCACAGGCTCGCTGCTCTTTCGCGAGCCCTCAGGAGGGATCTGCGGCATCATCACCGACACGGACCTGCGCAAGGCCCTGGCCTTCGGGATGGATTCCCAAGCCCCGGCAGAGACCATCATGAGCACGCCGGTACGCACCCTGCCGCACAGCGCCACCTGTTTCGACGCCCTCACCACCATGATGGCCGAATCCATCCATCACCTGGCTGTCGAGCGCGACGGAGAGATCCTCGGTGTCATCAGCTCCCACGACCTCCTCGTGGTACAAGGCCGCTCGCCCCTGGCCCTGTTTCAGGACATCGCCTCCCAGGGCACCTTCGAGGGACTCTATCCCATCCACGGCCGCATCCCCGCGGTAGTGCGCACCCTCATCCGCGAAGGGGCCAAGGCCGGACATATCACGCGGCTGATCGCCATTCTCAACGACCAGATCGTCATCCGCCTCCTGGAGCTCCTTACCGCCGAGATCGGCCCTTCCCCAGTACCCTACGTCTGGATCCTCATGGGAAGCGAAGGCCGCCAGGAACAGACCTTCTCCACGGACCAAGACAACGCCCTCATCAGCGCGGACGTCTCCGAAGACTTTGTGGCCCGGGCAGGGGAAGTCTATTTTCAGGCCCTCACCAGCCGTATGGAAGGGCACCTTTTGCGCTGCGGCATCCCCCGCTGTCCGGCGCAGATGATGGCCGTGAACCCCCAATGGCGGGGAAGCCTTGGCCACTGGAAAGAACGGGTGGACCGCTGGCGCACGAGCCCGGAGCCCACGGAAGTGCTCCACAGCTCGATATTCTTCGATTTTCGCCCCCTGTTTGGCCGCATGCACCTGGGCACAGAGCTTCGCGACCACATCACCACGAGCTGCGCCGGGCAAACGGTATTCCTGCGCTACCTGGCAGCCGAGGCCGTGCGCGCCCGGCCGCCGCTCACCTTCTTCAAGGGATTCGTGGTGGAAAAGGACGGCCAGCATAAAAACTCCCTGGACATCAAAACCCGGGGACTCTTGCCCTTTCTCGACTTCGCCCGGGTCATGGCCCTCTACCACGGTATCCCCGAGACCGGGACCCTGGGCCGCTTGGACGCGCTGCACGCCGGCGGCCATATCTCCCGGGATCTGCACAGCGAAGCCCGGGAAGCCTTTGAATTTCTGCTCCACTTGCGTCTGGCACGCCAGCTCGAACAGGTGGAGGCCGGGCAGCAGCCCCACAACTACATCGATCCGAGCACCCTCACGGCCCTGGAAAAACGCACCCTGCGCGAGGCCTTCGGCCTGGTCTCGGCCCTGCACGAAGTCCTGCGCGACACCTTCCACTTGAGGTTCTGATGCTGCGATCACTTTTCGGCCGCTTTCTGGGACCCAAACTTGCCCCTCCCCCGGTCCTTATCTCCAACAACGAGGCCTGCCGGCATCTGCGCCAAGACCAGAGCCTAGCGGAAACCGTGTTCACGGTCATCGACACCGAACTCACCGGACTCTCCCCGCGCCAGGACGAGATCGTGGCCCTGGGCGCGGTACGGGTGCAGGGGCTTTCCATCGTGGCGGAAAAGACCTTCTCCGCCTTGGTGCGCCCCAAAAAAGGTGTCCCCAAGAAAAGCACCCTCATCCACCGCATCACCCCCGCAGCCGTGGCCGAAGCGCCAGCCTTGGAAGAGATGCTGCCGTCGTTTCTCCAGTTTCTCCACGGCACCTTCGTGGTGGGGCACCATATCGGTCTGGACATGCAGTTTCTGCGCCGCGCCTGCCGCACGGCATACGGCGTCGAACCCCAGAACCCGTGCCTGGACACCCTGCGCCTGGCCATGATCTGGCGCGAAGAACGCCTGACGTCTCCCTACGACCGCTACGACCTGCGCATTTCCTACCACCTGGCGGACCTGGCCGAAGAACTGGGGCTGCCCACCTTTCCCGCCCACGACGCCCTGGCCGACGCCCTCCAGACCGCCTACCTCTTCGTGTACCTGGCCAACAAGCTCGCCACCCCCCACACCCCGCTCGCGGAGCTCTTCGCCCTGGGCCGCTCCTGGCGCTGGTACCTCTAGTGCCCGGGATGCCTCATCTGCGCACCTGAAATCCGCCGCCATCGCTGGACGAATGCGGCCTTCTCTGCCACAAGGCCCGGCCATGGCAGACGCACCCCGCAACCCCGGCCAGGAGGCCGAACACACCTTACGGCGGGTCACCGTAGCGGTGGCCATCACCCCGCTGCTGCTCGTCTCCGCCATCCTTTTCTACGCCTACGACATCATCTACCGGGGGACCGTCCTCGACCACCTGCGCACCCAGGCCTTGCGCCACGCCCAAATCATCGACCGCTTCCTGGAGGAGCGCGCTGCCACGCTCCGCCTCGAGGCCCACAGTGTCCCTGTGTCTCGCCTCGCCGACACCCGCTATCTCGAAGCGCGTCTGACCGCCCTCAACGATGCCTTCGGCCCCATGTACACCGACCTGGGGCTCATCGATCCCCAAGGACGGCAAGTGGCCTATGCCGGCCCGCCCCAGTTCCACCGGACGTCCTACGCCGACGCACCGTGGTTTGCCCTCGCCAAAGACCAAGAGACGTTCGTCTCCGACGTTGCCCTCGGGGCCCGGCGCAGCCCGCATTTCTTCGTGACCGTGCGCCTTTGGGACGCCGAAAAAAGGCCCTGGCTGCTGCGGGCCGCCATCGATTTCGGCAAATTCAACGCCCGGGTGCGGGAGATCCGTTTGGGACGCACGGGCAAGGCCTTTATCATCAACCGCCGCGGCGCCTTCCAGACCGACGCCGGCGACGCCTCGTCCCTGCCGCCCAATGTGCTCACCGCCCTGGTGCTCCGCGATCTTGCCGCTGACCAAGCCATCGTGCTCGAGGGCGACAACACCCAGGGCATCGCCTCCCTGGCCTGCGTTGCTCCCCTCAAAGGCGGCCAGTGGCTGCTCATCCTCCAGCAGGAACGCTTCGACGCCCTGCGGCCGCTGTATCTCGCCCGCATCGCTGCCGTGAGTACCGTCACCCTGGGCATCATCGCCATCATCACGGTCATCCACCTGGTCGCCGGCCGTATGGAACGCCGCCTCGGCGCCGCCTACGCCCTCCAGGAGCGCCTGCAGCAGCAAATCGTGGAAAAAAGCAAACTCGCCGCCATTGGCGAACTCGCCGCCGGGGTCGCCCACGAAATCAACAATCCCGTGGCCATCATGATGGAAAACGCCGGATGGATTGCGGACCTTCTCGAGGGGGACGACCTCCACAACCCCGAGACCCTCAAAGAGATCCGTAATTCCGTCCAAGAGATCACCACCCAGGGCCGCCGCTGCCGGGAGATCACCCACAATCTGTTGAGCTTTGCCCGCAAGACCAACACTGCGGCCCAACCTGTGGAGTTGGCCCCCCTCATCCAAGAAATCGCCTCCCTCATCCGCGCCCGGGTCTACCAGCGCGGCATGACCCTTACCCTCGATCTGCACGACACGCCTCCGGTCCGCGCTTCGGCCACGGAAATCCAGCAGGTGCTCCTCAATCTCCTCAACAACGCCATGGACGCCATTGATCATGACCACGGCGCCGTCGTGGTCCGGCTCTTTTCCCAAGAGGGGCATGCAGTGATCGAAGTGGAAGACAATGGCCAGGGGATTGCGCCGGAACACCGCCAGCGCATCTTCGAGCCCTTCTTCACCACCAAGCCCGTGGGCAAGGGCACGGGCCTAGGGCTTGCCATCTGCTACGGCATCGTGCGCAACCTCGACGGCGACCTCGAAGTAGAAAGCGAACCCGGCCGAGGGACCACCTTCCGCATCCGCATCCCGAAGGCTCCCCAGGCATAAAAAGCCCGGCGCACGGCCGGGCAAAAACGGACGCGCCAAGGCAGTCTAGCGCTGATCAAAGGCGTTTTTGTGCTTGATGTTGATACCCTTGACGATGAACACCACCGACTCGCAGATATTGGTCACCAGGTCGGCGATGCGCTCCAAATGCCGGACAATGAGGATGGTATGCACGGACCGCTCAATGGCCGGCGTCTCGTGGAGCATATATTCGATGACCTCACGCATGTTGCGATGGTTGAGGGTGTCGATCTCCGCATCACAGCGCCATATTTCCAAGGCCAACTCCGTATCCCCACGCACAAAGGCTTGGGTGGCGCTGCGCAGCATGGCCAGGGCTCGCTCCCCCATGTACTCGATAGGCTTTTGGAAAGGAAGGGGCTGCCGCGCGCTCAAAATCATCGCCCGCTCCGCAATGTTGACGGCTTCGTCAGCAATGCGTTCGAGATCGACGCTGATGCGCATGCAGCCCAGCACGAAACGCAAGTCGCTGGCCACAGGCTGCTCCAAGGCGAGGAGCTTGAGGCAAGTCTCGTCGATGGAGACTTCTAGAGCATTGACCTCGGCATCGCCGTCCACCACGGCCTCGGCCAAAAATTCATCCCGCGTCACATAGGCCTGGATCGCCCTCGTCACTGCATTCTCGACCAAGCGCACCATATGTAGCACCTGCAGACGCAGACGTTCCATTTCCCCATGGAGATGGGTCGTCATAACGCATTCCTCCTTGCGGCCTAGCCAAAGCGGCCCGTGATATAGTCCTCGGTCTGCGCATTGGCCGGCCGAGTGAAGATCTGCTCCGTATCCCCCACTTCGATGAGCCGGCCCATGTAGAAGAAGGCCGTGCGGTCCGAGACTCGGGCGGCCTGCTGCATGGAGTGGGTCACGATAACAATGGTGAAGCGCTGTTTGAGATCATAAATGAGTTCTTCGATCTTCTGGGTGGCGATGGGATCCAAGGCCGAGGCCGGCTCATCCATGAGCAGCACTTCCGGCTCCACGGCCAGGGCGCGGGCAATACAGAGCCGCTGCTGCTGGCCTCCGGAAAGCCCCAGGGCCGAATCATGCAGACGGTCTTTCACCTCGTCCCACAAGGCTGCCAGGCGCAGGCTCTCTTCCACCCGCTGGGCGATGAAGGCCTTGTCCCGGGCGCCATTGACGCGAAGGCCATAGGCCACGTTATCGAAGATGCTCTTGGGAAAAGGATTGGGCTTTTGGAAGACCATGCCCACACGGCGGCGCAAGGTCACCACGTCCACGGCTGGGCCGAGGATGTCTTGGCCGTCCATAGTGAGTTCCCCGGTGGTACGGGTGCCGGGAATGAGGTCGTTCATGCGGTTGAGACAGCGCAAGAACGTGGACTTGCCGCACCCCGACGGACCAATGAGGGCCGTGGCTTGGCGCACATACATGTCAAAGGAGACGTCGAAGAGGGCCTGTGCCTCGCCATAATAGAAATCCAGATGGCGGGCGGCGATTTTCACTTGGGTGCTCATGGGATGGTCACACTCCAGCTCCAGGCAATGTGATGGTGAAACGAGCGCCGGAGCCTTGTCCGGGCACCGGGCTCTGGGCCACGATGGACCCACCAAGAAGATGCATGAGGTGCCGGCAGATGGCGAGCCCGAGGCCAGTACCACTCACCGTACGGCTACGGTCCTTTTCCACACGGAAAAAGCGCTCGAACACACGCTGCACATCCTCGGCCGGGATGCCGGGGCCATTGTCGTCCACATGCACCAAGACCCTGCCGTCGTGGACTGCGCCATGGATGCGTATCCGGCCGCCCGGCAGCGGGACATACTTGAGGGCGTTTTCCAAAACATTCCGAAATACTTGCACCAAAGAGTCCTGGTGGCCTTGCACCAAGGGGAGGGCATCCACCTCCACCTCCAGCGTCACCCCATGAGGCACGGACAATCCCCTCCATGCCAGAGCGACCACGCTGGTCAGGGCGACAGGCGCAAGGGGTATCTGTACCCGACCGTGTTCCAGACGGGAGAGCTGGAGCACGTCCTCCACCAGGGCGTGCATGTGGTTGGCATTGCGCAGGATGGTCTCCACAAATCCGCGCACCGGCTCCGTGGCGCACGCCTCCAGTCCCAGCAGGGTCTCGGCGTAGCCTTTGATGGAGGTCAGCGGGGTGCGCAATTCATGCGAGACGTTGGCCGCAAAATCTCGCCGGACCTGCTCCGCCCGCTTGATGGCGGTAATGTCGTGAAAGAGGAGGATGACGCCAATGTCCGGGTCCTCGGGCACCGGCACCAAGGAAACGTCGAAAATGCGCCCGCCCATGGTCGCCTCCACCTTGAGCGGACTGCCCTCGCCGCGTGTGCGGCGGGCAAGGACTTCCTCACAGCCCTGCTGCAAGGCGGGCTCCAAGGTCAGCTCCATGATCTGTCGCCCCACGAAGGACTCCAGATCCGCAAACAGATCCCGGGCCGCAGGGTTGCCGCGCACGATGCGGCCATGGGTGTCGAGCACCACCACGCCGGCTCGCATGCCGTTGAGCACGGCCTCCAGCTCGCGGCCCTGCTTGACCACTGTGGCCAGATGGGCCTGCACCCGCGCCGCCATGGCATTGAAGGCACGAATCAGCGGGACAAGCTCCTCCAGGGCCGCTTCGTCGTCCAACCGCGGCATGGCGTTGTCGCCCACCCGGGCCATCTCCTGACTGATGGCACCGATGGCCCTTTGCAGGGAGCGCGCCACCAGGGCCACCCCCACCAACGCCAGGACAGCCACCACGGCAAAAACCCCCATGGCCTGGGCCTGGGCCTGGGCGACGACCCTGCCGACGTCTCCATACGGCACCGCCAAGCGCAGCACGCCGGCGGGAAGTCCTCCCACCGCAGGCACCGCCAGGGCCACGTAGACCATATCTTGCTGCAATGTATCACTTGCGCGCACGGCCACTCCCGTGCCGGAGGCCAGCGCCTCCATGATCTCAGGCCGGGTGGCGTGGTTTTCCAGCTTTCGCGCCTTGTCCAGCGGCAGGGAAGTATCGAGCACCACCGCCCCCTGCCGCTCCACGTAGGTGATACGGGCATCCAAGGCCACCGCCACATCACGCAAGGTCTCGTCGGCGACCTCCACCGTGGGCGGAGCCAGACGGCGCACCAACGCCACGGTTGCCTGGGCCTCTTGTCGCGCCCGCTGGATCGTTTCCGCCTCCATTTGCGGAAGCACGGTGCGCCCCATCAAAAAAGCCACCACCACTCCCGCCACGAGCACAATGCCCAGGCCGGCAATCCACAAGCGGCCACGCACCGATCGCCCGAATCTCATGCCTCCTCCTTCGCCCGTTGCAGGCGATACCCGATCCCGCGCACGGTCTCGATGAGATCGGCATACGGGCCCATCTTGCGGCGCAGCCGGCGCACGTGGGTATCCACGGTACGGGAATAGCCTTCGAACTCATAGCCCCAAACCGTGGAGAGCAAATGCTCCCGGGAAAGGGCCTTGCCTTCCCGGTGAACGAGTTCCGCCAGCAAGGCGAACTCGGTACGGGTCAGATGCACGTCCTCGCCATCCACATAGAGGATATGCGCCTCGAAATCGGCCACCAGCCCGCCACGCTCCCACCGCTGAGGAGCGCCGGCATGGAGAGTGCGGCGACGCAGCACATTTTTGATGCGCAGCATGAGTTCCCGCGGGCTGAAAGGTTTGACCACATAATCCTCGGCCCCGAGCTCAAAACCCAATACCCGATCCACCTCCTCGCCCCGGGCAGTGAGCATGATGATGGGGATATGGTCGGTCTCCGGAGCGCTCTTGAGGGTTTTGCACACCTCAAGGCCGCTCATGCCCGGGAGCATGAGATCCAAAAGGATGAGACTCGGGCGCTCGCTGTGGGCAAGGCGCACGCCGGCCTTGCCATCGCGAGTGACCGTGCATCCATAGCCTGCGGCCTTGATATGAAACGCCAAAAGGTTGGCAATGTCCGCGTCGTCTTCGATCACCAAAATATTGTGCGCCATGCACCTCTCCCGTGTCGTCGTACCCGCCGTTGGTGCCACGCCCCCGTCACGAACCCGAGGCGGTTTTGTGACAAGCCTGCAACAAAGCATCTTGTGACGCAAGCGCCCTGCGGTCTTCGCGAAAACGTCACATGCCCTCGCCAAAGCACACGCGTCACCTTTGCAGGAGGTCTCTTTCCCATGCTCGGATCCATCGCTACCGGTGCCAAACAGGCCCTTTCCGTTCGGGTGCACATCCCCCAGCACAGCCTCTTTCGCCGCATCCTTCATGGACGGCAGATCCACTGCCTGTACCAACCCATCTTCGATCTGCGCACCGGCGCGGTCTTTGCCTGGGAGGCCCTCGCCCGCGGCCCCAAGGACAGCCCCCTCCATTCTCCCATGGAACTCTTCTGCGTTGCAGAAAAATGCGGACAGCTCTTTGCCCTGGAGCAGGTGTGCCGCGCCCAGGCCATCGCCCAGATCGGAAGGCTGGCCCCCAACCAGAATCTCTTTCTCAACATCCATCCCCGCACCATCGCGGACCCCGATTTCACCCCAGGCACCACGCGCGAACTCTTGGACGCCGCGCACATCGCCGCCGAACAGGTGGTCTTCGAGATCACCGAGCGCCATGCCATCCAAGACCTGGCGCTTCTCCAAAAGACCTTGGAACACTACCGCAGCCAGGGCTTCCGGGTGGCGGTGGACGATGCCGGCGCCGGACACTCGGGACTCGCCACCATCGCCGCCCTGCGGCCGGACTTCATCAAGATCGACATGGGGCTGGTGCGCGACGTGGACAAAGACCCGGTACGCCGCGCCCTCATGGAGACCATGGTCACCTTCGCGGAAAAAATCGGCGCCCACATCGTGGCGGAGGGCATCGAACGCAAGGGCGAGGCCACGGCCCTCATGGATATCGGCGTGGGCTTCGGACAGGGCTATTTTCTCGGCCGCCCCTGCTTTCCCAAAAACGAAGTCGGGATCGACATCCGGGATATGGCTCCGCCGCGGATACGCCTCGCCGCCCGCCTGGCATGCTCCGCGCCCATCGGCCGCCTGGCACGACCCGTCCCCACCGTCACTCCCGACACCAAGGTATCCGAGGTGCAACGTCTTTTGCAACGCAGCGCCGCCCATGCCGTGGTGGTGGCGGACCAGGAAAACCGTCCCGTGGGTCTGATCATGGCCCATGGACTGGACCGTCATTTGGCCTCCCTCTATGGCCGCTCCCTCTACGCCGACAAACCCATCACCAGCATCATGGACAAGGCCCCGCTCGTGGCCGATGAACAAGAGCCCGTAGAGATCATCGCCCAGCGCGCCCACGGCCGCGCCGCCATCAAGGTGTACGACGACGTCATCGTCACCTCGGAAGAGCGGGTGCTGGGCACCGCCACGGTGCACGACATGCTCCAGTCCTTGGCCCAGGTGCAGGTGGAGATGGCCAAGGGAGTCAATCCCCTCTCCGGGCTGCCGGGCAACGTCACCCTGGAAAAAGAGCTGGAACTGGCCCTGCGCCGGGACAATCGCATCTGCCTCATGTACGCCGACCTGGACAACTTCAAGGTCTACAATGACGTCTACGGCTTTCAGAAGGGCGACCAGATCATCTTGCTCCTCGCCCGCATCCTGACCTGGGCCATTGGCCGGCATGGCAGCCATGGAGATTTTCTTGCCCATGTAGGGGGCGACGACTTCGTGGCCATCGTGGACCCTGCCCGGGCGGATCGCATCGGCAAGGCGGTGGTGCGCTGCTTCCGGCGTTTGGCGCCGCTCCACTACACCCCCGAAGACCGGGCCCGCGGCTGGATTTTCGGCAAAGGCCGCGACGGCCAGGAACGGCAATTTCCCTTGGTATCGGTTTCCATCGCCATTGTGGAACAGCGCTGCCAAGGCTGCACCTTGCAAAGCTTGAGCGAGACCGCAGCCCAGGTGAAAGGCTACGCCAAGTCGCTGCCCGGAAGCGTCTGCGTCCGCGACCGGCGCGCGCGATAAAAAATCTCCCCGGCCCACACAACGGGCCGGGGAGGCATCATCACGTACCCAGCACAGAAACACGCATCGCATCTGTCACCAACTTGTCACCAAGAAACCGCACCGCTGTCACAAGCCCTGCGTACATCCTCCCCCAGCCATTCACCCCAAACCCATGACACGGAGGACGACACTATGCGTGGATTTTGTAAGGTACTTCTTGCCGCGGCCCTCTTCGTGGCCAGCACCGGCCTGGCCCAGGCGCGGGATCAGGTGAAGATCGTGGGATCGTCCACGGTATTTCCCTTTTCCAGCTTCGTGGCCGAAGAGCTCGGCGCCACAGGCAAATTCAAGACCCCGGTGGTGGAATCCACGGGTTCGGGCGGCGGCCACAAGCTCTTTGGCGCGGGCATGGGAGAAAACACCCCGGACATCACCAACTCCTCGCGCCGCATGAAGCGCTCGGAGTTCGAAACCGCGGAACAGAACGGGGTGACGGACATCTCCGAGGCCCTCATCGGCTTTGACGGCATCGTGATCGCCCAGAACAAGGACGACGCGCCCCTCAAGCTCACCCTGGAGCAGATCGCCCTGGCCACCATCGCCGAGGTCCCCAAAGACGGCAAACTCATCCCCAACCCCTACACCAGTTGGGACCAGATCAGCCCGGATCTGCCCAAACGCCCCATCGTCATCTACGGCCCGCCCACGTCTTCGGGCACCCGGGATGCCTTTGAAGAACTGGTGATCGAAAAGGTGGCCCACAAACTGGGCAGCTACGAAAAGGGCTACAAAAAGGTCCGTCAGGACAGCGCCTACGTGCCTGCCGGCGAAAACGACAACCTCATCGTCCAAAAGCTCGCCAAGGACAAAAACGCCGTGGGTATTTTTGGCTACAGCTTCCTTGAGGAAAACCAAGATACCATCCAGGCCGCGACCATCGATGGCGTAACTCCCAGCCTCGATACCATCGCCCAAGGCACCTACCCCATCTCCCGATCCCTGTACTTCTATGTGAAGAACGCCCACTACGATAAGATTCCGGGGCTCAAGGAGTACGTGGAGCTCTTCATGAGCGAGCGCATGATCGGCGACAAAGGGGCCCTCAAGCGCATCGGCCTCGTGCCCCTGCCCGCGGACGTGCGGGAAAAGGCCCGGCAGAAGGTGCTGAACCGGGTGAAGCTGACCAAGGACGAACTCCAGTAACCACACGCAACACGCGGGAAGGCTCGGCCCTTCCCGCGTGCTTGGGGCAATCACCGTGACGCAAACACTGACCATCGTGCTTTTTTTGGGTCTTCTTCCCCTGGCGGCCTTTGGATATCGACTGGGTCGGGGCAAGCACCTGGCCCAAAGCGCGACGCCGTCCCCCTTTGCTGGCTCTGCCGGCATTTTTGGTTGGTATGCCGTGCTCGGGGCTGCCAAACCTGCGCTCGCCATCAACCTTGCGGCCCTTGGCCTCTACCTTGCCGGCATCCTCTCCATCCCCATGCCGGTGGTCGCCGCCTCCACCGTGGTCGCCGCAATGGTGGGGCTTTTCCTCGCGCTCCGGGCCATCCAGCCCCACTTTCGGGCCCGGGAAGCCATCGAGAAGACGATTCAGCGTATGCTCTTCGTGGCCTCGCTGATCTCCATCCTCACCACCATAGGCATTGTGGCTTCAGTGATCTTTGAGGCCATCCACTTTTTTCGGCTGGTGTCTTTGTGGGAGTTCATCACCGGCACCCAATGGAATCCGGACGACGCCCTGCGGCCCGACGGCACGGTGGACAGCAGTCTCTTCGGCGCAGTCCCGCTTTTTGCCGGAACGCTGCTCATCACCTGCATTGCCATGAGCGTGGCCATCCCGGTGGGACTTTTTTCCGCCATCTGCATGTCCGAGTACGCCTCGCCGCTCATCCGGCGCATCGCCAAGCCCACCTTGGAAATCTTAGCGGGCATCCCCACCGTGGTGTACGGCTTCTTCGCCGCCATCACCGTGAGCCCATTGGTCGTCGAGACCGCCGGCCGTTTGGGACTGCAGGCGGATTCCACCAATGCCTTGAGCCCCGGACTGGTCATGGGCATCATGATCATCCCCTTGGTTTCCTCCTTGGCCGATGACGTCATCAGCGCTGTACCGCAAAACCTGCGCGAGGGGTCCCTCGCCCTGGGGGCTTTCCCCAGCGAGACCATCAAGCGGGTCGTCCTGCCCGCCGCCCTACCGGGTATTGTCTCCGCATGCCTGCTCGCTGTCTCCCGCGCCGTGGGAGAAACC